>CAZGBU010000032.1:0-19524 GCA_964523945.1 uncultured Oscillospiraceae bacterium
AGACCTGCACATCATCACCATGTCCGGCATGAGCGCGCTGTTTGCGGCGCTGTTCGGCACGCCGGTCACAGCGGCTGTGTTCAGCATTGAGGTGATCTCGGTCGGCGTGGTCTACTATGCGGCATTTCTGCCCTGCGTCATCGCAGCCGCGGTGTCATCTCTGATTGCCGCTGCATTTGGCGTTGCACCGACCTCCTTTGTACTGGACGTCATCCCCGCAGCCGGATGGGGTGTGCTCTGGCGTGCGGCTGTGCTCGCCGCTGCCTGCGCGCTGGTCAGCATCGTCTTTGTGTTCTGTCTGCACACCGCCGAGCGGCTCTACCGCCGCTTCCTGCCAAATGCCTATATCCGCATTGCCTGCGGCGGACTGCTCGTAATCGGTCTGACGCTGCTGTCCGGCACGCGCGCATACAACGGTGCCGGCATGGACAGCATCATCCGCGCCGTCGAGGACGGGCAGGCCGACTGGTATGCATTTGCGCTGAAAATCGTCTTTTCCGCGCTGACCATCGGTGCAGGCTTCAAGGGCGGCGAAATCGTACCAACCTTTTTTATCGGCTCCACGTTCGGCTGCGCGTTCGGCGGCCTGCTTGGTCTGGATCCCGGATTCGCCGCCGCGCTGGGACTGACGGCACTGTTCTGCGGCGTTGTCAACTGTCCGCTGGCCGCCGTGCTCCTGTCCGTCGAACTGTTTGGCGGCGCAGGATCTCTGGTATTCGCGCTGGTGTGCGCCATCAGCTATCTGCTCAGCGGCTATTACAGTCTCTACTCCGGCCAGCGGATTGTCTACTCCAAGCTGCGTGCAGAATATGTCAACCGGCAAACACACTGACAACCGACGAAAGGAGACCGTTCAAACGCCATGGCAAAAAAAGAAAAGCGGGGCAATGATCTTGGCCGCGACCCCGTTGGCACACTGATGCTGCGGCTGGCGCTGCCGTCCGTGGTGGCGCAGCTGGTCAATGCGCTCTACAACATTGTCGACCGCATCTACATCGGCCGGATCCCGGGCGAGGGCGCGGCAGCACTGACCGGACTCGGCATTTGTTTCCCCGTGACAATGCTCATCTCCGCGCTGGCGTCGCTGGTCGGCGTCGGCGGCGGCGCGCGCCGCCATTTCAATGGGCGAGGGCAATCACGAACGGGCCGAGCGCATCCTCGGCTCATGTACGACGGCGCTCGTTGCCATCGCGCTGGTGGTAACGGTCGTATTCGAGCTTATCCAGCGGCCGATGCTGATGCTCTTTCGGCGGCAGCGAAAACACAATCGGCTATGCGACGCAGTACCTGACGATCTATCTGATCGGCACACTGCCGACGCTGCTCTCGCTCGGCCTGAACAACCTGATCTCCACGCAGGGTTTCGCGACCATGTCGATGTGTACAACGCTCATCGGCGCGGCGACCAACATTGTGCTCGACCCGGTTTTCATCTTCGGATTCGATATGGGCGTGCCGGGCGCTGCCATCGCAACGGTGATCGCGCAGGTTGTCTCAGCTGTCTGGGTCGTGCTGTTCCTGTCGGGTAAAAAGACGAAGCTGCGCATCCGCCGGGCATATCTGAAGCCCAACTGGAGGCTGCTCGGGCCGGTGCTGGCCATCGGCGTCAGCCCGTTCGTCATGCAGGGCACCGAGAGCGTGCTCAATGTTGTATTCAATGCCTCGCTGCAGAAATACGGCGGCGACATGGCCGTCGGTGCGCTGACAATCTCCTCAAGCGTGATGACGATTATGACCTGTCTGTACACCGGTCTGGCACAGGGCGCACAGCCAATCATCAGCTTCAACTACGGCGCCGGTCAGTCGCAGCGTGTCCGGCAGGGCTTTTGGCTGCTGTTTGTCTCATGCACCGCGGTATCAGTCACGTTCTGCGTGCTGATCGAGCTGTTTCCCGGCATTTTTGTCGGGTTATTCAACGACGATCCGGCACTCTACGACATCGCCGTCTGGGCCGTCTGCATCTACTCCGCCGGTATGTTTGCGCTCGGCGTACAGCACGCGTGTCAACAGTCATTCGTCGCGCTTGGCCAGGCAAAGATCTCGCTGTGCCTGGCGCTGCTGCGCAAGTTCATTCTGCTGATCCCGTTGATTCTGCTGCTGCCGCATTTCTTTGACGACAAGGTGTTCGCCGTCTTTCTCGCCGAGCCAATCGCCGATGTCATCGCTGCCGTCACGACCGGCACGCTGTTCTTCACGCACCTGTCCAGGATTCTCTCCGACCGCGAGAAAACCCTGCGGGGAGGCGGCTCTGCGCCGAACGCATAAAGCCTGCAAATCACGCATGCCGGTGCGCCGTTGACTGTGCGCGCAGCCGCATGTTATAATACTGATAATCGCCGCAGCACTGTACCCGTCTCTCAGGGGAGGTTATCAACTTGTCCACAGCGCGCAAGCAGTCCGCGCCGCAGCTCTGGTCTGCCGGCCTGGTCGTGCTGATTGTCATCACGTTTTCCAACTCGTTCTGTTTTCAGATGCTCAACTCGACGCTTGCGCTCTATGTTGAGGACATCATGCCCTGCTCGTCGATCACCGGCACCATCTCCGGCATCGCCAGCCTGCTGTTTACGCTGACCATCATTTTTTCGCGCTCCTGCGGCGCGCGGCTGCTCGAGCTCTACGGCCGCAAGCCCGTCGCTGTGGCGGGTGCAGCGGTACTCGGCATTGGCTGTCTGCTCAATGCCTGGATTCCCACCGTTGCAGCGCTTTTGATCCTGCGTGCGGTGCAGGGTCTCGGCGCGGGCGCTGTCTCGACCACGATCTCCATCGCCAATATCCATGTCGTACCGCAGGAGCGTTTGGCTGAGGGCATGGGGAAAACCTCCGCCGGCGGCACGCTGTCGATGATTATCGGCCCGTCCATCGCGCTGATGCTCGTCGCAGGCGGCAACTTCCGTATCCCATTTTACGCGGTCGGGGTTTGCTGTGCCGTCACAATCGCGGGCTCCGTGTTCATCTCCACACCGCATGGCGCGGCCATCCGTGCCCGCCGCGCGGAAGATCGCAAAAACGGCGTTCACCGGCGCTTCCGTCTCGGCAGCCTGCGCGATATGATCTGCGTCGAGGTGCTGCTGCCCTCGCTGATTCAGTTCCTGGTCATGGTTTCCTACGCCAGCTTCACCACCTATCTGACCATCTATGTCAACGACCGGGGCTATTCATTTGAGTTTGCCTCGTTCTCGACGGCCGGCGCGTTTTTTGCGCTTGCATCAATCGTCATGGTGATCACGCAGTTTGGTTTCGGCAAACTCGGTGACCTGTACGGGCCGGTCCGGGTCGCGATCCCAGGCATGGCCCTGTCAGTTGCGGGTTTCCTGATTCTGACTGTCTCGCACTCGCTTGCCCTGTTCTTTGCCGCCGCAGTGCTCTACGGTCTCGGCTCCGGCCTGATTATGCCGGTTCTCAGCTCTTCAACGATCAAGGGCGCGCCGAAAGACCGCACCAGTCTCGCCTCGTCTACGTTTTACATTCTCTATGACGCAGGCCTCGGCCTGGGCGCACTGCTCTGGGGTGTCGTGCGCGATGTCACCGGTGTGAGCGGAATGTACGCCGGCGCAGCCATCACAATGACACTGGCCGCCGTGATGACTTGGTATGTCTACGGCAAGCGCAAGTGGCTGACGCGCGCACAGGCGGAATAAGAAAACAAAAACACACAGCCTGGGAGCGTGTCTGCTCCCGGGTTGAATTTTGTATTCTCTTTTCGACGGATCCGTGCTAAAATATTCCGGAAAAGGGGGCGCTGTTATGAAACCGAAATCCGTCAGGAACCTGGTGCTCAGCGCGCTGCTGGCAGCGCTTTGCTGCATCGGCACAATCCTGTTCCCGATTCCGCTGCCCGGCAGCGGCTATGCCAACTTCGGCGACTGCTTTGTTGTGCTTTCCGGCCTGATTCTTGGCCCTGCCTGGGGTGCGGGCGCAGCCGGCATCGGTTCGGCGCTGGCGGACCTGCTTTCCGGCTATGCATACTACGCGCCGGTTACGCTCGTCATCAAGGCGCTGATGGCAGCCACGGCCGCCGGGATCGCCTATACACTGCGCCGCCGGCGTTATCTTGGTGCCGTGGCGGCAAGCGTGTGCGCCGAGTGCATCATGGTGCTGGGCTACTTCCTGTATGAATGGGTGCTCTACGGACTGGGCACCGCAGCAGTTGACACAATCGGCAACAGCCTGCAGGGCGTCGTCAGTATTGTGCTTGCGTCGGTGCTGTGGATTGCGGCGATCCGCACGCGCGTAGCCGACCGGCTGAAAAACTGAATCAGGCCGTACGCAGGTGCAGCCGGTCGAGCACCCTCGTCCGCCGCAGCACAGCCGCCAGCGGCAGCCCCAGCCCATAGAGCACGACCAGTTCGCCAAGTGCGACGCCCGCGCCGTTGACAACAAATCCCTGCAGCAGTGCATCGGGCGAATAGACCCAAGCGAGAATTGCGCCGACGAGCACCGTATTCGTGATCACGTTCGGCAGCGGGATCAGCCAGAGCTTCCGGCAGCGCGCCGTCCACAGGCAGCCAAGCAGTGTCGCCAGCGAGCCAATGACAATGTCGAGCGCCGAGACGGTCGAGAACAGGTTCGCCACCAGGCAGCCGACGAACAGGCCGACGGTGGTTGTCGGCACAAATGCCGGCAGAACGCACAGCGCCTCGGTGATGCGGAACTGGATCGTATTGTATGACAGCGGCCAGGCAACCGTCACCGCAGCGTAGAGCGCTGCAACGATGCCGCACAGTGCAATGGTTCGGGTGTTAAATTGCTTCAGTTTCATGCTTCTTTCCTCCAAAAAAATGTGCCGCCTCCACGGGCAGCACAACAAAAAATGGGCGCATTGCGCCCATCCTTACCCCCGTAGTTTTGTTTAGCGACAGGATGGTCTCGAACTGTCGGTGATGCAGTTTGACGTGATTATAGCAGACCCGGCCAGCCGCGTCAAGCGGTTTGCGCCGGGCAGGAAGGAGGCGCGCCATGCCGCGCTCGGAAAACCAGAAGCTGAAACTGCTGTATCTGGCGCAGTATCTGATGGAGCAGTCCGACGAAAATCACCCGCTGAGCGTCCAGCAGATGATCCAGCATCTGTCTGCCAAAGGCATCAGCGCCGAGCGCAAGAGCGTCTACGATGACATCGATGCGCTCACGCGGTTCGGGTTTGACATTGAACGCACCAGCACGCGTCCGGTCGGCTACTACCTTGCCAGCCGGCCGTTTGAACTGGCCGAGCTGAATGACGCGGTGCAATCGTCGCGGTTTCTCACACACAAGAAGTCGCTCGCGCTGATCGGCAAGATCGAGTCTCTCGCAAGCGTTCACGAGGCGCGCTCGCTCCAGCGGCAGGTCTATGTCCAGAACCGGATCAAGACGATGAACGAATCGATTTACTACAACGTCGATGAGCTGCACAGCGCCATCGCGCACGACCGTCAGATCACATTCCAGTACTTCGACTATGCCGTCTCGAAGCAGCGCGTGCTGCGCCACGGCGGCGCTCGCTATACGGTCAGCCCGTTTGCACTGACCTGGGACGATCAGAACTACTATCTGATCGCATACGATGCCGCCGCTGAGAAACTCAAGCACTACCGCGTCGACAAAATGGTTTCCATTCAGCTCACCGACGCACACCGCGACGGCAAGGAGATGTTCCGCAGCTTCGACATGGGGGCGTACGCCGAGACGCTGTTCGGTATGTTTTCCGGAGCGGTGGAGGAGGTTCGGCTGCGCTTTGCAAACCGGCTGGCCGGTGCGGTCATCGACCGGTTCGGCGCGGGCGTCAGCCTGATCCCTGACGGCGACACGCACTTCACTGTCTGTGTGCGCGCCGCCATCAGCGAGCAGTTTTACGGCTATCTGGCCGGCTTCGGCGCGGCGGTCGAGGTGCTTTCGCCGCAGTCCGTTGTGGATGGCATGCGGCAGCATATTGCTACGATCGCTGCGCTCTATAAATAAAAGTGGCGCAGCCGGCAAAATAGTGCTATAATGAAGTATCGACTTTGTGCACGGAGGACAGTTCATGCGGTTTGACGGCTTTCTCGGCAACGAACGGATCAAATCGCGCCTGTCCGCAGCTGCGGACGGCGGCGCGCTGCCGCAGTTTTTTCTGATCGCCGGGCCGGTCGGCTCCGGCCGGAAAACGCTTGCGCGTATTCTTGCCGCGGCGATGCAGTGCACCGCCGCAGGCGAAAAGCCGTGCGGCGTCTGCCCCGCCTGCCGCAAGGTTTTCGCCGGTATGCATCCGGACGTCATCACCGTGACCGATTCGAACAAATACTATTCCGTCGCAACCATCCGCGACGCGTGCGCGTCGCTCTACATCCGTCCAAACGAGGGGCAGCGCAAGATCTATCTCTTTCCGCAGTCGTTCGATCCGACCCGCGCCGAGGCACAGAATGCGCTGCTGAAAGTCACGGAAGAGCCGCCCGGCTATGGCGCATTCCTCATTCTGACCGAAAACGCCGAGCGAATGCTTGCCACCGTCCGCTCGCGTGCGGTCGTGCTGACGCTCAGCCCGCTCGACGAGTCCGTCGCCGCACAGGCGCTGCACGCCCGGTTCCCCGACCGCACGGACGAGGCAATCGGATCCGCCGTGCGTCGCAGCGGCGGCTGGCTCGGCCAGGCAATCTCGCTGCTGGACGGGCAGAATATGCCGGACGACGAGACAGCCGCGTTTGCCGCGGCGTTTGCCACAGGCGATGCGCTCGCGCTGCTGACGCTTCTCGCGCCAATGGAGAAGTACCGGCGAGACCAGCTTCAACGTGTGTTCGAGCAGTGGATTTCGCTGCTGACGGATGCACTCTCCGCCCACGCCGGCGCGCCCGCCGTGTCCGACGCCGCCCGGACAATCGCACGCGGCCGAACCGGGGTGGACATGTTCTCCGCCGTCTCCAGGCTACGCGAAGCAATGGATGCTCTTTCCCTGAACGTCTCGCCCGCGCATGTGTGCGGCGCACTCAGCGTGTATTTGCGGCGGCATTCCGCCACTTGACAGATAGGAGTTACTATGGACGAAATCAATCTGACCCCAACCGCCGAAGATGGCCTGCCGGAGGCATCCCAGGCACCGGAGCAGCCCGCTGCGCCGGAACACAGCGGCTGGGAGACGCTCCCACGCACTACCGTTGTCGACGTCCGCTTCAAAGACGGCGGCAAGGTCTACTATTTTGACCCGGGCGAATTTGCCATTCGCTCCGGTGACCATGTCATCGTCGAGACAGCGCGCGGCGCTGAGTTCGGCCTTGCTGCCAGCGGCCTGCATCAGGTTCCGTCGCGCGACATCACCGGACAACTTCGGCCGGTGCTCCGGCTTGCAACTGCCGACGATGAACGTATCCGCGCACGCAACAAGCATCTCGAAAAAGAGGCCTATACCATCTGCCAGCAGGAGATCGAGCGGCTCGGGCTGGACATGCAGCTCGCCTCGGCCGAGGTCGCCTTTGACGGCGGCAAGATCCTGTTCTTCTTCACCGCCGACGGGCGCGTGGATTTCCGCGAGCTGGTCAAGTCGCTCGCCTCGGCGTTCCACACCCGCATCGAGCTGCGCCAGATCGGCGTGCGCGATAAAGCGAAGATGATTGGCGGGCTTGGCATGTGCGGCCGCGCATTTTGCTGCTCGGAATTTCTAAGCGATTTCCAGCCAGTCTCAATCAAAATGGCCAAAACGCAGAATCTCAGCCTGAACCCCACCAAGATTTCCGGCGCGTGCGGGCGGCTGATGTGCTGTCTGAAATACGAGCAGGAGGCCTATGAGGATCTGATCAAATCCTGCCCGAAAAACGAGTCGTTCGTCGATACGCCAGAGGGCCGCGGCACCGTGACTGACGTCAATCTGCTCCGCCAGACCGTCAAGGTGCGCATGGAGGACCAGCCAAACACAATTCACACATTCCACAACTGTGATATCTGCGTCTGGCGCAATGGGAAGGCCAAAAAGACCGCCCCTCCGATTCCAGACGACTGGGCGCCGATCTCTTCTGATCCGAACCGGCGCAAAAAGGAAGAGGCACCCGACATTGAGGCCTATCTCAACGCTGCAGCAGCGGCGGACAAGCCAGCCGCGCAGGCCGAATCCAAGCCGGAGCAGTCCAGCGGCAGCGGCAGCCGCCGGCGCGGACACCGCGGCGGCCAAAAAAACCGTTCCAAGCAGGGCGCACAGGCCAATCAGAAATCAGACGGCGGCCAGAACCGGCCAAAGCCGGACGAGCCGGCGAAAGAGGCCGCGAAGAGCGTCCAGCCGCAGGCCGGCGGACAAAATCGCAAAAAGCAGTCCCGCCCGCCGCAGGCCGGCCAGGGTGCGCAGCGGCAGGATGGCAGCCAAAACCGCAAGAAGCAGCAGCCTGCCGCCAGCGCCGCATCAACGGAATCGCAGCCGTCCGGCGAGGCAAAAAAGCGCAGCGGCAACCGCAGGCGGCGGCACAGACCATCGGGCGCCGCAAAACCGCAGGCTGAATCGAATCCGGCTGAATAAGCGCACAGAGATCTGCCCCGGGACGCACCGCGTCCCGGGGCAGATTTTGCAGTCTGTGTCATCCGGTTCGGGTGACTGTTTGCGATTGGCTCCCCTGCCCGATCGTGACCGTAGCGACAGGCACATCATTTTCATAGAGCGTATAGCTGCCGGCCGGCAGTCCCCAGAACGTGCAGTACTGTGTCTCACTGCTGCCTGCTTCAAACGTGATGACGCGGCAGTCATGCTCCACTGTCCCGCCCTCAAGCCGGTACAGATACTGCGCTGCGCTGCCGGATGGTGCCGTCCGTACAACAGTCAGGCTGCCACGTACTGTCTCAGACAGTGTCAGCGATTCGCCGTCGGTCCACCCCGGGCCGGACACATCTACAACCGACGCGTTTTCGCGCAGCGTGAAGCTGACGTCCGCGCGGCCGTCCATCGCAACCGTCCACTGCCCTGGCACAAGCGAGAGTGTCAGCATGCCGTCCTCCGGTGCGAGCGCTTCGCGCTGCGCCCCGTCCGCGCCGATCAGGCGCAGCTGTGTGCCAGCCGGTATATCCTCCAGGCAGACCGCCAGCAGCACAGGCTCGGCCTGTAACGGCTCCATATCTGCGGCTGCCTGCGGCAGTGTATCGCCGGTTTCCGCCGTCTGTGCCGGCGGCACGGCGGCTGCCGGTTCGGCCGTTGTTGTGCCGGCCTCGACCGCCATCGGCGCCGCCGTTGTCAAAAACACGCCGACCGACAGCAGCAGCGCCGCAACGCCGGCAGATCGTTCCAGTCTCCATCGCATGGCTTGTACCTCCGTCCGTTGGTTTTTCCCAGTCTAACCCAACGGCGCGGCAAAAGCGAAAGAAGCCTGTCGATAAGAAAAATCAATCTTCTGCATGCGAACTTTTCATGACAGATTCCGCGGAAAACACTTCAAACTCCGCTTTGTTTCTGATATGATGAAATTGGATTTTTGTGAAAAGGAGAATGCACATGAGCGAACCAAGAGTGATCTCCCAGGCCGAATACCTGGCCAAGACCTATGCGCAGGGCAATCGCCGGCAGGATCCGGAGGCCACCGCGCCGCAGACCCCGCAGGATTACATCGACCGCGTCATGCGGGGCGACGCTCTCGTCTCGATGCAGGTTGGCAGCGTCGAAGGTCTGGGCCTGACGCCGGGCGAGGTCATGAACAACCGCCCGCTCTGGCTCGGTGAGCCGCCCGAAATCGACGCGTTCGACTATGAAATCGACTGCGGTGTACTGGTGATCGGCTCCGGTCCAGCCGGCAGCACAGCGACGCTCCGTCTGACTGAACTGGGCGCGGACGTGCTCTGCCTCGAGGCGCAGACCTGGGAGGAATACGACGCGTTTGCCTGCGACATGGCAACGTACAACTCGAAGTTCTTTCTCGAGCGCGGCGTGCCGGAATACGACCTGATGGAAGTCTACAACGAGTACATGCGCAAGGCGCTTGGCCATGCGCACCCAAAGCTTGTGCGCGACTATGTCACCCGCTCCGGCGAAATGATCGATTGGGTGCTGCAGTTCATTCCGCAGGAATATATTGACGCTTATGCGCATCCGACGCAATATAAGGGCAATCGGTACTTCACTGGCGAGACGTGCGGGCAAAAGAGCTTCATCGGCATGCTTCAGTGGCGCGACAAGGAGACAAACAACAACATGTGGCCGTTCGTGATGCGTTCGCTGCACACCGAGGCGCAGCGGCGCGGCGCGCGCTATCTCTATGGCGCACAGGCCATCCGCCTGTATCAGGATGAGGCAGGTGCAATCTGCGGCTGCGCTGCACGCGACATTGACGGGAAATTCTTTAAAATCAACTGCCGCGCGGCCGTCGCGGCTGCCGGCGATTTTGGCGGCAATCCGGATATGCGCCTTGATCTGTGCGACACGTTGCGCAACCTTGCCTGGTCGGTCGGCCTCGACCGGACAGACGCGAACAGCATTGAAAGCGGCGGGCGCGACGGCTCCGGCATCCGCATGTGCCTTTGGGCCGGCGGCACGATGGAAGCCGGTCCGCGTGCCGGCCAGGGCGCTTCGGTCAATGACAAGCCGAGCATGCCGTTTGGCGGCTGCTGGCCAACCTTTGGCCCGGACGGCAGACGGTTTATGAATGAGACAATCACCAAATTCGGTGCAAACGGCGCAGTTGATATGCTGCCGTCGGGCGGCGTTGTCGCCACCGTCACCGATGCAAATTGGGACGAATACTGTGAACATCAGGGGTATGGCCACGAGGTCATGGACCGCAGCAACGACTACATGCTCTCGGTCGTGCGCGCGGATATGGCGGCGTGCAAGCCCGGTCCCGACGGCTTCGACGTGCACTGCTTTGCACGCTATGGGGAAAGCTTCGACCACATTTTCGCCGCCAACACCATTGAAGAACTCGGTTCCTATCTCGGCTACGAGGGCGAATCGCTCGCCAATTTCGTTGCGGAGGTCGCACATTGGAACGAGATGTGCGAGGCCGGTTATGACAGCGACTGGGGCTGTGACCCGACATATATGTTCCCGATCAAGGATGCGCCGTTCTTCGGTGCGGCCGCAAAAACCGGCGAGATGAAGCCGCACGGCGGCCTGTGCCAGCATGCCGGCGTATGCACAGACGGCAGTTATAACGTTCTGGACAAGGACAAAAAGCCAATCCCCGGCCTGTATGCAATCGGCAATTGCTGCGGCCAGCGTTTCGGCGTCCAGTATCACACGCCGACCGCCGGCAATTCCTGCGGCAGCGCGATGACAACCGGCTATGTCGCCGCGGAGTACATCGCCAAGGCGTTTGCCTGAATATCAAGAAAGCGCCCGTCCTGCGTGGCAGGACGGGCGCGCTTTCCTTCAGCCGCCGATGCGGTAATACGGTTCTTCCACGCCGACGTCGGCGATCTCGAGATCCGAGCGGACATTGATCAGCGGCCGAAGGCCGACTACATCGTTGTAGGCATATGTATACGAAACTGAGCCATACGGACTCATCACGCGAACCAGGAAGCGGTAGAGCGTACTCGGTGTACGCATGTAGTACCACCAGCCGAATTTCGGATCGTACATCTGCGCTTTGTCGTAGAACAGCCCCTTTTCCGGCTCCTCTGGGTTCCAGCTGCGGCCAAAACGCGAGAGCTGGTCGTCGCTGGGCGTGGCCTTGAAAATGTAGTGATCGTAGAAAATCGGCAGCGGGCGCCCCTCTGCCAGGCCAAGCTCATCCCCCTTGTTCATCTCGGTGCGGCTGGGCAGAAAAACGCTCGCGCGAACCGTCTGCACTTCTCCCTTGCCGCGGCCTGTGCGCACAATCACCGGAATATCCATCGGCGCAAGCGCGCCGCGCAGCGCATCGCTCAGGCGCGTCAGGAAGCCCGGCTCTGCCGCATACGGGTGCTCGCCGTAGCGCAGCCGTTCTGCCTCGGGGGACGTGTCGTACTCGTGTGTGGGATGAAACCATTCCGTCTCGTCTGAGTTGAGCCACTGGTGCAGATTGCTCAGTGGGTAGTTGTTGTTGCCAAACTGATCGGAGGCCTCGTAGGGATAACGGCACTTCTTACCCGGCTCCGCTGCGTCGAGCGCGCACACGCCGATGACATGGTTTGTCAGCAGTGTTGTGACGCCAGACGCATAATGATCCTGCGCAGCAATGCGGAACACAATGCCGCTTTTCGGATCGTAGAGCTTTCGTCCAATGCCGATCGAACCGATTTTCACTGCGCATCCTCCCTTCCCGCTTCACGCGCGGCGGCGGCAGCGGCGATCATATCCTCGCCGACCTTGCGGGCGATGGCCGCCGTCTTTTCCGCGCCATAGCGCTCTACAAACAGATCCTGTTTGCAGTGGTGGAAATGGCAGTGCTCGCCGAGGCCCAACACGCCGAGCGCGCGGTTGAGCTCCGCATGGTGCTGCGAGCAGTACTCGCAGAAGCCGTGCAGCGGGCAGGTACGCGTCGGACACGGGCAGTTCGGATTCATCCGCAGATCTTCGGGGATGATGGACGAGCTGTTCTCCATCCCCGGCTGGTCCGGTGAAAGCGTGTGGCCCGGGATCAGGCCATGCTCGACCAGCATCATTGCACGTTTCTTTTCGTTCATGTTGCCATCGCTCCTTTGTCTGGTTTCCGCCGGGACACCATCCGGTTGGGACATCCGGTTGGAAACGCGCCGGCCTGCGCCCAATTCCATCCGGCCGCCGGTTCCCTCTGTATTTTAATAGTTTAGCACAGGACAGCTGCGCCGTAAAGCGGAAACTTTTCACCCGTTATGCGAACTTTGCAATCTGGTAGAGCGCGGCAAGAATACTGAAATTCTGGGTGAATGGCCGCATGAAGTTCCAGTAGCCGACCCCGCGGAAGCCATATTCGTCGATCAGGCGCAGCTTGGCCAGGCTGCTGCGCGCATCCTCAAACCACACCTCATGCACCTGCCCGGCCATGTCGGTGTAATAGAAATACGGCGTTGCGCTCGTCTCATCAAACTGGATCTCTGCCCCGACCTCGGCGGCCAGCCGGACGGCCTGTTCGTTGCCGATCAGCTGTGCGCGCGTCGATCCGGCGTGAAACGGCAGCGTCCAGTTATAGGCGTAGTTGGGAAATCCCATAAAGATTTTCTCCGGCGGAATCTCGGTGATCGCGTAGTCGAGCACGCGCCGCACCGATGCAATTGGCGCAACCGCCATCGGCGGGCCATATGTATACCGCCTGCTGCCTTAACGGTCGACTGCAAAGCCGCCGCCCTGATCGGGGCGGCGGCTTTGTCATGGCACCCGCTGTTGGACCTGTTTCAAATCAGGATTCTTCTGACGCTTCTGGCTCCTCCGGCGGAACTATACCGGGCGAGAGCGCCGTCACGGTCATCACGCCCGCGATCTCCTGCGCGCTCACGTCTACAAAAGGAAACGTCTCCGGCACCGCCAGCTCCTCCGGGATCAGCGCCCAGCCGGCCGGCACAACGGCCAGCGGCGCGTTCTGATTGCGGTGTGCGCCGTTTTCCAGCGCGGTTAGCTCGATGATCTTCATGCGCTCTCCTCCGTCTGATAGATGTAAAAATAGAAGTAGTTCTTCTCGCTGTCGTTCATCTGGCCGATATCGCTCGCGTACGACGAGCCGCCCTGCAGCGCGCTGCCGCCGGACTGGCAATACCATGTCGCCGTTTTTCCGTCTGCACTCCAGGTGACGTTGTTGACGCCGTAGCCGTCTGATCCATAGCGGGCGTAAGCGTACTGCGGCCCGTTCGGGAAGTTGGAAAGATCAAGCCGAGCGCCGGAATCCTGTCCAAAAATGAACACGCACAGCGGCTTATGGGCAAACGTCAGCGTACTCTTGTTGTTGATGCCGTACACGCCGGTGCCGACATAGCTGCCGGTCTGCAGCATCACATTGCCGGCAGCAGCCGATGCGGCCGCCGCGATTGCGGTGTCGACTGCGCTGAAGTTCGCGTTGATCTCATCGACATTGACGCTGTCGCTTCCTGCCCACAGCGTCAGCTCGTAGTTGCCTGTTTTGGTTGACATAACTCCCCTTTCGCCGCATTGTGCGGCATATGGGCGGCTCGTCTGTTCCGCCCCGGTGAATTGGATGGTGAGCGCTCTCATCCAAGGTGCACGAACCGCCGCCGGTTGCACCGTTGCATGCAACCGGCACAGGAAAATCGCGCAAAGCGCGCCGGTGCATGACAATTCCCCTTGCCGTGCATACTCTCATGTGGTATGCTGAAACCAGATGGATCACCGGAAGCAAGATCAACAGGTCCAACCAAAAGACAGGAGGGTAACAATGTCCGCAAAACAGGAATATCTGAGCGGCGAGGCGATGACGCCGTACCGGTGCTATGATGTCCGCATGGCATATCAGGCCGGTTACGCCCAGTGGAACGACTGGCCCTGCGAGGGCAAAACCGTGCACGCCGGCGTCGGCTGGTTCCATCCGTTCGGCCGCAGCCACTACTACGCCATCTCCGGCGACTGCGAGGAAAAAAAGAACTTCCCCATCGAAAAGTACTTCACCGACGACTGGATGGAGATCTTCGACACGGCGCTGTTCTGCATCTACCGCACCGACTTTGGCGACATCTACGCCTATGACGGCATCTTCATGGTGCGCGATGACTCCGGCGACGATGAGATTCCGTACGACAAGAGCTTCCTCCGCCGCGACGCGCTGACCAATGGCATCGTCGGCGGCACCGGCAAATTTGAAGGGGCGCGCGGCATTCTCGTCGGCACGGCCGAGGGCTCCGGCAAGGTGGAATCCGCCGGTGACGGCCTGACCCTCCCCGAGGGCCTGCTCAAATGCCTGACCGGCTTTATGAAAGTGCCGATCCGCGAAGAAGCATAAGCGCAGCACAGCCGCAGAAAGGTGATCCGATGCCATACTTCAACCATTTCAACTTCAACGTGCTCGACCGGGAAAAGAGCCTGGCGTTCTACCGCGACGCGTTCGGCTTTGTGCCGGTCGGCGAGAAGCATGCAGAGGACGGCAGCTTCATTCTGACGTTTCTCGGCGATGGAAAGACCGATTTCCGGCTGGAACTGACCTGGCTGCGTGACCGCACGGAACCGTATGATCTGGGCGAGTGCGAGTTCCATCTGGCCGTCACCGCCGAAGACTTCGACACGATGCACCGGAATCATGCCGACATGGGGATCATCTGCTTCGAAAATCCCGCCATGGGCATCTACTTTGTCGAGGATCCCGACGGCTACTGGATCGAGGTCGTTCCCGCATAGAAAAGCCAATTGCGCCGCGGCGCTGTCTAACAGCGGCCCCGCGGCGCAATTCCATTCGTCCCCGGCGGCCGGATTCGGCCGCCGAAAAATATCCCGCGAAAAACAGGGCGCTCCGGCGCCCTGTTTTTGCGCTTCAGCGCGCACCGTCTGCAAGCTGCTCGGCCAGCGCGCCGCACGCCTGCGCGCCAAGCGCCGCCGCCGTCACCCGGCCGCTGCGGAACAGCAGCACCGCCGGTGTGCGCAGCACGCCGAACTGTCCCGGCAGCATCGGCTGCGCCGTCACATCGACCGTGCACATCCGCACCGCGCCCGTGCCTGCCAGGCTGCGCAGCCCTGCTGTCGGCGGATCACCCGCTGCGCGGAACTCCGCCAGCACCGGTACCGGCGAGCAGAGCACCTGGTCATGAAACTCACGTCCTGTTTTGATCGTCATGGCATACCCTCCCGCAGAACATTCTGACACAGGAAGTATGCCCCAGTTCCCCACCGCTTTATTCCCGTCTGCGCATAAGGGACATTCAAAAATTGAAAGCAGGATTTTAGTGTAAATGATATGAATGCATGCAATTTTGTGCTATACTGGCTTTACTTCCTTGGAGGAAGAGGTGAACATATGCCGGAACAGCCTTCTATGATCCGCAATATGACGCAGGGCAGCGTAACGCGGCAGCTGGTTGGCTTCTCGCTGCCGTTCCTGCTGGCCAACTGCCTGCAGACGCTCTATACCATGGTCGACACGTTTGTTGTCGGGCGGTTTGTCGGGAAAGAGGCGCTGGCCGCCGTATCCGCCTGCGGCGACCTGATCACATTCTACACCATGATCGGCATGGGCATCGCCTCGGCCGGGCAGATCATCATTGCGCAGTTCGTCGGGAAAAACGACCGTGAATCGCTCCGCTGTACGATTGGCACACTGTTCACGTTTCTGACAGCACTTGCACTCGTGCTGAGCGTCGTGTGCTGCGCGGCGCTGGAGGCACAGCTCACGCTCATCAACCTTCCAGCCGAATCCTGGGCCGACGGCCGCGCCTACACGCTCATCAGCGCAGCCGGCCTGGTGTTCGTCTTTGGCTATAATGCGGTCAGCTCAATTCTGCGCGGGATGGGTGACAGCAAGCGGCCGCTGATCTTTGTGGCGATTGCATCGGTGATGAATCTGCTGCTCGACCTGCTGTTTGTGTGCGTATTCCACTGGGGTGCGGGCGGCGCGGCGCTGGCCACAATTCTGGGCCAGGCGTTTTCCGTCGTGGCGTCGATCATCTACCTCTACCGCCGGCGCGAGAGCTTTGGGTTTGATTTCGCCATTCGGAGTTTTCGTCCGGTGCGCTCCCACCTGATGATGATCCTGCGGCTCGGCGTTCCGCTGGCGGCCCAGTTCGCAGCGGTGCTCGTTTCGGTTCTGTTTGTCTCATCGCGCATCAACCTGTTCGGCGTTTCGGCCACGGCGGCCAACGGCGTGGCCAACAAGCTCGAGAACATTGTGCGCATCGTCAGCAACTCCGTCGGCGCAGCCGGCTCGGCCATGATCGCGCAGAACATCGCCGCGCGCGAGCACCGGCGTGTCAGTCAAATTCTCGGCTGCGTGCTGCTGATCAGCTGTGTGTGGTCCGCGCTGTGCGCAGCTGCCGTATTCCTTGCGCCGGAGCCGATTTTCGCCGTATTCAACACCGATCCTGAGGTGCTGGAATTCGCCTCGGTCTACGCGCCTGCCGGCGCGCTGTGCTACTTTTCCAACGGCCTGCGCGCGACTGCCAACTGCCTGATCAACGGCATTGGCTTTGCATCGCTCGCGCTGGTATCGGGGCTGATCGACGGCGTAGCTGCACGCATTGGATTTTCGCTGCTGCTCGGCTACACAGCGGGGCTGGGCCTGCTGGGCTTCTGGCTCGGCAGCGCGCTGGCCGGCTATGTGCCGGTTGTAATTGGGCTGATCTACTATCTGTCCTGCCGATGGAAGACCCGCCGGCTCATCATCCAGAACGCCGAAGAGCCCTGAGATTGCGCCGCCCGCAGCCCGGGCGGCAGGCAGAATGCCCCGGAAGGCTTTGCCTTCCGGGGCATTCTGCGCCGATGTGGATTTTAACAATTCTCAAACAGATTTCAGGCATTTCGCAAACCCATTGCCGCTATGCTGAAGATGCTTCGGCAAATTGAATGCAGAAAGGATCACGATCTCATGAAATTGGATAACCCGGCCGTGACGCTGGCCGACGAGGCCAGAAGCGGCGTCTCTCAGGCAGGCAGAAGCAGCTTTCTGGACTGGCTCTACGAGTGCAACGTGGTCGGCGATGACGGCGAGCTGTACGCCCTCGGCGGCTCGATCCTCTCGATGCAGCGCGAGCAGATGGATCTGGTCACAATGAACCTGGCCCGCGGGAAGGGCCGCATCCGGCAGCTGCCTGGTTCTATCTATCAGATTGCGGAATACCCGGGCGCGCTGTTCCAACAAATGTACCGAAACCCCCAGGGAACACTGGACATTGTGGAACAGGCGCACAGCGTGCTCGTCTCCTGCGGTCCGCACTACCGCGTAGAGTGCTTTGACGACGGCCGCTGGCACATTCAGACGGATTCGCTCGACGGGGAATTCCAGGCGGATCTGTGGCATCGGCCGCACGGCGCGCCGCTCTGGTATGGGCGGGAAGCGCCGTCATACCTGACACAACACTCCATCACCTACGGTTACAACTGGGCCGGCGACGTAGACGGCATGTTCACCTGGCGGGGAAAAACGGTCAAGGTGCATGGCAGCGGCCAGCGCGAGCGCTACGTCGCCGTGGATTCGTCCGCCGCCGAGCTGGGCGGCTGGGAGGACTGGGGCTATCTCACATTCCATGAAATGCACACATCGCTCTACGACATGCGGCTGGGCATGAAGGACTTTGCCGTCACCGATCTTGCAACCGGCCAGTACTACCCTGAAGGCCGCCTGACCATCGAGCATGAGAACTGGGCTTTCCTGCGGGAACTTGACGGATTCATCCCCACCCGTTATCACATTCAGATCGAGGTGGAAGACGGCGTGTACGATCTCCACGCGCATGTCTGCAATGCCCGCACCTGGGGCGTCACCTATCAGGTACCCGACTATCCGGTGGCCACGCTGATCTTCGATACCGCAGAGGGCCGCTTCATCGGCCGCGACGGCACGGCGCGCATACTGACCGGCGGCAGGGGAACCATGTCCGTCCGGCAGTGGCATGCCTATCCAAGCATCCTGCCGCGGGAGCTCTACAGCGACGAAGCCCGGACCGGCGAACGGTTTGAAACCCTTTGACATAAAACTTCATGCGCCATGGGGCGCACCACGAAAACAGGTAAAAGAACGCGGCGCATGAAGTTTCGCGCATGTGGGCCGTCTCGGCCCACGCGCTTTGATTTTATGGCCGTGCCGCTGAAAGCGGCACATGGCCGTTTTTTGCTGTGCTTTTGCATAGCAAAAAGCGAATCGAGTCCTGGCGCAGCGGGACTCGATTCGGGGCATCGGCACAGCAGCATCCGGGCACTCTGGCTTCCAACGCCAGATGCACCCCGGCTATGACAGAACGGCGCACAGCAGAAGCAGGAAAATCAGAAAACAGACATTCAGAATCGTAAACCACCGAAAGTATCGTTTTCGCTGTTCCGGGTACGCTTTGACGACCATTTTATAGGAAATCAGGCTGGCCATTGAAGCGATCAGCGTGCCCAGGCCGCCCAGATTACAACCGATGATTAACCCCCGCCATTGAGACGTAAATCC
The DNA here is from genome assembly GCA_964523945.1 of uncultured Oscillospiraceae bacterium. Classification (GTDB taxonomy): domain Bacteria; phylum Bacillota; class Clostridia; order Oscillospirales; family Oscillospiraceae; genus CAKTOF01. Next base: position 18,894 of record CAZGBU010000032.1, read on the forward strand.
GGATAACATCAACGCGGCCGGCACATTGCTGATCATCTGACTGGTCAGAATCGAGACAATCTCCACCCGGTTCTCCAGAACCGTGGCCAGAAAACGTGGAACACCTTCTATTCTTGCAACATTTCCGACAAAAATGAAAAAAGCCAGGAACGTTCCCAACAGGGAATAATCGATCGACGCCAACAGCTTCCGATCGTAAAACAGCAGGAAAACAGCTGCAATCACCGCAATGATCACCGGGGAGAGCACTTTAAAAACACCGAGCAGACAAAGCACAAATCCCCCGGTATAGCACAGCAGAACCCCTGGGCTTCCCAGCCGGGCTGGGACGGAAACACCGGAAATCCGAGCCGGTTTGATCAAAACGATCACAACCGCCAGGCACACGGCTGCTGCAAGGACATAGGGCAGCATCAGCCCGCAAAACGCGCCAAATCCCAGCCCGGATCTATGATACAGATATAAGTTCTGCGGGTTGCCCATGGGGGTAAGCATGCTGCCAAGATTCGCAGCAAGCGTCTGCAGCACCACCTGCGGCACCAGCAGGTGTTCCTGTCCTGCAATTTTCAGGATCGTGAGACCAAACGGGACAAAGGCAATCAGGGCTACGTCGTTGGTAATCACCATACTG
>CAZGBU010000033.1:0-19420 GCA_964523945.1 uncultured Oscillospiraceae bacterium
ATCGAGACCATTTACGTCGGCGGCATCCAGCCGGGCGACGTCGTCGTCATCCGCTACGAGGGACCCAAGGGCGGCCCCGGCATGCGCGAGATGCTCAACCCGACGTCCGCGATCTGCGGGATGGGCCTGGGCGAAAGCGTCGCGCTGATCACGGACGGGCGCTTCTCCGGCGCGACGCGCGGCGCGGCCATTGGCCACATCTGCCCCGAGGCTGCAATGGGCGGCGTCATCGGCCTGGTGCGCGACGGCGACCGCATCGCCATCGACATTCCAAACTGCCGGATCGATCTGCTGGTGTCCGACGAGGAGCTGGCCGCGCGCCGTGCGGCTTGGGTCTGCCCGGAGCCGAAAGTCAGAACCGGATATCTCGCCCGTTATGCCAAGATGGTCGCACCAGCGAGCGAGGGTGCAATCCTGCGCCTGTAAGATCAGAATTGCTGCGGCGCGGCCCAAAAGGGCCGCGCCGCTTTTGTACAGATGATTTTGGGGTTGGTATTTTGCGGCCGGTGTGATATAATTCATAAAACAAGCTTTGGCAAAGGGGGCCGCACCATGCGCGAGCTGAACGAGCTGCGCGATATGCTCGAGACGCAGCGCCCGATCCCGTGGGACACACTGCCCGACATTGCGCTGTACATGGATCAGGTCGTCTCCTATCTGCGCCGGCAGACCATCGGTGCGGACGAGGGCAGCAACGCACCGATGACGCCGGCCATGATCAACAACTACATCAAAGACGGTCTGCTGCCGCGCGCAAACGGCAAGCGCTACAGCCGCGAGCATCTGGTTTACCTGACGGCAATTGCGCTGCTGAAAAATGTACTGTCGGTCAAGGACATGAAGCTGCTGCTTGGCCGTGAGATTACGCCGGGCAGTGAACCGGAGTTCTACCGCACATTTCTCGAGCGGGTGGACATCAGCTTCAGCGATGTCGCGCGCTCGGTCGATCCCGCGCTTCGTGAAGAAGACCTGGCCAACTTCGCGCTGGATCTTGCCGTTGTCTCCAGTGCGACCAAGATCGCGTGCGAGCAGGTGCTGGCCATCCTGCGCGAGAAAGAGGAGCCGCAGCCTGCCAGAGAAAAAGAGAAAAAAGCGGAGAAGTAACCGCTGAAGGCAAACGATTGCCGCCCCGTTTGGGGCGGCAATCGTTTTATCATCGGCTCATTTCAACAGCTTCCGGATCGCCTGTGCCGGCGCATCCGGCGCCCAGGCGGCGCATTGCCCGCACAGCCGCTCGAATGACGCACCCGCCGGTTCGCCATAGCCGCTCCGGACAAAGTCCGCGCCCCAACGCGCCTCCGGCGTTATAAATACGCTCGTCGGCCAGCCGTATTCCACACCGGCGCGGTTGCGCTTGCGCGCAAAGCCGCACACCACAAGATAGCTCTGCATCTGCAGCTGCGTGATTGCGTGCTCGAAGCCTTTTGTGCCGCCGCGGCCAAAGCCGGCGCGCGCTCGCAGCTCCCAGGAGGCCAGCGGCGTGCCGGAATCCATACAGCGCATCAGTTCCATCGACGCACGCGTGGCTTTGCCGTCCTCATACCGCGCATCAAAATCATAGCCGTCGCGGCGGTATTTGGCAAACACCGGCAGCCACGCGCGCGCCAGATAGCCCGCTTTGCCGCCGAAGAGTTTGCCGTAGACCAGCCGCTCATCGGCTGCGAGGCGGTAGCGCCACTCCCACGGGCAGCGCGCAGCATCGCCGGAGAACCAGGCGCTCTCGTCTGTGTGCTCGTATACCGAAAAGCCCGGAACCGCGCCGGGCAACAGCGGCAAAAAGCCGACTTGCTCCACTGCCGCTACCAGATCTTCCGCCGTGCGCAAAAATGGGATGTTCATTTGGATGCCTCCTGCACATGTGGGTGCACCGGATGGTGCTCATGGACAAACATATAGACCGCCATACCGATGATCAGCACATAGCCGATTACGCTGTATACGTCCGGCACCTGCGAGAACAGGAAGAAGCCAAGGATCGCCGAAAAGACCACCTGCGTGTAGTCGTAGACCGACAGCTCACGCGCCGGCGCAAACGTGTACGCCGCCGTAATGGAAAACTGTCCGCCTGCAGCCGCGGCACCCGTCAGAATCAGAAACAGTACTTGCTGCGCTGTCATCGGTGCGTGGATCGCGATCAGATATGGGAGTGTGACCAGCGTGGAAAACGCCGAAAACACAAATACGATTACCGCCCCCGGCACATGGTATCGCCCCATTACGCGTACAAACGTGTACGCGACGCCCGCGCCGAGGCCGCCGAGCAGCCCGATCAGCGATGCGCCGAGGTCCGTATTGGAAAACGACGGCTTGACCACCAACACGCAGCCGATAAACGCCACAATCACCGCTATGGCCTGGCGCACGCTCAGCCGCTCCTTCAGCACAAACCATGAGCAGATGATCGCAAAGAACGGCGACATCTTGTTGAGCATCGAGGCGTCGGCCAGCACCAGATGGTCGATCGCGTAGAAATTGCACAGCAGCCCGACCGTGCCGCAGGCGGCGCGTACAAGCAGCAGCACGGCCGTCTTTTTGGTCGGATGGAACGCCGGCCGCGTGCGCAGCAGAATCACCCCGGCGCAAACCAGCGCCACAACATTTCGGAAGAAGCTTTTCTGCATGGACGGCACGTCGCCTGCAAGCTGAATGAATACACCCATCAGCGCAAAACAGAACGCCGCCGAAAGGATACACAGAATTCCCTTTGTCCGCTCTTTCATGACTAACCTCCGGCTGATCATGCGGCAACCGTATAACTGTAGCTGCACCCGCCGATGGTAAACTCGACCACGACGGATTCTCCGCTCGTCTGTGCTTCCGCCGGCAGTGCAAACAGATAGTGAACGTAATTGTTGGTCAGCGGCGTCACATCCGTGATGTTGGTATAGGTGAAGTCGCTTCGGTTGTCCGCTTCAATCACGGAAAACCCGTCGAATTCATAGCGGTCGGCATAGATCAGCGTCGCATTGATCATCTGGTCTGCGCGTATGCCGCTGGCCGTCAGATTGCACACGGCAAAGCAGACATCCACATAAACCTGTGCAGGATCGTCGACTTCATAGTAGCTGTAGAACGAGCCGGGTGAGGGCGGATCGATGCGCGATGCGATCTGGCTGCGGTCAACATAGAATTCCGCCACGCCGCCGATCGTCACAACCTCCCCCTGCGCAACCGCTCCGCACTCCTTTGTGATTGCCGGATCGTCTGCGCCGAACGGCACGCCGTCTCCGGCCTGAACGGTATAAATATAATCATTGCCGCCAGTGGAGAGCGTCACCTCCACAGAGCGGTTGGTCTGCGTCACCTCTGCCGGTACTTCGAACAGATAATGGACGTAACCGGTCGTCAGCGGGGCGATGTCTGTGATATTGCTGTAAGTAAAATCGCCGCGACCACTCTCCTCAATAATTGAGAAGCCCGTGTAGCTGTACTTGCCGCCATAGAGCAACGAGGCGCTGAACAGGCCATCCGCACGGCAACCCGTCGTTCCAAGATTCTGATACGCAACGCACACATCAACATAGACTCGATCCGGATCGCCCGTCTCATAATACGAATAGAAGCTTGCCGGCGTGGGCGGGTCAATGCGCGCAGCAATCTGGCTGCGGTCGACGTAGAACGCACAGACGTTTTCAATTGTAATTGTGACCGTCTCCTGCAGTGCAATCGGCGTCGCCATCTGAATTCCGCAGCGCGAACAGCGCCCATCCACATTCATATGTCCAAGCGGCTCGCCATCCGTCGCACCGCACAGCGCTCATGTCACCGGCGCAGTGCAGGTCGCCTCAGACCACTCGTGCGCGTCTGGATCCGCCGCGCCGTCCGTTTCCCCACACAGTGTGCAGGTTGCCAGCGCGCTGCAAGTCGCCGCAAGCCACTCGTGCTCGCAGACTTCCGGCATCTCTGCCTCCAGCTCCTCCGGCTCTTCTTCCTGTTCCTCCTCGTGTTCTTCCGTCTCCGGCTCATCATCAGAGGGGGCCACCCGGGTGTCCGGCTCACCGCCGCAAGCCGCCAGGCCGAACAACAGAGCCATGATCAGCAGCAGCGCAGACAGTCTATGAGCTCTTTTCATTCTGATCTCCTCTTTTCTCTGTTTCCTAATAGCTTATTATAGATGGTTTGCAGGAAAAATCAACACGCGCCGACGCACAGCCCGGCTGTAAAACTATGCGAATTCACAGTTCCATATCACAGCACTGCGCGCTATAATCCGGTTGAGAGAGAGCCGAGGTGCTTTGCCGATGGAACGAGAATTTGACAGCATGCCAATTCCCAAGCTGGTGCTGAAGCTTGGCCTGCCCGCCATGCTCGCGCAGTTTTTCAATATTCTGTACAGCGTCGTCGATCGGGCGTTTGTCGGACAAATGCCGTTGGGCGGCGAGCTCGCCCTTGCGAGCATCGGCGTATGCGCGCCGGTTCTGACCGCAATCACCGGGTTCTCGTCGCTGATTGGACTCGGCGGCGCATCGCTGATGAGCATCTGCATTGGCCGGCGGGATGAAGAGGGCGCGGCACAGGCAATGCACCACTCGTTTGTCCTTCTGCTGGCCATCTCCGTCGTCGTCACCGTCCTGGCGTGGATTGCAGCGGAGCCGCTGCTCTACTGTCTGGGATGCAGCGAGGCGATGTATCCCTACGCGAGCGGCTATTTCCGAATCTATGTGCTGGGCACTGTCGCCGTACTGTGCGGGACGGGCATGAATCAGTTCATCCTCGCATGGGGCGAGGCAAAGCGGGGCATGGTCGCCATCATGATCGGCGCACTGGTCAATACCGTGCTCGACCCGCTGTTCATCTACGGCTTCGGACTGGGCATCGAGGGCGCCGCCATTGCCACAGTGCTGGCGCAGTACTGTGTGCTGGCGTATGTACTGGCGTTTCTGCTGTCAAAAAAAGCGCGTTTCCGGGTCCGGCTGACACGTGTGACGGCGCCGGTCGTGCGCCGGATCGTGCGCATCGGCGGCCTGCCGTTTCTGATTATCCTGTTCGACAATCTGCTGGCGATCGCACTCAACACCGTGCTGCGGCGCTATGGCGAGGAAACACTTGGCGACCAGTATATCTCCTGTGCTGCCGTCGTACAGAGCTTTATGGTGCTGGTCTACTATCCGGCACAGGGCATCACAACCGGCTGCGGCACGCTCTACAGCTATCACTACGGTGCGGGGCACAGTCAAAAGGTGATGCAGGTATTCCGCGCCGTGTTTGTGCTCGGTGCAGGGTACACGATTGTGCTGTGCGCCGCAGCACAGCTCGTCCCCGGCGTATTCGCCCGGCTGTTTGTCCGCGACGAGGCGATTGCCGCGCTCTCTGCCGGCTGCATCCGGCGCTATACGCTTGGGCTGCTGGGCATCGCGGTGCAGTACGCAATCGTCGATGGGCTAACCGCCATGGGACAGGTCTGGTTTGCGCTGCCGGTTTCTTTCTTTCGGAAGTTCCTGTATCTGGCCTGCGTGTTCATACTCCCAGCTTTCTTCCCGCTGGGTGATGTGTTCTACGCCGAGTCCATCTCTGATCTGGTCGGCGCCGGCGTGACGGCTGTGGTGTTCTGTACGATCATCGCGCCGCGGCTGCGCCGGAAGATCAGCGCGGTGGATCCACACACAGGCAGCACCCCGGCGCAGCCGCCGTCATCGATAGAATGAAAACCGCCCGGGCGCGCTGCGCCCGGGCGGTTCCGCCTGTCAAAAGTCTCGCGGGAGACTTTTGACAGGACGATGGCGAATTTGCGGCTTTACGATGCCGCAAATCCGCGTTTGATTGAACACGAAAGGAAACTCTGGCGGTTCCCTTTCACACTATCCCTCCGGAATCTTCGGACAGGGCGGTTTTCAGACCGCCATGATGACGGGTAAAATCATGGGGCTTCGTTTTGTTTTCTTATAGAGATAGCCGGACAGGTCGCCCTTGACGGCAGCCTTGATGGCAGCCCAGTCGCTCACATGCTTGTTCCGGCAGTTTTCCAGCGCCTCGAGCGCCACGCGCCGTAGCTCCTCCATCAGATTTTCAGACTCTTTGACATAGACAAAGCCGCGCGTGATGATCTCAGGTCCGGAGACAATGTCGTCGTTCTCACGCGAAAGGCTGACCGCGACGACGATCATGCCGTCTTCTGCCAGATGCTTGCGGTCGCGCAGGACAACCGAGCCGATGTCGCCGACGCCGGATCCGTCTACAAGCACCTTGCCGGCCGGTACGGTGCCGGTCATCTTGCAGCTGCGGCTGGTCAGTTCAATCACGCGACCGACATCCGCAATCAGGATATTGCGCGGATCAAGCCCCATCAGCTGCGCCAGGCGCGCATGCGTCCACAGATGGCGCTGCTCGCCGTGCACCGGGATGAAATACTTCGGCCGGACCAGCGCATGGATGATCTTCAGCTCCTCCTGACAGGCATGACCGGAGACATGCAAATCGGACATCTTGCTGTTATTGATCACATCGGCACCCTTGCGGTAGAGCTCATTGATGATGTTGCCGACGGCAACCTCGTTGCCCGGGATGGCCGAAGCGGAAATGATCACCCGGTCGCCGGGCTGAATCTCCACCTGTTTGTGGCCGGAAAACGCCATCCGGTACAATGCCGACATGTTCTCCCCCTGCGAGCCGGTACAGGCAATCACTACCTTGTTTTTCGGCAGGGACTTGATCGCGCTCAGCTCGACAAGCGTATTCTCGGGCACATCCAGATAGCCCAGCTCCACGGAGACCTTGATGATATTCTCCATGCTGCGCCCGGTGACGGCAACCTTCCGCCCGTACTTATGCGCAACGGTCAGGATCGACTGAATGCGGTGTGCGTTGGATGCAAACGTCGTGATGATGATGCGCTGGTCACAGCCGCGGAACAGGCTGTCCATCCCCTCGTAGACAGCGCGTTCAGAGGCCGTGTAGCCCGGCCGCTCGACGTTTGTCGAGTCACAGAGCATCGCAAGCACGCCTTCGTTGCCCAGCTCACCCAGGCGGGCCAGATCAATCATGCCGCCCTCGGCCGGCGTGGGATCAATCTTAAAGTCGCCGGTGAACAGCACGGTGCCAACCGGCGTATGGATGGCAAACGCGACGGCGTCTGCAATGGAATGGTTGACGTGGATGAACTCCACCTCAAAGCAGCCGGCGCGCACCGTCTCGCCGGCCTCGTGGGTGTAGAGCTTTGTCTTCTCGAGCAGGCCGTGCTCCTCCAGCTTGAGCTTGACCAGACCGATCGTCAGGCGCGTCGAATGAACCGGCGCCTTGATCTGCTGGAGCACATACGGCAGCGCGCCGATGTGATCCTCGTGTCCGTGCGTCAGGAAAATGCCGCGCAGTTTGGACTGGTTTTTGATCAGATACGTCACATCCGGAATCACCAGATCCACGCCGTACATGTCGTCCTCCGGGAAGCCCATACCGCAGTCGATGACGATGATGTCGTTGCCGTATTCGACCGCCGTAATATTCTTGCCGATCTCATCGAGGCCGCCAAGCGGAATAATTTTCAATTTCTCAGCCAAGTTTTGTTCACAACTCCTTATTCTTCCGCGGAGTGGCCGCTCCGCGCCGCCGCATGGGCGGATGGTATGTTCGTCCGGTTGATCGGACGCATATCATGGACGGTCAGGCGGCGTCGACAGCGAAACCGCGCATGGCAAAACAGCACACGCGCCCGCGGAAACCGGCCCCGTCTCGCCGGTCTTCGCGGGAGTTCGTCTGCATCTCGAAACCGCTATTGCCTGGATTGGCCGGACACGCCAGCCAGGGCGAACCAACGCCGGTCCGCCGAATCTATCGCAATGTACTGTCCGTACACAACACACAAATCAAAGCCGCTCCGGGCTTTTCCAATATAGTATAGCACAGATTCCGCCGGAAGTATACACCGAAAATCCGGCGTGATCGAACTAACTCCTGCGCGGCTGTGGCAGCCGTTTGCGCAGCCAGCCGCAAATCTTCCCGTACAGCCATGCGGATGGAATGGCCAGCACAATGGCCGCAGCGCTCAGCAGCAGGTTCTTCGCGCCGGCGGGAAAGCCGACCTGCTGCAAAACATGCAGGATCTTCTCATGCAGCAGGTACAGTTCGAGGGTAAAGCCACCCAGAAACACAAAAAAACGCTCCAACTGGCGCGCCACCGGTCGGTCTTTCAGCGCGCCGGTGAGCGCTGCGAGCAAAATCGTCAGCAGCAGCCCCAGCAGTGCGTTGATCAGGCGGGACCACGGCTTTTCAAAATGCGCCAGATACTTCCATACAAAGAGCGCAGCAAACAGTGCAGCGCACACCGCCATCGTGCCGCGCGGCATGCGGCGGTCGCTGTTCACAGCCGGCGCGATCAGGCAGCCGAGCAGGAACACCGGCACGCGGGAAACCGCAATCTCCGTGCGCTCATAGCTGACCGGATCGCGTGCGCACCAGATGATATTCACAGCGACAAACGCCGCTGTCAGCAGGCCGATCCAGAGCGCGCCGCATTTGGCACACCGCAGCCGATGCAGCAGCGGGTACGCCAGATACAGCACCAGAATGCATGCGACGAACCACTCGGTGCGCAGCCCGCGCGTCCAGAAGCTGATCATCGTGACATCTTCCAAAAACGCGCGCCAGCCCGCCCCGCCGAGCAGATCGTAATACCCGAACCAGAAAACCACGACCGGCAAAAGCGGCAGCACCGTGCGCAGCGCGCGCTTATAGTAAAACCGCCCAACATGCAGATCGGCACACATCGAACGATGCAGCCCAACTGCCGACAGAACAAGGAAAATCTCCACGCCAATGTTGCCGAATACCTTGATAAAGCGGATGGTGTACTGCGGCGTTGGAATCGGCGAATGGAACACCATGATCGCAAACATCGCAATACCGAACAGGCAGCCGCGCATGCGGCTGACCTGGCCCAGGCAGAAGCCGGACTGTCTCATTCTCTCCTCCTGTCAGCCGTCCAGGCACAGCTCGAACAGCGCCTGCTGCTCGGGGATTACGCCCTGAAGCAGCGCGTCCACCGTGCCTGCATAACGAAAGCCCAGCTTTTCATACAGCCGCCGGGCAGGCTGATTGCCCGCCCAGGTGTCAAGCCGGACGCAACGGCAGCCGAGTGCACGGGCGCGTTCGGCTGCGAAACGCACCATCTGCCCGCCATAGCCGCGGCCGGCACAGTCCGGCCGGACGCACAGCGTGTGCACGACCAGCGCCTGCCCGTCTTCTGCAGCGCATGCCCACTGGCCGCCGGCGTACTCCGGCATCTGGAAGTGGTTGAGGATCATGCTCGCACATACATCGCCATCGTTCTCCAAAACAAAGAGCGTCCCGGTGGCAAGCGCCTGTGCCGCCGTATCCCGGGTTGGATAGAGACCCTCGGACCAGTTGGTCGTCGTGCCATGCTCACGCTCGTGCGCAAACAGGGCCAGATAGCCCTGCTCCACTGCGTCGAGATCATCCGCACACGCAATCCGGATCATAAGCCGCCGCCTTTCTGCCTGCCGCCGCAGCAGGCACCATAAAGTAAGGCGATTTTACCACAACTGACGCCGATTCGCAATGGTTTTGAACACGCCGGCAAAAATCGTCCCTGCCGCGCAAATCGAAAGCGCTTTGGAATTGCAAAACACGAAATTTCCTGATATAATGTTTTGACTTGGTTTTTATTGTGTGAGAGTGGCAAAAGGAGAATGAAGCGTGAACAAAAAACTGACCCGGATGCTCGAGCCGAGCATGGCGATCTATTTCGTCGTGATGCTGCTGTTTGCAGCTGCCGCGCTCGTCTGGCAGTGGGAGATGACCTGGCTGGCCGCCGGCGAGGCGGGGCTGACCGTGCTGCTGTTCATCATCTACCGCATGACCAGCGTGCGCCGCAAAAAGGCCATTCTCCGATACATTCAGTCGACAACATCCGAGGCCGGAACCGCTGCCGGCGATACGGTCAACATGCCGCTTCCGATGATGGTTGTCAGCATGCGCTCAGGCGAGATCATCTGGGGCAACCACCTGTTCACGCAGCTGACCGGCTGCGGCGACGAGCTGTTCAACAAAAAAATGCAGGATGTGTTTCCGCAGCTTTCGATCATCTGGCTGGTAGAGGGAAAATCCGAGTCGCCCGACGAGCCGGTCTACAACGGCCGGCGCTATCGGGTATTCGGCAATCTGGTCCGCTCCGACGATGGCGGCAAGCCGCTGATGCTCGCGTCGATTTACTTTGTCGACATGACCGACCTGCTCAATGCGCGCGACGAGTACGTCCGCTCGCGCCCGATCGTTTCGATCATTTTGATTGACAATTACGACGAGCTGACCAACAACCTCACTGACAACAACGTCTCCACGCTCAACGCTGCCATCGACGTGCGCATCAACGAGTGGGCCGACGGCCACGGCGGCCTGCTGCGCAAAGTCGAGCGGAACCGGTACATTTTCATCTTCGAAAGCCGGTACCTGCAATCGTTTGTCGACGCAAAATTCTCGCTGCTCGACGCAATCCGTACCGTCATCAACCCATCCGGCATTGCTGCGACGATCAGCCTGGGCATCGGGCGCGACGGCGCGACATTCCAGGAGAACTACGACTTCGCCGCGCTCGCCATCGAGACGGCGCTTGCCCGTGGCGGCGACCAGGCCGTCATCAAAAACCGCTACAACTTTACGTTCTACGGCGGGCGCGCCAAAGAGACCGAGCGGCGCACCAAGGTCAAATCCCGCGTCATGGCCAACTCGCTGTGCGAGCTGATCGTGCAGTCGTCTCATGTGTTCGTCATGGGGCACAAAAACGCCGATCTTGACGCCGTCGGCGCCGCCGTCGGCATCGCCTGCATCTGCCGCAAAAAGGGCAAGCAGGCACACATCGTCATCGACCAGCAGAAAAACGTGGCCAAGCCGCTGATTGCGCGGCTGCGCGCCACGCCGGAATACGCCGACAGCTTCATGTCTGTGCAGGACGCGCTGCTGCTGGCCGACGCACGCAGCCTGCTCGTTGTCGTCGACACAAACCGGCCGGACCAGGTCGAGTCGATCGAACTGCTTGAATCGCTCAGCCGCACCGTCATTGTCGACCATCACCGTCGCGCGGCTGATTTCATCGAGCAGGTTGTGCTCAACCTGCATGAGCCGTTCGCCTCATCAGCCTCCGAGCTGGTCACAGAGCTGCTGCAATATTCGGTTGAGACGCGGGATATTCTGCCCATTGACGCCGAGTCGCTGCTGGCCGGCATCGTGCTCGACACGAAGAACTTCTCCGTCCGCACGGGCGGACGGACATTTGAGGCCGCCGCTTTTCTGCGCCGCGCCGGCGCGGACACGGTCAGCGTCAAGATGCTCTTCCAAAACGATCTCGACAGCACGCTCGCCCGCTATCAAATCCTCCAGGCAGCCAAGCACCACCGCGGCGAGATCGCGATTGCGGCGCTCGACTATACCTGCAACCGCACCGTGGCGGCGCAGGCAGCCGATGAGCTGCTCAACATTGCAGGCATCCTGACCTCGTTCGTCCTCTACCCCGATGGCGACCGCGTCATCATCTCGGCGCGTTCGATCGGCGACGCAAACGTGCAGGTCATCCTCGAGCCGCTCGGCGGCGGCGGAAATGCCGCCACAGCCGGTGCGCAGGTACCCGACTGTTCCGTGCGCGAGGCCCTCACCCGCCTGGTGGAGTCCATTGACAAATTTTATGAGGAGTGATCCAGTATGAAAGTAATCCTGCAGCAGGATATCAAGGGCAAGGGCAAAAAAGGCCAGCTCATTGAAGTCTCCGACGGCTATGGCCGCAACTATCTTCTGCCGCGCAAGCTCGCCGTCGAAGCGACGGCTGATAACCTGAACACCATGCGCATGAACGACAAGGCGCTTGCGGAAAAACAGGCACGCGAAAAGGCAGAAGCGATGGAACTGCGTGATTTTCTCAAGGAGACAACCGTTGTCGTCAAGGCCAAGGGCGGCGGCGCCGGCCGGCTGTTCGGCTCGATCACCTCGGCCGAGATTGCGCAGGCGCTCAGTGAGCAGTGCGGCAAACAGATCGACAAGCGTAAGATCGTTCTGGCCGATACAATCAAGACAACCGGTCAGTATACCGTTAAGATCAAGCTCGGCTATGAGATCACGGCCGACCTGAACCTGCGCGTCGAGGAGCTGTAATCCTCACGCACCCCGGAAAGGAGGAATTCCGCATGGACGAGCTGCTGCAGCGGCAGACGCCGCACTCGCTCGAGGCTGAGCAGTCTGTGCTCGGCGCTATGCTCATCGACAGCCGCTGTGTCAGCGATGTGATCGGCATGCTCTCGCCGGAGGATTTTTATCTCCAGCAAAACCGCGAGATTTACGAGACGATCTACTCCATGTTTAATTTCTCCGAAGTGATCGACCCAATTACCGTGCTCGATAAGATGAAAGAGCGCGGCGTATACAACGAACAGTCGTCGGTTGACTATGTGATGCAGCTCATGGAGATCACGCCGACCGCCGCCAACGTCAAGCAGTATGCCACCATCGTCCGCGACAAGGCGCTGCTGCGTGCGATCGCACAGGCAGCAACGGAGATCAATGAAACCGTCTACGAGGGTGTCGGCTCGGCCGAACAGATCCTAGAGGCCGCAGAGAAAAAGGTCTACGCACTGCGCAAAGGGCAGGGGCGGCAGGATCTGGAGCACATCGGCACCGTTCTTCTGAGCGTATTCGACCGGCTCAAGGAGCTTTCGCGCTCCGGCAGCGACATTGCCGGCCTTTCGACCGGTCTGGCTGATCTCGACCGGAAGATCAATGGTCTGAACGGCTCTGACCTCATTCTGATCGCAGCGCGCCCTGGTATGGGTAAAACGTCAATGGCGCTGAACATCACGCTCAACGTCGCCAAAAAAACGGGCAAGGCAGTCGCGTTCTTCTCGCTGGAGATGTCGCGCGAGCAGCTTGCAATGCGCCTGCTGTCCAACGAGAGCTTTGTTGACAATCAGAAGCTTGCCACCGGCAATCTGACCGAAGAGGAGTGGAGCAAAATCGGCATCGCCGCCTCCGCCCTCTCCCAGACAGACATCCGCGTCGATGACAATCCGGCCACCACTGTGGCCGAGATGAACGCCAAGTGCCGCCGGATTGAAAACCTTGGCCTGGTTGTCATCGACTATCTCCAGCTGATGACGACGGCCGGCAACGGCCGCCAACCCGAAAACCGCGTGCTCGCCGTCGGCGAGATGTCGCGCGCGATGAAAATCATGGCCAAAGAGCTCAACGTCCCCGTCGTGTGCCTGAGCCAGCTCTCGCGTGCCAATGAGAGCCGCAGCGACAAGCGCCCGATTCTGTCGGACCTGCGCGAGTCCGGTGCCATCGAGCAGGACGCCGACGAGGTCATTTTCCTCTACCGCGACGACTATTACAACGAAGATACCGAGGACAAAAATGTGGCCGAGGCCATCGTCGCCAAAAACCGCCACGGCGAAACCGGCACCGTCCGTCTGCAGTGGCTGCCGCAGTACACAACGTTCTCCGATCGGGAGTGGAAGCATGACGAATGAACTGCGCAGGGCTTTGGCTGCGCATCTGCCCCGCGGCGCGCATGCCGTATGCGCCGTCTCGGGTGGTCCGGACTCGATGGCGTTGCTATGCCTTGCACACGCAACCGCCGGCGCGCTGGGCATCCGCGTGACGTGCGCGCATTTTAACCACGGGCTGCGGGCAGCGGAGTCCGATGGCGACGAAGCATTCGTCCGCGAACAGTGCGCCGCCCGGGGAATCGCATTCTGTTCCGGCCGTGCCGATATACGGGCTGCACGCGCGCCCGGAGAGAGCCTGGAGGCCGCCGCGCGCCGGCTGCGCTACGCATTTCTGCTGTCCGTTGACCCGGACGCATTCGTGCTGACGGCGCATACGGCCGACGACAATCTCGAGACTGTGCTGATGCATCTGATCCGCGGCGCGTCGCTGCGCGGCCTGGCCGGCATCCCGCCCGTCCGCGGACGAATCGTGCGTCCGCTGCTGGGCATCACGCGCGCGCAGATCCTGGACTATCTGACCCGGGAGAAGATTCCCTATCGAATCGACTCCTCCAATGAATTGGACGCATTTTTGCGCAATCGGCTGCGGCATCATGTCGTGCCGCAGCTTGCTGCGGAGAATCCGTCCATTGCCGTTCGCGTGCAGGAAGCATCTGCACGACTGCGCGCAGAGGACGAGCTGCTCGACACGCTCGCTTTGCAGGCGCTCTCGTCTGCCCGCCGCGGCGATGCGCTCTCCTGTACGGTGCTCCGCAGCCACCCAGTCGCCCTGCGGCGGCGGGCCGTCCGGCTGTTTCTGCTGGCATGCGGCGTGTCCGAGCTGTCGGCCCGGCAGATTGAGGCCGTCTGTGCACTGGCAGACTCCCCCCATCCGGCGGCAGAGGTTGACCTGTGCAGCGGCTTTCGCGCAGCGCGCGAATATGACCTGCTGCGCGTGCAGTGCGGCGACATCCCGGATGGGTTCGTGCCGACGCAGCTCCGCATCCCAGGGCGCACCGCGCTGCCCGGCGCCGGTATGACCGTTGTCTGCCGGCTGGCACAGGCGCACCAAATCGACGATATTCCCTGTGATTTCGCGGTACACTATACCGGCGGCACCATCACGGCGCGGCCACGCCGGTCCGGCGACACGCTGCGGCTGGCCGGCGGGCGGCGCTCGTTGAAAAAACTGATGATCGACCGGAAGATACCGGCAGTTCAGCGCAGCCGGGTTCCCGTGTTCTGTGATGCAGGCGGCATTCTGGCCGTCGCCGGGATTGGCGCGGATGTGTCGCGCCTGCCGCGCGCCGGCGAGCCGGCGCTGTATATCCAACTGGAAAAGGAGGCGTCCTGCCATGAGCCTGCATGATGATGTGCAGCGCGTTCTGATCACCGAGTCACAGATCCGCAGCCGGATCGCCGAGCTCGGCGAGCAGCTCACCCGAGACTACGACGGCCTGAATCCCATTTTTGTCGGGATTTTGCGCGGTGTGGTCATCTTCTACGCCGACATGGTGCGCGCCGTGCCGATCCCCTGTGAGTTCGACTTTATGGCCGTCTCATCCTATGGCGCGGGCACAACGTCAAGCGGCAACGTCAACATCAACAAGGATCTGTCCATTGACGTACACGGCCGCCACGTTGTCATCCTGGAGGATGTGCTTGACACCGGGCGCACGCTCCAGGCTGTCTGCCGTCTGCTCGAGCACCGCGGCGCGGCCTCGCTCCGGATCTGCACGCTGCTCGACAAACCCTCGCGCCGGGCTGTGGACATCACAGCGGATTACATTGGCTTCACCATTCCAAACGAGTTCGTGGTCGGCTATGGACTTGACTATAACGACCGCTACCGGAATCTGCCCTATGTCGGCGTGCTGAAGCCCGAAATCTACTCATAAATCCCGGAGACAAACAATAAGGAGACACCTCATTGAAAAAGCAATCAAGAATTGGAAACCTCATTCTGCTCGGTCTGATTCTGGTCGTCCTGCTGGTTTCATTCTCGATCCTGACGCGGGATACCCGGCAGGATGCCATCACCTATTCCGAGGTCGTGGAGCTGTTCCGCACAGAACAGGTCGAATCGTTTACCGTCGAAGACAATGTCCTGGTGATGGACCTCAAGGAGCCATATAACGGCGAGAGCACCATCACCTATGAGCTGGCCAACTTCTCCGTCTTTTATTATGATCTGGGCGAGCTGATCCTGCAGCAGGCGGAGGACGGCATCATTTCGTCCTATGATTATCCGCGCGGGTACGAAACGCCGTGGTGGCTGACGTTCCTGCCATATCTGGTCATCGCAGTCGTCGTCGTCGTACTGTGGTATGTGATGATGAAGTCGGCCAGCGGCGGCTCAGGCGGCGTGATGAAATTCGGCAAGGCGCGCACTACAACCGTCACCGACTCCACACCAAAGGTGACATTTGCCGACGTCGCCGGTGCAGACGAGGAGAAAGCAGAGCTCGAGGAAATCGTCGACTTTCTGCGCGATCCCGCCCGGTTCGACGCCATCGGCGCGAAGATTCCGCGCGGCGTGCTGCTCGTCGGTCCGCCGGGCACCGGCAAAACGCTGCTGGCCAAGGCCGTCGCCGGCGAGGCAGGCGTGCAGTTCCTGTCTATCTCCGGTTCGGACTTTGTTGAACTGTACGTCGGCGTCGGCGCAAGCCGTGTGCGCGACCTGTTCGACCAGGCCAAAAAGCTCGCCCCATCGATTATCTTTATCGATGAGATTGATGCCGTTGGCCGCCGGCGCGGCGCCGGCCTGGGCGGCGGCCACGACGAACGCGAGCAGACGCTCAACCAGCTGCTTGTAGAGATGGACGGCTTCTCGGCCAATGAGGGCGTCATTGTAATGGCCGCCACCAACCGCAAGGATATCCTCGACCCCGCGCTGCTGCGTCCCGGCCGGTTTGACCGCCAGATCTATGTCGGCGCACCGGATGCAAAGGGCCGCACTGAAATCCTGAAGATCCACTCGCGCAACAAGCCGCTGGCAGATGATGTCGACCTGACCGTGGTCGGCCATGCAACAGCCGGCTTTACCGGCGCGGATCTGGCCAACCTGATGAACGAATCTGCGCTGCTTGCTGCGCGCAGCGGGCGGCTGGTCATCACCATGCACGACATTGAAGAGGCCATGCTGAAAATCCTCGCCGGACCGGAGAAGAAAAGCCGCGTTGTCTCCGCGCACGAGCGTCGGCTCACTGCGGTACACGAGGCCGGCCATGCTGTCGTCATGTATCACCTGCCGACACACGACCCGGTTCACTCCATCACGATTGTTCCGCGCGGCAGTGCGGGCGGCATGACGATCTCACTGCCGGGTGAGGACCGCAGCTTTGCCTCGCGCAATGAGATGTTTGAGCAGATCGTTTCGCTGCTCGGCGGCCGCGTGGCGGAACAGCTGATGATGGAGGACATCTCCACCGGTGCGTCCAACGACATCCAGCGTGCGAGCGAGATCGCCCGCGAAATGGTCTCCCGGTATGGCATGAGCGAAAAAATCGGCGCAGTCAGCTACGGCTCAGACAGCGAGGTGTTCATCGGCCGCGACTATGAGAAAACCAAGTCCTACTCCGAGAAAGTTGCCGGCGATATCGACGACGAGGTCAAGCGCCTGATCGACGCGGCTTACCGTCGGTGTGTGGAGATCGTCGAGGCCAACCGGGACAAGATCGAGCAGATCGCACAGTTCCTGCTCGCGCACAACACGATGAGCCGGCCGCAGTTCGAGGCCGCAATGGAAGGGCGCGAGATTCCGAGCGAGGGCGAAAGTTCCGTGTTTGATCTGCACCGCGCACCGGAGTCGCTTCCGGCAGACGGGCAGAGCGCACAGCCGCCGGAACAGGACGCGCCGCCGCAGACGGAATGACGGCAATCTCGCAAAACAGAAGTGCGGCGCAGCTATGGCTGCGCCGCACTTGGCTCGTCGAAGTCTTTCGACACACTGAGCGGGCTGTACGGCGTGCGCCGTACAGCCCGCATTGATTTATCCATACAACTGACCCAGCAGTCGGAGCATCACCCCAGTGGGCAGGAGGCGGTAGAGCAGCCCCAGGATTCCGTTGCCAATGCCGACAATCTTGTGCGGCGGCAGCCGCCTTCGGCGCAGCAGCGCTGATACGACCACAGCCACCTGCTCCGGCGTCATGCCGCGGCGCTCTGACTGCTCCATTTTTTCAACAGCCGCTGTGATCCGGCCGCCGTAGATTGCGTCGCCGGTTTCATTTTTTCTGCGGCTGTCGGTGAAGTCGGTGCGCACATCGTTGAGCAGCAGGGCGCACGTTTCGATGCCGAACCGCCGCACCTCCAGGCCCAGCGCATCGCTGAACGCGTTGAGCCCGGCCTTGCTGACCGAGTAAAAGCTCTGATACGGCAGCGGAAACAGCGCCCCGAGAGACGAGGTAAACAGGATCCTTCCGCCTCCCTGCGCGCGCATCGGCGCAATGACCTGCTGCGCACAGGTCACGGCACCAAGCAGATTTACCTCGATCTGGCGGCGGATCTGGTCGCCGGGCGCAAATTCGGCCGCCCCGGAAATTCCCATGCCGGCATTGCACACCAGCAGGTCGATCCTGCCCGCCTGCGCCAGGATTTCCTGAAACGCAGACGAAACAGCCGCCTGATCTGCCACGTCGCACGCACGCCATTGGATGCCGGTATCGCCGCCCGTACGGCGGCTCAGCCCCCAGACCGCCCAGCCGTCCCCCGCCAGCCTCTGTGCGACAGCCAGTCCAATGCCGCGGGATGCGCCGGTGATCACTGCCACGCGCTGCTCCACGCCACTGCTCCTTTCCAGGCGGGATGCCGCGCAGTCTCTGCTCACAGCGCCCCGCTCTGCTCTGTTCTTCTGGTTATTCTATCAAAAAGCAGCCCGGCAGTCAACGAGCGCCTGGGCACCGGCGATCACAACAGCTCGCCGTGGCGGCGCAGATAGCAGGTCTTGACCGCTGTGGCCAACACCATATATCCCAGCACGAACCCGCCCAGCCAGACAAAGTATACCGGCGGAAGTGCGGTCAGCCCAAGGGCCGCCCCCAGCGGCGTAAACGGGAGCGCCGTAACAATTGAGATGCCCGCAACGGTAAGCAGCGTCACCGCCGCGGAGGCATGGCTGCGGATAAACGGGATTTTCGGCGTGCGAAGCATGTGAAGAACCAATGTCTGACTCCACATGGACTCCAAAAACCACCCCGTCTGAAACAGCGAGACGTACAGCGCCTGCGCCGACGGATCAGTCAGCTGCGTATACAACCGGCCGCCGGTCAGGGCGGGGCAGAGCACAAAGTACATCAGCAGATAGGTTGCAATATCAAACACCGAGCTGGTCGGCCCAAACCACAGCATAGAGCGGCTGATGCCGGAGGCATCCCATTGCCGCGGCTGTCGGAGTGCGTCGGCGTCCACGTTGTCCCAGGACATGGCGGTACAGGAGATGTCATAGATCAGATTCAGCAGAATCAAATGGAGCGATGCCATGGGCAGGAAGGGCAGAAAAACGCGCTGGCTGCCAGCACCGAGAACATGTTCCCGAAGTTGGACGAAGCCGTGATCTTGATATACTTGATCATGTTGGCGTAGGTCTTTCTGCCCTCGATCACACTCTGCTCGAGCACCATCAGATCTTTTTCCAGCAGCACCACCGACGCAGTCTCCTTGGCAATATCCACCGCCGTGTCCACGGAGATTCCCACGTCTGCGGCCTTCATGGCAGCCGCGTCGTTGATTCCGTCTCCCATATAGCCGACGCTATGGCCGTTTTCGCGAAGCACGCGGACCACACGGGCTTTCTGCGCAGGCGAGAGCTTGGCAAACACGGTGATGCGTTCGGCCAGTTTGCCCAGCTGTGCATCGTTGAGGTTCTCCAGCTCCGACCCCAGCAGGATGCGGTCCACATTCAGGCCGACCTGCCGGCAGATTGCGCGGGTAACGGTCTCGTTGTCGCCGGTCAGGATCTTGACGCGGACGCCATACTCCGTCAGCGCCTGGATGGCCGC
>CAZGBU010000034.1:0-19080 GCA_964523945.1 uncultured Oscillospiraceae bacterium
GTGTACCAAGCAGATGCACTTAAAACTGTCTGCAAATCTTATTATACGAGGTGATATGTCATGAGAAACCTGCTCGAAGCCGCCAAGGAAAACCTGAGCTTTCTCGGGGTGTGCGTGCTGATCTTCGCGGCGCTGTTCGCCGTCGCGTACCTGGTGGAGAAGTTTGTCCTCAAAGACCGCGTCAAGAAGATCTCACGCGGTCGCTATGTCGCGTTCATCGGCGTCTTTTCCGCCATTGCCGGGCTGCTGATGTACATCGAAATCCCGCTGTTTTTCGCGCCGTCGTTCTATCAAATGGACCTGAGCGAGATCCCGGTGATGATCTGCACATTCTACCTTGGCCCGGTCGCCGGCGTTGTGTCGGAGCTGGTCAAGATCATCGTCAAGCTCGTGCTGAAGGGTACCAGCACCGCATTCGTCGGCGATTTTGCCAACTTTGTGGTCGGCTGCTCACTTGTGCTGCCGGCATCGATCATCTATCATGTGCGCAAAACGAAAAAAACGGCGCTGCTCGGCATGGGCGTCGGCACAGCTGTGATGACCGTATTCGGCAGCCTGTTCAACGCCGTATACTTGCTGCCCCGTTTTGCCACACTCTATGGCATCCCGCTCGACGCCATCATTGCGATGGGCACTGAGGTCAACGGCGCGATCAACAGCGTCTCGACGCTGGTCCTGTTCGCCGTTGTGCCGTTCAACCTGCTTAAGGGTGTCGTCGTCACCGCAGTGACAATGCTGCTGTACAAGCGCGTGGAGCGCGTGTTCTTCCGCCGCACGGCGAAACCGACTGTCTCACACGCCAAGACCTGAAGCAACGAACAAAAAGGAGGAAGCGCACGCTTCCTCCTTTTTTCTGCCGTCTTACGGCGCTTTGTTCTGCAACACCAGCGCCGCAAAGTCCTCGTACGAATCCCCTTCCCTGTCCTCCGCATGCGCAATCTGATGAAAAAAGCAGTTTGGCACTTCCCGGCGACGCAGATTCTTGCTGATGCAGGGTGCACAACCCTTCCCATGCCGGGTGGGATGCAGCGGACAGCTCAGATTTCCGCAGGTGCAGAATGGGCTGATATTCTCCATTGTGCCGCCAAGTCAGCCCACAAGCTGCGAGAACACAGAAACGACATACTCTGCGATCTCGCAGTCCTGTTCCTCCGTTCCGCCGCCAACGCCGATCCCGCCGGCAATTTTTCCGTCAACGAACAGCGGATAACCGCCGGCGACCAGCGTGATTCTTGGGTCGTTTGTCTGGATCGCCATCAGGGACGCCCCCTCCGCGGCAGCTGCGGCGACATCTTTCGTCCTGCACTGCGTAACCGCCGCCGTATATGCCTTTCCGGGCACGAGCGTGATGCTCAGCACAAGCGCCTCGCCATATCTGCGATAGACCCGCGGCAGGCCGTTTTCGTCACAAATCGCAAAGCTGATGTCAATTCCAAGTTCCCTGCTCTTTTCTCTTGCAGCCGCACAGAGCCGGTCGCATCGTTCATCTGTTAAAATCATATCGATCCCTCCGCATCGATCCCTCCGCATTGATCTGATCGATGCACAAGCATCTGAGCAGAGCATACCAAAAGCCGGCCGCAGGCGCTTGCCCGTTTCTCTCAAAAAACTGCTCATTCCTTTCGGCGGCTCCGGATGCTGCGAACATCCTCTTTGGGTGCTGCGCCAAACATCTTCCGATAGTCGCGGATAAACTGTGACAGGCTCTCATAGCCCACCTCTGCAGATGCCTCGGTAACGTTACTGCCCTCATCAAGCATCAGCCGTCTGGCCTCGGTAAGACGCAGCCGCTTCTGGCACTGCAGCGGCCCCATCCCCACCGCGCTTTTGAATTTTTGGTGAAACTGCGACACGCTCATGTGGCGTTGACCAGCCAGCTCCTCCACGGTAAACGAGCTGCGAAAATTCTCTTTGATCCAGCTGTTTGCCGCATAGATCTCATCAGCCGGGTCCACGTTTGCCGCGCTCTGGATCAGCTGCCTGCCGCAGGAGCCGCACAGTAAGCTGTAAATAATTTCCTGCATAATATTCCGCCGCAGGAATTCGGAGGGAACCGCCTGCTGCATTGCCGGAAGCAGCCGGAATACAGCTCGGATCGCCGCGGTGTCCGATGCGGAATGCGCTGCCTCACCCAGGCCATCGCCCAGAATACGCCCGACCAAATCGTTGTCCAGCGCAAGCACCGTCGAGATAACGTCGTATACGGTAAACGTCAGGCTGAGCGCCAGAAAATCCCCCCCCCGCGCTGATTGTGTCAGCACCGTACCGGACAGCGGCGTGTCAACCTGGGAGATCGAATACTGCCCGGCCGGATAGTCCAGGACACCCGACGGGGTATACAGCCGCAGCATCCCATCGAGCACAACGTAGAGATAGGGGCTCTCTGACTGCGGCATCCGGATTCGGCGGCCGGTAAAGCGCCAGGCTGTCAGGCCCGGGGTATCCGTCGGACTGGCGCCTTCACCGCGGCAGAGCCCGCGCACGGTGTCGAGTAATTCCGTAGAAATTGGATTCATCTTCATCCCTCCGCTTTACCTGCAAAATAAGACGGCGCCGCAGATGGCGGCGCCGTCCAGCCTTTTCCGGTCAATAAATATAATCCTCGGCGGAGGTGCCGCTGCTCTGCGGGAACTCATAAGAATCGAGCACCTGCCCGGTCGAGCCGCTGATAAAGCTGACTGTCGTGCCCGGCTCTGCCTCGCTGTCTTCCATAAAGTACTGATAGACCGAGAGAATATATTCGCCGATCAGATCGTAATAGACATCTGTTTCGAGATAGACCGCCGAGTCGACCGTGATGCTAACCTCCCGAAAGTCATTCTCCTCGTCGAGGTCATAATCCAGTACAAAAGTACTGAATGTGTCATCCGTCAGGATCTCTTCGAGATATTCAATCAGGCTGGTCCTGCGATCTTCCATCTCCTGCTCATAGAGGTCGCGGTCCATGCGGAACGTATAAGTTCCGTCCTCATTTTTGGTAATCTGCTTGAAACCGTGCTCCTCACAGTATTCGGCGATCTCATCATCGTGGATGGTGGGACGGATATAGTTGTAGGAAACGGTGTAGATTGCGTCGTCATCCGCCAGCTCGGTCACAGTGGCGGCAGCCTCCGGCTCGCTCGAGCAGGCAGCCAGCAGGCCAAGCAGGAGCGTCAGACAGACGGCGCAGCAGCATTTTTTCATTTCGGGTTCCCTCCGTTGCTGTTTTTCGCTATCCTATCATTTTGGATGGTAAAGGTCAAGCACGCGCGGGAAAAGTTCACATATCGTTCAAGGCCGCATCCGCAGAGCGATCCCCGGGGCATCAAACACCCAGGGATTTTCGCTTATTTCAGAAAGCCGGCAACGATCTTCTCCTCCGCCTCTTCCTCGGTCAGGCCAAGCGTCATCAGCTTGATCAGCTGGTCGCCGGCAATCTTGCCGATCGCCGCCTCGTGGATCAGGCTGGCCTCGGTGCTCGAAGCAGTCAGTTCCGGCGCGGCGGAAACATAAGCGTCGCCCATAATAATCGAGTCGCACTCGGAATGGCCGGAGCAGACACAGTTGCCGGTCAGACAGCTTTTAAAGTGCTGCCGGCTGTGATCGCGTGCCACAGAGCGATTGACGATGTTGCACGAGCAGCCGTCGCCGTTGAGCTCTGCGCTGAAATTGGACACGGCATTCTGCTCGCCGGTCGTCATAACGCGCTCGCGGATGTCGAGCTTGGCGCCGGCCGCAAGGTCGGCCGTTGTGGTGCGCGTCGTGTCGTCGATGCCGGCGATCTGCGTCGTCTCCATCACCATCTCGGCGCCTTCAGCCAGATGGATGATCGTATCGGGGTTCATCACCCGCTTGCCGCGGCTGCCGTCTTCCCCCTCGCCGTAGTGCTTTTCGACGTATTTGACCTTCGCGTTCTTCTCGACAAAGAACGTGTGCACGCCGTCATGCGAGCTGTCGGCATTGCCGCAGTTATGAATGCCGCAGCCCGCGACAATGACCACATCGCTACCCTCACCGATGTAGAAGTCGTTGTAGACAACCTCGCGCAGGCCGCTCTCGGAGATAACAACCGGGATATGCACACTCTCGTTGACCGTGCCGGGTTTGATACGGATCACGATGCCGGACTGTTCCCCCGGCCGCGTCGTGATCTCGATGTTTGCAGTGGAGTTGCGCTCGGTGCTTTTTCCATTGGTCCGGATATTGTACGCGCCGACCGGCAGCGCGTCAAGCTCCGCAATTTCGTGGAGCATATGCTTCTGAATGCTGTCCATGGTTCCTCTCTTTCTCACTGATCCGCCAGAACGCGGCACACGCCTTGCTGCACACTGTCAAGCAGCTTCGGCAGGACGTTTTCTTTCTTGTCATACAGGGAAACCTTGCCGTCCTCGAGGTAAATAATCCGGTCGGCAATCTCCAGAATCCGCTCCTGATGACTGATGATCAGGATGTTGCCCTGTGTCTTTTCCACCAGCTTTTCAAACACACTGATGAGCTTCTGAAAACTCCACAGGTCGATGCCGGCCTCCGGCTCGTCAAACACGCTCAGTGCCGAGTTGCGCGCAAGCGCCATCGCGATCTCAATGCGCTTGAGCTCACCGCCGGACAGACTGTCGTCAAGCTCTCGCTCGATATACTCCTTGGCGCACAGCCCGACTTCAGACAACAGATCGCACAACTCGGAAAGCGGCACGGTCTTGCCGACTGCAGTGGACATCAGGTCGCGGACCGTCAGTCCCTTGAAGCGCACCGGCTGCTGAAACGCGTAGCTGACGCCCATCTTCGCACGTTCGGTAATCGAGCGGTTCGTGATGTCCTCGCCGTTGAGCCGGATCGTGCCGCTGTCGGGCTGGAGAATGCCGGCGATCAGCTTGGCCATCGTGGACTTGCCGCTGCCGTTCGGCCCGGTAATGACGACAAAATGATCTTCGATCCTCAAATTGATATCCGACAGGATTTGCTTCCCATCGGCGGCATAACAGATGTTTTCCAGTTCGAGCATGGGTACCTCCCTCTTGTATCGCGCAAAAAAGCCCCGGCACGCGCGCCCGGGCTTTTCCCTCCCAGCCGCCTGCGCCCTGTGCGGGCCTGACGCCTGGCCGCCAAGTTGGCGGACAGCCGCGTCGCTGCCGCGCCGGCTGTTTTTCTCGAATGCAGTATAGTTTATACCACATTCCGCCGAAAAAATCAACCATACGCGGCGTCATCAGTCCGTCCGCTGTGCGGCCTGCTCACACAGCCACTGGTAAAACAGCCGCACCGCGCGTGTCTCATACTGCCCCCTGGCCGCGGCCACGCCGCACACGCGGCAGCAGAATTCGTCCGCAATCGGACGAAATACGATCTCCTGCTCCCAGCTCTGTCCGGCTGCGCCGGCCGGGACATGGGACTGCGCAATAAACGACACGCCGAGGCCGCGGCTGATCGCCTCGCCGATCAGCTGCGGCGAATCGCCCTCATAGTAGATATCCGGCTCGAAACCGGCCTGCGCACAGAAACTGCGTGTCAGGTCGTACACGTCGGAATTGGAGTTGTTGCATAAAAACCGCTCGCCCCTAAGGTCCGCAACATGCAGCGCAGACCGATCGCACAGCGGATTCGACCGCGGCAGCAGTACGCCCATCTTTTCGGAGAACAGGTGTGTCCAGACAATCTGTGCAGACTGCACCGACGGCACCGTCAGCGCCAGGTCAACCCGGCGCTCCTCCAGCGCGCGGGCGATCTCCTGCGGGCTCATCTGCCGGATGCGGAAGCTGACCTGCGGATGAGCAAACAGAAAACCGCGGATCGCGTCGTACAGCCAGTCCGGCTCGCGGTTTGGAAACGACGACGCCACGCGCACCAGTCCGCTGACGCTGCTGCCCAGATCATCCAGGTGACGGCGCATTGCATCCAGCTCGCCAAAAATGCGCTCGGTATGTTCAAGCACCGCGCGGCCGTGCTCGTTGAGCCGGATGGCGCGCCCCTCGCGGTCGAACAGCCGTACCCCCAGTTCTTCCTCCAGCCGGGCAATCATCCGGCTCATCGCCGGCTGGGTCACATGCATCGCCTCCGCTGCGCGGGTCATATGCTCATGCCGCGCCGCCTCCAAAAACGCGCGAAGCTGATTGAGTTCCATGTCCTTCCCTCCTGATTTGAGCATAACAGAATCACCATCAAAAATCAATCAATTCATAACATGTGCGTTATGTTCTCATTGCAAACCGTCATTGGACATCGGCCTGCACCGCGCCTATACTGGCAGTGAGAAGACATCAGATCGGAGGTTGAGATGATGAATGCAAAAGAGCTTTTGTGTATCCGGCAGGAGTACATCGCCCGGAGCCGGCTGCTGGAGCCATCGCGCTGGTGCGCAATGCAGGTGTTCCGCGATGGCTGTGCCGGCGCGTTCGACGCCGTCGGCTTCGCGCCGGGCCGAAATCCGGACGAGATCGGCCGCGAGCTGGCCATGCTTGAACAGCGGGCGCTGCTGCTGCGCGATTTTCTCGCCGGGCTGCCGCTGGACGGAGCGCAGCTGGAAGCGCTGCTTGGCGTCAGCCTGGTCGAATTTGAGGCGCTCGCGCGCGATTTTGACCCGATTGTGCAGCCGGTGCCGGAGCGGCTGGTGCTGATGACATTTGACGATGCGACAATTGACCACTTGACAGACGCTGCGCCGATTCTGGAGCAATATGGCGGCAGGGGCAACTTCTTTGTCTGCGAGATGGAGACAGGTATGTTTGGCGGCCCCGGTTTTTCCGATAAAACGCGGTATATGACATGGGAGCAGATCCAAGCGCTCTCCGCACGCGGGCATGAGATCGTCAATCATTCCATGCACCACGATCCCACCGCCTATCAGGCCGGCAGCGACGAATACATTCACGCCGAGGCCGCACAGATCGAAGCGCGCTGTGTGCAGGCCGGCATCCCGCTCCCGACCGTGTTCGGCTATCCCGGCGGCCAGTGCATGGCGCGCCATGAACAGATCCTGCACGAGCGGGGCTATCGCTGGGCGCGCGGCGATCTGCAGGGCGACGCATTCCACCGCGCCGGCACGGCGCACTACGACCCGTTGGTCGACTCGCCGCTGTCCATGCCGTCGTTCAACAACGCCCCGATGATGACGCGGGAGCGTCTGACCGAGGTCGTTTGCACCGCCGCAGACAGCCGCATCGCCATACTGGCCTACCACACCGTCACCGGCCGCGATTTCGGCCCAATGACGTTCGAAGAACAGGTGCAGCTGATCTATGACCTCGGCGGCCGCTGCATCACATTCTCTGAACTCGCCCAGTACATCGACCCGATCCGGGCCTACGAATACACGCATCTGTGATCAAGCAAAAGGAGGAGTCCCCATGGCGTTCCAGTATCCGCATCTGCTCGAGCCGGTCAAAATCGGCGGCGTTGTCCTGCGCAACCGGCTGATCTGCACGGCATCGAACCCACATTTTATTCAGGCCACGGAAAAATGGCCGACCGAGGCGCTCATCACCCACTACGCCAACAAGGCAAAGGCCGGCGCAGCCGTTGTAACCTGCAAGGGCAACAACCCGGTCAAAACCGAAGACCCGCACTCGCTCTCGCTCGATATCCACACCGGCCAGCATCAGCATATGTTCGCGCAGGTAGCCGAGGCCGTCCACTATTATGGCGCGAAAGCGTCGTACCTCGTGCTGCCGGATATGAACATCGTCAAAGGCTACGACGCATCCGACGGCGTGCTGTCAGAGTTTGTCGCCGGCGACGGTTCCAAGGCTGAATACGGCAAGGCCGCGCCGAAAGAGCTGCTCCTCCGCATGGTAGAGGAGTACGGCAAAGAGGCAAAGCTCGCGCAGAGCCTCGGCTTCGATATGTGCTTCATGCACATGGCCTACCGGCTGATGTTCCCGGGGCGGTTCCTCTCCCCGCTGTCCAACAAGCGCACCGATGAATTCGGCGGTTCCATTGAAAACCGCGCACGCTTCCCGCTGATGATCTGCGAGGAAATCAAGCGGCAGTGCGGGAAAGACTTCCTGATTGAAATTTCGATCTCCGGCCGTGAGGACGACATGTTTGCGGGCGGGCTCACCATCGAAGATCAGATTGAATTTGCCAAACTCGCACGCGGCAAGGTGGATATTCTCCAGATCCGCGGCGGCTCAATTGACCCCTCGCAGCCGACCTATCTCGACCCGCGCGAGATCCCGCAGCTCTCCGCCGCCGCTGCAATCCGCAGGGGTGTGCAGGAGGCCGGCGGCGGCATCCTGATCAATGTGGTCGGCGGCTGTCAGGATCTTGATCACTGCGAAGCAATCGTGTCCTCCGGCCAGGCTGACTTCATCGGTGCGGCACGTGCGTTCATCGCCGATCCCGACTGGGGCAACAAGGCGTACGAAGGGCGCGGCGAAGATGTTGTGCCGTGCCTGCGCTGCAACAAGTGCCACATCCCGGGGCCGGAGAAATGGAACACCGTCTGCTCCGTCAACCCGGTCTGGGGTATCGAGCACAAGGCAGAACGCATGGTGCGCCCTGCCGTGCATGAGCCGAAAAACATCGCGGTCATCGGCGGCGGCCCGGCTGGCTGCGAGGCGGCGCTCATCGCATCGCAGCGCGGCCACCATGTGACGCTGTTTGAAAAGCAATCGCGGCTCGGCGGTATGCTCAACACGATGGACGGTATTCCGCTGAAATGGACGGTGCCGCGCTTTCGTGACTATCTGGTGCGTCAGATCGAAAAATCCAATGTTACCGTCCGGCTCTCCACCGCCGCGGTGCCGGAGATGCTGACGGCGTTTGACGAGATCATCGTCGCCATCGGCGCCTCTCCCGCTGTGCCGCCGATTCCCGGCGTGGATGGCCCCAATGTCAACTTTGCAGTGGATGTGGCACAAAAAGAGCCGGAGATGGGGGCGCGCGTCGTGGTCATCGGCGGCGGTGAGATCGGCGTGGAGATGGGGCTGCACCTGGCTTCGACCGGGCACCAGGTTACGGTTGTTGAAATGCTGGACCGGCTCTCACCCGAGAGCGTTCCGGTGCACTTCCGCAGCCTGCTCGAGGCAAGGTGGGAGAGCGATCCCAACTTCTCCTATATTCTCAATGCCCGAGTTACGGCCATCCGCGATGGCAGCGTATTCTATGAAAAAGACGGCGCGGAGACCGCTCTGCCAGCCGACCACGTTGTGCTGGCCGCCGGCATGAAACCGCGCAGCGATGAAGCCATGTCGTTTTTCACCGGCCGCGTGCGTGTGCACATGATCGGAGACTGTGACAAGGTCGGTTCCATCCAGACGGCCATGCGGGCAGCCTATGCCCTGGCCAGCAACATCTGAAACCCTATCATATGCAGACGGGCCGCGGCAGATTGCCGCGGCCCGTCTGATGGTTATGATTCCGCCTCGCCAAGCGCATGGGTCGCCCGGACACGGTAGGTTTGCTCGTAGCAGGTGAACATCTCCCCCACTTTCTTCTGATCCGGTTTCCTGGTCAGCAGGCTGACCAGGGGAACAAGCAGCAGGTCGACCAGCATCACCATCGCACCGGAGCGCACAGAGGATGAGAAAACGTAGCGCAGTGCGCCGGTAGCAAAGTTGTTCCCGGTCAGTGAGATGTACAGCTGCATCAGCATCAGCCCGCAGCCAAACAGGAAGCTGACCCAGACGGCAGCGCGCGTCGTCTTTTTCCAGTACAGGCTGTAAAGGTAGGGTGCCAGGAACGCACCCGCCAGTGCTCCCCAGGAAATGCCCATCATCTGCGCGATAAAAGTAAAGCCAAACGTATCTTTGACGATCGCAATCACCGCCGAAACAACAATAAAAAACACAATAAATGCGCGCAGGATCACGAGTTGCTGCTTTTCATCCACCTTTTTCTTCATCGCCGGGATAATGACATCAAGCGAAAGGGTTGAGCTTGACGCAAGCACCAGCGATGAGAGTGTGGACATCGACGCGGAGAGCACCAGTACGATCACAATCGCAATAATCAGCGGAGAGAGACCCGAGAGCATGGTCGGCACAATGGAGTCATAGTTTGGTGTGCCGGCCGCCGTGTAGGCAATCTCACCGGCATAGAGCCGACCAAAGCCGCCGAGGAAATAGCAGCCGCCCGCGACAACGATCGCAAAGAGCGTCGAAATGATCGTTCCTTTCTTGATCGAGTCCTCGTTGTCGATGGAGTAGAACTTGCCGACCATCTGCGGCAGGCCCCAGGTGCCGAGACTCGTCAGGATGACAACAAACAACAGCGCAAGCGGCTGCGGTCCGAAAAATGAAACATAGCCGCCGGAGAGCGCGGTGCCGGTATCGACCTGCGAAAGGGTTTCGACCGCAGCTGTAAATCCGCCGTTGCTCAGCAGCACCGCGCCGACGACGGCCACAATGCCAATCAGCATGATGATCCCCTGGATAAAGTCGTTGATCGCCGTTGCCATATATCCGCCGAAGATGACATACAGTGCCGTCAGCGCAGCCATCACGACGATGCACACCCAGTACGGCAGATTGAACGCCATGTGGAACAGGCTCGAAAGGCCGTTGTACAGCGAGGCCGTATAGGGAATCAGGAAGAGAAACACGATCACTGACGCCGCGATCTTCAGCGCATTGGAATCGAACCGTTTGCCGAAGAAGTCGGGCATGGTCCGGCTGTCAAGCTTCTGTGACATCAGCCGCGTCCGCCGGCCCAGAACGACCCAGGCCAGCAGCGAACCAATAAATGCGTTTCCCAGACCGATCCACGTTGACGCCAGGCCGAAATCCCAGCCAAACTGCCCGGCATAGCCGACAAAAATGACGGCAGAAAAGTACGATGTGCCAAACGCAAATGCCGTCAGCCACGGGCCGACCCTACGGCCGCCGAGCACGAAGCCGTTGACGTCGGTCGCGTGTCGGCGGCAATAGACGCCAACTGCGATCATAATTCCAAAAAAGACGACCAGAAGCAGAATTTGAATGAACACACAGCTCTCTCCTTTTTCGATTTAAAGTTTTACGCTTTAAATCAGTTGTTATCGCTGTGTGCGATTTTATCACTTTAAATGGATGATGTCAATCTATTTTCTCAGTTTTTGTTTTTCGTGTCGGCGCGTTTTGCGCTGCACACCGGCACGTATGCGTTCTCTTACGGCAGCGGCAGATCCAGGTCACGGTATTCATAGAGTCGTTCCCAAGCGCCGGTCTGCTCATTCCGAACGACCGAGCTGCGGTGTGTGCTCAACAGACGGACGATGTCATATACATCGATCCAGATCTCAGCATTGCACTCTTTCTGACTCTCGTCAAAGATAAGCTGCATGCCGAAATGCAGATGCACTGTCTCAATATTATTGACGTTTTCCTTTGTAGAATAGCCGGTTCGCCCCATAAACCCAATGACCTGCCCAGCCTGCACCTCGTCTCCCTCTGCCAGACCGTCGGCATAGGGCGCATCCTTGCGCAGGTGCGCATAGTAATAATATCGCTTGCGGTCGTGGGAGCGTATTCCAATCCGCCAGCCGCCATACTGATTCCATCCAAGCGCCTCAACGGTGCCGCCTTCGACCGCAATAATCGGCGTGCCGAGCGCGCCCATCAGGTCATTGCCCAGATGGCGCCGCGCGAAACCATAGCTGCGCGCATTGCCGAAATCATCATAATGGTTATACCAGTAGCCGGCTGCGATCGGTGAAAACGCCTTAATCCCATAGGCCGGTTTCCAAACCGCGGCGCCATTCTCGTCGGTTGTCCGGATGGCGTAATTGCCAACCAGTCCGCCAAGCACCGCAGAATAAGCCTCCTGATAATACGCAAAATACCGATACTGTGCGCCGAGCAGTTCCTGCATCGACTGATCGGTCTGCAACTCCTGCGCTGCCGCATCCACCGCCACGGTGGAAAACGAACCGCCGCCATGGTGTGTGGCCGCCAAAGCCAGAAGGTCGATCCAGCTGACCGGCTTTTCCCATCCCTGTGAGGCAATGTCGTAATCCAGCGCACGCTTCATCGCCTCGTAGGAGACATCAAAATCGACCCATGTAATGTAGTCCGCTGCGCGCACCGTACCAGCCAGAAGCAGCATCGCGGCGAAAAACGCAAAAAATTTCTTCCCCACAGCGCTCACCTCTCGGGTAGTCTGTGGGGAAGAATCCAATTCTATGACTGGCAAGATTTATGGCAGGAGCACCAGGCAGGCCGGGTCAGAATCCACATAGCCAGTCTGCACACTGCAGGAAATCTCATAGGTGTCCTGATAGACCTCCACGATCTGCAAGATCTCTCCCGCCGTGCCCAGATAGCAGTTTGGATCATCTGCCGTCTGCTCAAGCGTCGCCAATTCCTCGATGGGCGTGCTGCCATCATACCCATAGATCTCTGCATAGACAGCATAATCGGCTGCATCGCGCGCTGCGCCGCCGGTCGACTCGCTCTGCGCCTGCTCTGTATTCGGCAGCATTCCGTTCGCAGCCGGCGCAACTGTCGCACTGTCCGCCGCACTGCCGGAATCATACGACTCTTCCGTTTCTGCGGCATCCTCTGTCTCTGCCAGCGCCGCTGAGATCGACGGCGCCGCCGATTCATCCATTTCGCTCTGCGATTCGTCCGCACCGCTCTCTGCCATATACGCTTCACCGGCATCCATGACCGTGGTTGCGCTGTCCGCCGCGGTGGAATTCTCCTCGCCGTGGACCGAGTCGCTCCACTTTGGCAGCGCGATCGCGCCGGCCGCGACCAAAATTGCCAGCACCGCGGCCACTGCGGTAAATGCCGCACGATGGCCGGATATCCTCCGCTTCTTTACGGCGGGGGACGTGCGCGGTTCCTGTGCGACAGCCTGCATGACGCCCGTCAGCAGTTCCGCAGGCGGATCGGCTTCCAGCCCGGCGACGCCTTCCTGAATCTGCTCATAGGCCGCAAGCAGTGCGCGGCACGACGCGCAGCCGGCAAGGTGCGCCTGCAGCTGTGCCTCCTGCTCCGGTGTGATCGCACCGTCGATGTGCAGCCCGATCAGTTCATAAATTTCTGCACAGCTCATGTCGCGCTCGCCTCCTTCCCTGTATGAGTTGACGAAGGCGGCGCATCTTTGTTCCCGGTCCCGAGCAGTTTCCGGCGCATTTTTTCCCGCGCGCGGGAAATGCGCGACTTGACCGTCCCGGCCGGGATCTCCAGGACCTCGGCGATCTCTATATAGCTCAGGCCCTGAATTGCGCAGAGCGTCAGCGCCTCGCGGTACTCCGGCTCGAGTTCGGAGAGCGCCTGCTCAATGCGCATCCTCTCATCCGAGCGGATCGCCAGATCCTCCGGCCCGGGGCAGGATCCGGCTGCGCAAACTCCTGTTCCTTGTCCTCGTCGTCGACAAAGTGCATCGCAACCGTTCCCTCGCGCTTTTTCCGGCGGAGAAAGTCGATACAGACATTGGAGGTCAACCGGTAAATCCAGGTGGAAAACGACGACTCGAACTTGAAAAACGGCAGGCCGCGCCATGCACGCAGGAACGCCTCCTGCGCCAGGTCAAGCGCATCCTGCTCGTTGCCAGCCATGCGCAGCGCCAGATTATAGATCGGCTTCTGATACCGCACGACGAGCTGCTCAAAGGCGCTCTGGTCGCTCTCCGCGGCCAGCCGCGCCAGCTGCACATCCTCCATACGATCACCTCAGATCCTTCTGGATCCCGTCCGCAATGCGGTCAAATTCCGCCGCCGACGAGATTGACGTAATCTGTTCTTTATAGTATCCGCTGTACGGCACGCCGCGCAGATACCAGGCCAGGTGCTTTCTGGCCTCGAGGCAGGCGATATGTTCCCCTTTGTCCTGCACGGCCAGCGCGAACTGCCGCCGCGCTGTCTGAATCCGATCGTGCAGCGGCGGCAGCGGCGGCACCGGCTCACCGCGCAGCGCACAGCGCGCCTGCTGAAAAATCCACGGGTTGCCAAACGCCTTGCGGCCGATCATCACCGCGTCCGCGCCGGTACGGCGCAGGCAGCGGACGGCATCCTCACCGGAAAACACGTCGCCGTTTGCAATCACCGGGATGGAAACCATGCGCCGCACAGCGGCAATCGCATCCCAATCCGCACGCCCGGAGTAGAGCATCATCTTGGTGCGGCCATGTACCGTGACGGCTGCAGCGCCCGCCTGCTCCACGATCTGCGCCAGCGCACCGGCATTGATCTGCCCCCGGTCCCATCCCAGGCGCATCTTCACCGTAACCGGCACCGGAACAGCTGCTGCAACCGCCTCCACAATCCGGCCGGCCAGCTCTGGCGTGCGCATCAGTGCGCAGCCGTCGCCGTTTGCCGTCACTTTCGGCATCGGGCAGCCCATGTTGATATCGACAAAATCGCAGCCGGACTGCTCGATTGCGATCGCCGCACCGTCGGCCATGACTGCGGGGTCGCTGCCGAAAATCTGCACGCCGGTAATCCCCAGGCCGGTCTTACGCATCATCCGCGCTGTCTTTTTATCGCGGTAGACCAGCGCGCGCGATGAGACCATCTCTGTAATCGTTGCCGCCGCGCCAAGCTCCGCACAGACCGCCCGGAACGCCGGATCGCTCACGCCGGCCATCGGCGCGAGAATGGCGCCGGCCGGTATTGTCAGTGTTCCAATGCGCACATGCATTCCCCTTCCACAGGGTTCTATCATAGCACATCCGAGCCGGTCTGACAACGTTTTTGCGCATCTACAGCAATGCGGTGAGCAGCCATGCCGCGCCGACCAGTACGCCGCCTGCCGCTGCCCAGCACGGCCGCGGCAGCCGCCATCTCCGCCCGCGGCCACCGGCGACGGCACGCTTAAGATAGCCATCGGCAGCCGTGCGCGCTTGCTCAATCACCGCCTCCTCGCTGACGCCTTCGGCGCCCAGTGCATCCTCGCGGAGAATAAAAATCGCCTGCTCAAACATGCGCCCATCCGGCGACTTGACGACAATGACCTGTTTGGAGATTCCTTTGACCATACGATCAGCTCCTTTCTGGGAATAGTTTCCCCGATTCCGCCGGCCGGTATTCAGCCGCTTGCCCCGCAGCCACCGAACTGCTATAATAAGACCAGAATTGACAGGAGGTGGAGCGATGGCTACCGTACTGACCGAATACGGGTCTGGCTTTTATGGGATGGAGCAGCCGGGTGTACGCGCGTTCCTGATCGTCGGGGACGAGCGTGCCCTCGTGGTGGACACCGGCATGGAGCCATTCGATGTTTTGCCGCTCGTACGCACCGTGACCGATCTGCCGTGCAGCCTGTTCAGCACCCACGGCGACGGCGATCACACTGCAAACCACAACCAGTTTGACGTCTGCTTCTGCCATGCAGACGAGCGGCCGGTCTTTGCCGATCCGCGTTCGAATGTAACCTGCCGGCTCGAGCCTGTAGCGGACGGGCACACGTTCGACCTTGGCGGAATCCGGCTCGAGGTGATCCACACACCGGGGCATACGCCGGGGCACTGCTGCCTGCTCTGCCGGGACGGGCGGTGGCTGATCTCGGGCGATATCGTCTCATACGATACGGTGTTTCTGTTCGGGCCGCACCGTAATATCACCCGCTATCGGGACACGCTCGACGAGCTGGCAAAACTGCGTGACGAGTTTGATCTGATCTATCCGTGCCACGGTCCGGGCCCGCTCCCCATCCAGGCGCTCGATGAGATGCGCGAATGTGTCGATGAAGCGCTCGCCGGCCACCTGCCGGGCGAATCGAATGCATTTCCGTTTCCGGTGGAGCAGGACGTCAAAAAATACGCACACGGAAATTGCTCCATTTTCTATGACGGCGCGGTTGGCGGCGGCACGCCGGTCTGACCGCGTGTTCTTCCGCTGCAGCGGTGCCGTCCACGGAAATGTGGGGCGGACTGATCCGTTATCCATGATTGCAGGCGCGCAGCGCGGGCAGGCCGCGCTGCGTGCGGTATTGTCTCAGGGCTATACCGATATCCCGTTAAAATATTTTACTTTCCGAATGGGCTGTGCTTAAATACAATCAGTATACGATGGAGGTGTTTGGGTTGAAAGTGAAAAACGATCGTTACCCACACGTATTTCAACCGCTGAAAATCCGGGGTATTACGCTGAAAAACCGGCTGGAATACGCGCCGACGGTGGTACTCAAATGCACGCCGGAGGGCGATGTCACGCAGGAGATGATCGACTATGTGGCCTGGCAGGCGCGCACCGGCGTCGCCTATCTGACCATCGGCAACACGCCGGTTGTCCACACGGACAGCTCCGCGTGGACGTGTGAGCTCAACGTCACCGAGGACCGCTGCATCCATGGTTTGGAGCAGATGGTGCGCGCAGCGCGCGAAAACGGGGCGGAAATGTCTGTGGAGCTTGCGCATGCGGGCCGCGGCTCGAGCCACGACCCAAAGGTGCCGGCGCTCGCGCCGTCGGACGTCCCGCTCAACGGCGGCCCGCTCGGCTATATCAAGCCGATGAACCGTGCGGATATGGACTTTGTTCGCGATCAGTTTGTCGATTGCGCGGTCCGCTGCGAAAAAGCCGGACTGAAAATTCTGATGATCCACTGTGCGCACAACAACCTGCTCGCGCAGTTTATCTCCCCGGCCTCGAATCACCGCACGGACGAGTATGGCGGCAGTCTGGAAAACCGGATGCGCTTCCCGCTCGAGGTGCTGCGCGCCGTGCGCGAGGCTGTGCCGAACATGGTAATCGAGTGCCGCGTCAGCGCACAGGAGGACACCGCCGACGGCCTTCAGCTCGACGAATCGCTGCAGTTTATGGAGCGTGCGCAGGAATATGTAGACATTATGCACGTCTCGCGCGGGAACATCTTCTTCAACTATGGTTCGACCTATACCATCCCCACCTACTTTAAGGGCCGGCAGCTCAATGTCGCGTTTGCAGCCGAGGCCAAAAAACGCCTGCACATTCCGGTCGCCGTCGTCGGCAATATCACCTCGCTCGCCGAGGCGGAGGAAATCATCGGCTCAGGCAAGGCGGACGTCGTCGTCATGGCCAAGTCGTACATGGCCGACGGCGATCTGATCCACAAATCTGTTCGCGGCTGCGCGGAGGATGTCCGCCCATGCACCCGCTGCGACTGGTGCGGCAACGCGAACAACTACGGTACATCCATGCGCTGTGCGGTCAACCCGCTGCTCGGCAGGGATCTGGATCTCTCCTCACTGGTCAAGCCCGGCGAAGAGAAGAATGTGATGGTCGTCGGTGGCGGCCCGGCCGGCATGATGGCGGCGCAGACGCTCCGTGCAATGGGGCACTGCGTCACGCTGTATGAAAAAACCGGGCAGCTTGGCGGGCTGCTGCTCGACGCAACCGTCGCGCCGTTTAAAGAGTACATGCGGCTGTATCTGCAGTGGGACATCCGCCAGACCGAGCGGTGCGGCGCGAAGATCATCTATCACACGACGGTCACGCCGGAGCTTGTGTCCAAAGAGAATCCCGACGCGGTCATCGTTGCGTGCGGTTCGACATATCTGCGCCCGCCGATCGAAGGCATTGACGGCAAAAAAGTCGTCGCAGTGCGTGACGTAGAACATCACACAGTCTCGGTCGGCGAGCATGTCGTCGTCTGCGGCGGCGGTATCGTCGGCCTGGAGTGCGCTGTCATGCTGGGCATGGAGGGCAAAAAGGTCACGGTGATCGACATGCTGCCCGTTGAACAGTGGGCCAAGGACATGCCTGTATTCAACCACATTGAGCTGAACTACCAGCTCGACAAGTACGGCGTTCAGCGCGTTGGCGGCGCGGCAATCCAGGCGTTTACGGATGAGGGTGTCGTAACCAACGTCGGCGTGTTCCCCGGCGACAGCTACGTACTTGCGCTCGGTGTCAAGCCCGACCGCACGCTGGCCGATGCGCTGCTTGCGCAGTATCCGGAGGATGTCTATGTCGTCGGCGACTGCGTCGGCTCTGCACGACTGCTGGCCGATGCAAATCAGGACGCGTTCCATGCAGCCATCCGGATTCGATAAATTTTAGAATGAAGGAGATCACAACATGGAGAAACGGTACATCGGGAAAACTGCACTTATTACCGGCGGCGCGTCCGGCATCGGCAAGGCGACGGCGCTGGCGTTTGCCGCCGAGGGCGCCAATATCGTCATCGTGACCTCGACCATTGTCGACAAGGCCAATGCCCTGGCTGCGCAGATTCGTGAGACCTACGGTGTCGGCGCAATCGGCATCCGCTGCGACGTGCGTGTGGAGGCCGACGTCGAGGCAATGATGAAAACCGCCGTAGAAACATTTGGCGCCGTTGACATCGCGTTCAATAATGCCGGTGTCGGCCCGGATGGCGTGAACATTCCGCTCAACCCGCTGACCGACGTTTCCGAGCATGACTGGGACTGGGTCATGGATGTTGACCTCAAGGGTGTGTTCCTTTGCATGAAACATGAGCTGCGTCAGATGAAGCAGCAGGGCTCCGGCTGCATCGTCAATACCGCCTCGACCGCCGGGATGAAGGCCATTGGTAACTTTGGCGCTTACGGTCCGGCAAAAGCCGGCCTGATCCAGCTGACAAAGGCGGCGGCTGTTGAGATGTTCAACACCGGCATTCGCTGCAACGTCGTCTGCCCCGGCCCGACACTCGGCACTGGCATGGCTGACCGCATGTTCGGCAAGCCTGAGGAAGTCAAAGCCGGCGATCCCGGCATGCCGCCGATCACCGGCAAGCCCGAGGATATTGCCGATGTCGTGCTGACACTCTGTTCCGATGCGTGCCGCAAGGTTACCGGGAACGTCGTGACTGCAGACGGCGGCTTGGACGTTATTTAAAATGAATGGCCCCCGGCGCGCATTGCGCGCCGGGGCAAAAAAAACACCCGATGCAATCTGCATCGGGTGTTTTATGTCAGGGGAAAATCTTAGAACGCGTCATACCAGTCGGGCTCATTGCTGTGCTCGAACACGTACGGGTTCTCGATCTCGCCGGCCTCGATCTTCTTGAACCAGGCAGCGGCCTTCGCCGGCATGGAACGCCAGGACTCAGCGGTCTGCGGCTCCTCCATGTCCTTCGTGGCATAGCGCCAGTCGTTGACACGGGAGATGTACTTCTCATCCTGCTGCGCGGAGTTCTCATCGCCCAGCTCGCCCGCGGCGATGCGGAGCAGCGAGCCGTACTGCTCGGAGACAGTGTGCAGCTTCAGATCCTCGACAAACAGCTTCTTGAGCGGACGCTTCGC
>CAZGBU010000035.1:0-12614 GCA_964523945.1 uncultured Oscillospiraceae bacterium
TTTTCATTGACTTTCTTTTCACAATCCCCTATGATACACCAAAAGGAAGTGGGAAAGATGGAAATACAGCCTGGCATGACCGGTACGGCTGAGACGGTTGTGACCGATGCGCTGACTGCCGTCGCGGCAGGCTCCGGTACGCTGCCGGTGTTTGCGACGCCGCATTTGGCTGCACTGATGGAGCGCGCTGCCTGGATGCTGGTACAGCCGTATCTGGACGAGGGAAAAACAACGGTCGGCACGCGCCTGGAACTGGCGCACACTGCGGCGACGCCGCTCGGCATGCGTGTGCGCGCAACGGCGGAGGTGACGGCGGTCAGCGGACGAACGGTCACATTCCGCGTAACGGCGTTTGACGAGGCGGGAGAGATCGGCGCTGGCACACATGAACGCGTGATCGTGACGGCAGACTCGTTCCTCTCTCGCGCGCAGTTGAAACGAAATCCATAGATCGGAAAGAAACAGCGCTGGCCACACCTGGGGCCGGCGCTGCTCAATACCAGGGACTTGAGCAAAAAAGCGCCGCAGCGAGATGGGGCTCGCTGCGGCGTTGCCAGGCCGTATGGCGTCCGGCCAGGCTGTATGGAGGTGTGTCCCCGGATGCAGGGAACCAATGGAACCGCTCTGATGCGACAGCTGCTGAATGGGCTGAAACAGCGGCGCCCGCATGGCCGATGGGCGATCGGCCCTGAGCCGGAACTTGGCCGTTAGTTATAACTAACGTCTGGCGTTATTCTATCATGCTTTGCGGCGCCTGTCAAGAGAAAAGATCAAAGAAAGAGAAATTTGTTTTTCTGCGCCGCAGATTTGTGCAGATTGTGCAGATTTTATGCTTGCAATTTGTGCGCAGAGCGAGTACAATACATTCGACAATTTAATAATGGGAGAATTCAATGCAGTTTTTAGGGAGTTAACATGAAAAAAGGATTGAAATCGCTTATCCTTTTGCTGTTAGTCTGCGCTCTGACTGTTTCACTCTGCGCGTGCGGAGGAAGCAACGAGGATGCGAACGAAGACGCGGTTGATTCTTCCGCGGGGCAATCCGGAGAGGAAGCAGCAGAAACCGACAGCGGGAACGCCGATGCAGGCGAACCGACTGACGGCGGCGAAATCACGGTCGGCATTGCTCAGGACTTGGAAGACAGTCTTGACCCCCACCTAGCGACGGCGGCAGGAACCAGGGAAGTCCTTTTCAACGTATTTGAAGGCTTGGTTAAGCCTGATTCAGAAGGCAACATCATCCCTGCGGTAGCGGAGAGCTATGACATCTCCGAAGATGGAACGGTTTACTCGTTCACCCTGCGTGACGGCATTACGTTCCACAACGGCGAAGCCGTGACCGTGGATGATGTTGTCTATTCTATTTCCCGCTGCGCGGGCCTGCTCGACGACGGTGTCTACGCAGCGGATTCCACACTCGATTCGATTGTCAGCATCGAGGCGGCAGACGAGCGGACGGTCGAGATCACCATCGCAAGCCGCAACCTGGAATTCTTGGCGTTCCTGGCGACGACCAACGCCGCCATCATCCCGGCGGACTACGATGACCAGGCGACACAGCCGGTGGGCACAGGGCCGTTCCGTTATGTTTCGCGCTCGCCGCAGGAGAATCTCGTTTTTGAACGCTACGACGGCTATTGGGGTCAGAAGGCGTATCTGGACCGCGTGACCTATCAGGTGATCACCGATCCGGATACGTTGGTGCTCTCGCTGCGCTCGGGTGCGATCGACGTGTGTGCCCACCTGACGCCCGCACAGGCCGAGACGGTGCGCGACAGCTTCGACATCTACGAGGATACGATGAAGCTGGTGCAGGCGCTCTATCTCAACAATGCGGTTGCGCCGTTCGACAATCTGCAGGTCCGGCAGGCGTTGTGCTACGCTGTGAATGTCGACGAGATCATCGACTTTGTCTGTGATGGCTATGGGGTCCCCGTGGGAAGCTCCATGTTCCCGGCATTCGGCAAATACTTTGTCGAGGAGCTGGCTGATTACTACACCTATAATCCGGATCGGGCCAGAGAGCTTCTGACTGAGGCAGGGTACCCAGACGGGTTCGAGATGACGATCACGGTGCCGAGCAATTATGCCCAGCATGTGGAGACTGCACAGGTGCTCGTTGAGCAGCTCCGCGCAGTCGGCATTACGGCGACGATCGAATCGGTCACCTGGGAGAACTGGATCAGCAACGTCTATGTCGGACGCAACTTCCAGTCGACGGTCGTCGGCTTCGACGCTGCTACTATGACGGCCCGCGATATGCTTGAGCGCTGGACGACGGGGCATGAAACAAACATGATCAACTTCTCGAATGCGGAGTATGATGCGGTTTTTGCCGAAGCAGTCGCCAGTACGGACGATGACGAGCAAACGGAGCTGTACAAGCGGCTGGAAGAAATCCTTGCTGAGCAGGCGGCCAATGTCTACATCCAGGACCTGTGCGATCTGGTCGCGGTCAATCCCGCGCTCGGCGGCTTTACGTTCTATCCGATCTACGTGCTGGATCTCTCAACGGTCTACTACAAACAATGATGTCACCCGGCGCAGGCCGGGGAGAGGAGGCGGGAAGCGATGAAATACCTGGCAAAGAAAACGATCACTCTCATTATTACATTGTTCGTCATTTCGCTTCTCGCCTTTCTCGCTTTTCAGATTATTCCCGGCGACCCCGCCACCCATATGCTGGGCACTGACGCCACGCCTGAGCGCGTCGAGGCCCTGCGCGAGCAGCTCGGCTTAAACCGCCCGCTGCTGGTGCAGTATTTTGACTGGCTCGGCAGTTTCCTGTTCAGCGATATGGGGACGTCGTACAACTACTCCATGTCGGTGCGCGAAATGCTCGCCGGCAAGCTGACGATCACAGGCGTGATGACGGGCCTTTCGGTTATCATCATCGCGATGGTTTCGATTCCGCTCGGCATCTGGCAGGGGCGGCACGCCGGCCGCCTGCCTGATCTCAGCGCGACGGTGATCGGCCAGCTCCTGATGAGCATCCCGCCTTTTTTCCTCGGCATTCTTTTTACACTGGTGTTTGGCCTGATTCTCCGTGCGTTTACGCCGGGTGAGTTCGTCTCCTACGAGCAGAGCGTGCCCGGCTTCCTGCGTTGCCTGATCTTTCCGGCGCTGGCCATTGCGATTCCGCGCATCGCCATGACGGCGAAGCTGCTGCGCTCATCGATTGTGAACGAGGTGCGCGAGGACTATGTCCGCACGGCGCGCAGCCACGGCCGCAGTTTTCCGGCTGCGCTTTACACCCACGTACTGCGCAATGCCATCATCCCCGTCGTGACGTTTTTGGCGACGTCTGTCGCCGATATTGCTGCGGGCAGTGTGATCGTCGAGCAGGTTTTCTCGATCCCTGGCATCGGCCGGCTGCTGCTCAGTTCCATCTCGGGGCGGGACTATCCGGTCGTCCTGGCAATTGTGGTCATTATGGCCTCACTGGTGGTGCTGGTCAACTTCCTGGTCGACGTGATCTATCAGCTGATCGACCCGCGCATCCGTGTTTCGTGAGGAGGGGCGCCATGAGAAAGCCGCGAAAAAAACGAAACTGGAGCCTGATGATCGGCGGCACGCTGACCGGCATACTGGTTGCGCTGATCCTGATCGGTATTGTCTGGACGCCGCATGATCCGAATGCGATGAGCGCCGGCGAGAAGCTGCTCGCGCCGAGCTGGCAGCACCTGTTCGGCACGGACAATTTCGGCCGTGATATCTTCAGCCGCGTCCTGGAGGGTGCGCGCACCACGCTGTTCATCGCCGTGTGCACGGTTGCCATCGGCGCCGTGGTTGGTGTGAGTGTCGGCGCGCTGACCGGCTATTTCGGCGGCTGGGTCGACGAGGTGCTCATGCGCTTCAACGATTCGCTCGCTGCATTTCCGAGCATCCTGCTCGCGCTGGTGTTCATCAGTCTGCTCGGCTCGGGCAAATACAAGATCATTCTGACGCTTGGCATTCTGTTTATTCCGAGCTTTGCGCGGATCATCCGCAGTGAATATGCGC
The DNA here is from genome assembly GCA_964523945.1 of uncultured Oscillospiraceae bacterium. Taxonomy (GTDB): domain Bacteria; phylum Bacillota; class Clostridia; order Oscillospirales; family Oscillospiraceae; genus CAKTOF01. The sequence goes on from CAZGBU010000035.1 coordinate 4,003, forward strand.
GCGAGCGTTCCCGCGACTATGTCCGCAACGCGCGCATCATGGGTGCGTCGAACGCGCGGATCATCACTGCACATATTCTGCCAAACGTGCGCCCGGTGCTCCTCAGCGCAATTGCCATCGGCTTCAACAACGCCGTTCTGGCCGAGGCAAGCATGAGCTTCCTCGGCATTGGTGTGCAGCCGCCCGATGCCAGCCTTGGGCGGATGATGAGCGAGTCGCAGACGTATCTGTTCACCGCGCCGTGGTACGCCATCTGCACTGGTGTGTTTCTCATTCTGTTGATTTTGGGCTTTTCCCTGCTCGGACAGGGACTGCAGGAGAGGAGGCGGCGCGGATGACACTGCTGGAAATCCGAGATCTGCATGTGACGTTCCATGATCGCGGTGCCGGCGAGGAGGTCGTCCACGGCGTCTCGCTGACGGTCGACGCCGGTGAGATCGTTGGCATTGTCGGCGAGTCCGGCTCCGGTAAAACGCAGACGGCGCTGGCTGTGGCGCATCTGTCGCGGCAGGATGCGCAGCTGTCCGGCCAGATCCTCTTTGATGGCGTCGACCTGCTCAGCCGGCCGGAAAAGGAGGTCCTGCAGATTCAGGGCAATGGGATTGCCATGGTGTTTCAGGAGCCGATGTCCTCGCTCAACCCAACCATGCGCATTGGCCGGCAGGTGGAAGAGAGCCTGAAACTCCATACCAGGCTGACGCGCGAGCAGCGGCGTGCGCGCGCCCTGCAGGCGCTTGCCGACGCGGAGCTGCCTGATCCGGAAGGAATCTGGCGCAAGTATCCGCATGAGTTGTCTGGCGGGCAGCGTCAGCGTGTGATGATCGCCGCTGCGATCGTGTGCAGCCCCAAGCTGCTGATTGCAGACGAGCCGACGACTGCGCTCGACGTGACGATCCAGGCCGAGATCCTGAAGCTGCTGGCCAAACTCAACCGGGAGCGGGGTATGGCTATTTTGTTCATCTCTCATGACCTGCGCATTATACGCCGGCTGTGTTCCAGAGTGGTTGTTATGTGCGGCGGGCGCATTGTGGAAAGCGGCGACGCCGAGCAGGTCTTTCGCAACCCGCGCGAGGATTACACAAAAAAACTGATTGCGTCCATTCCTGTCCGGAGGTGAGAGTATGGCACAGCCGCTGCTGGAGGTACGCGGCCTGAATGCATTTTATCGGCTCGGGTACTCGCCGATGGCGCGCCGCGGTGCGAAACAGGCGCTCTATGACGTCAGCTTTACCATCAGCGAAGGCGAGGTGGTTGGGCTGGTCGGTGAGTCCGGCTGTGGAAAAACCACGCTCTCCCGAGCGATTCTTGGGATCAACCGTGACGTGACCGGCGAGATCATCCACCATGCCGACCGGCCGCGTATGGTGTTTCAGGATCCGGCCGCTTCGCTCAATCCGGCGCGCCCTGTGGGCTGGATTTTGGAGGAACCGCTGCGCTGCGCCGGTGTCGGCCGGGCAGAGCGGCAGCGCCGTGCGCGCGAAATGCTTGGGCACGTCGGACTCGACGAGAACTGCTACGATCGCCGACCGCTGGAGCTGTCCGGCGGGCAGCGTCAGCGTGTCGCCATCGGCGCGGCGATCATCGGCAATCCGCGGCTTGTGATCGCGGACGAACCGGTCAGCGCGCTCGACGTGACCATTCAGGCGCAGATTCTCGCGCTGCTGAAGCATCTGCGCGAGGAACTGGGACTTTCATATCTGTTCATTTCGCATGACATGGATGTCATCTGGCAGATTTGTGACCGCGTGATGGTCATGCAGGCCGGTCGTATTGTCGAGCAGGGCACGCGCGAGCAGATTTTCAACGCACCGCAGCATGCATATACCAAAAAGCTGCTTGCGGCTGCCGAGGGATAAGGAGGTATCCGCATGATTCTGGCCATTGACATTGGAAACACCAACATTGTCATTGGGTGCATCGAGAAAAAAGGGAAGAAGGACAAGATCCTGTTTGAGGCGCGGCTGTCAACCGATCATGTCAAGACCTCGGACGAGTACAGCGTCGAGCTGATGAATATTCTGCAGCTGTTCAAGGTTGACGCTGAGACCATCGAGGGTGCAATCATCTCATCGGTTGTGCCGCCGGTGTACAATGCGATCCGCTCAGCGGTCATCAAAGTCACCGGGCGCAAGCCGCTTGTGGTTGGTCCCGGGATTAAGACGGGCCTGGATATCCGGATGGACAATCCGGCACAGGTCGGCGCGGACCTGATCGTCGCGGCAGTCGCTGCGCTGCACGAGTATGAGCCGCCGCTCATTATTGTTGATATGGGGACCGCAATTACGCTTTCGGTCATCGGTGAGGGAAGCACGTTCCTCGGCGGCTGCATTTTCCCCGGCGTACGCGTTTCGATGGAGGCGCTGACGAGCCGCACTGCCCAGCTGCCCGGCATCAGCCTCGACCGGCCCAAGAAGGTGATCGGCAAGAATTCCGTCGATGCGATGCGCAGCGGCATCATGTATGGCATTGCCTCGATGATCGACGGGATGATTGCCCGGATGGAGGAAGAGTCCAGGCATACCGTTACCGTGCTGGCCACCGGCGGCATCGCGCAGTATGTGATCCCGCTGTGCCGGCGCGAGCTGAAATTCGACCGCAACCTGCTGCTCAAGGGGCTTGCAATCCTGTATCGGAACAACACCAAGGAAAAAGTATAGTTGGAATCAGGGCCGGCTTTGCCAGCCCTGATTCCAACGGATGAGGCTCTGTGATCCGGTGCAGAGCGCAGGAACATGACGCATGGGAGGTGCAGCGCCCGGATGGTGATTCTGCTTGCCGGTGCAACCCACACCGGAAAAACGCTTCTGGCGCAGCGGTTGTTGGAGCGATATGGGTATCCGTATCTGTCAATCGACCATCTGAAGATGGGGCTGATCCGCAGTGGGCAGACGACGCTCACGCCGGCCGATGACGCGGCGCTGACCGACTATCTCTGGCCGATCGTGCGGGAAATGATCAAGACGGCGATTGAAAACGGGCAGAACCTGGTTGTTGAGGGGTGCTATATTCCGTTTCACTGGCGCGACGATTTTGAGGAACGCTACCGTGCGCAGATCCGCTGCTGCTTTCTGGTCATGACGCGTGAATATATTCTGCGCCACTTTGATGGGATCCGTGACTATGCCTGCGCGATTGAGCGGCGGCAGGACGATTCGGACCTGAATCCGGATGCGCTGATTCGGGAAAATGTGTGGAATCTGGAACAATGTCAGAGATGCGGCTGTGATTATCTTCTGATCGATGATGCATAATGGGGCGCTGCCTGCAGGCAGCGCCCCGTCATTTAAGGTGCGGGTATGAGCTCAGTCAGCATCAGCTCGCAGTAGAACAGCCGCGCGCTGCCGTCCCCGACGCGCCCGGACCACGTGAGCGGATCGCTGCCGTCGACGGTGACGGTCGCGGTCAGCTGCGGTTCGCCGCCGCGCACAAAACCCTGTACAGCCGAGAGCTGCAGCACCACGTCCTGCCAGCTTCGCTGCGTGGGCGCGTCAATCCCTGGAAACTCCAGACAGAAATGCCCGAAGCCACCGAGCCCGGCTGTAACGACCGCCTCGTCGATTCCCTCGGTGCGGCAGAGTGTGCGGATAGCCTCGTTGATGTCCTCGCCGCGCTCAAATGTCAGATCGTAGCTCCGGCCCGGATGATATGACGCGGCCCTCATTGCGCTTCCTCCGATGCATCCAGCAGTTCGGTCACGAGCATGCGGAAGGACTCGCAGCAGATGCAGCCCTCGTGCAAATGTACGGTCCATGATTCGTCCGGATTGCCGAGCACACCGTGCAGATGTACCCGGCCCTGCTCAATAAAGCCGCCGACCGCGCACAGCTGCCGCGGTTCTCCGTCCCATGCGAGCGGGTAGTCGCGGTATTCACCCTGCTCGTTTTTCGCTGCAAAATGAGACCGGCAGTGGTCGACCGCGCCGCTGCCGGCCTGAAACACGGCGTGCCGGAGCGATTGCTCGGCTACCAGACGCTCCACACACAGCAGAATGTCCTCGCCCGGTGCAAGCTCGAGCACGAATACGCGCCCAGGACGCACGGATTGATAGTGAGGCATAGTACTCTTCCTTTCCACATTTGGTTTCTGCTCTCAGTTTGACAGATTTTTCGCCGAACGGGAATCGCGGTTTTCCACAAAAATGCAGCGATATATTTGGTGATATTGCGGTCGTGCGGCGGGTTGCACGGCTGGGGGTGCCTGTGGCATAATCCGTATACAAAGAACCGAGCGGGAGGAATGATACATGGAACAGGCGAAAATGCTGCGCGCGAAGCTCGTGATTGTCGGCGGCGGCGCGTCGGGGCTGTGCGCGGCAGCGCGCGCCGCCGAGTGCGGGCTGACAGACGTTATCGTGCTTGAAAAGCAGCGAACGACCGGCGGTATGGGACGCTTTGCACAGGGCTTTTTTGCCTGTGAAAGTCCGGTGCAGCAGCGGGAGATGTTTGATATTACGGCGGATGACTGCTTCCGTATCCATATGGACTGGGCGCATTGGGCGCGTGTTGACCCGCCGCTTGTGCGAACGTTTCTGCGCCGTACGGCCGAGACGGTTCGCTGGTTTGAAGCACGCGACGTACACTTCCGGCTGAAGAAGTCGTGGCCGAACCTGCCGCCGGTGTGGCATGTGCCGGATGGCGGCGGCGTAGCGGTGATGAAGCTGATGCGGCAGATTGCCGAGGAGGCAGGCGTGCGCATTCTGACGGGCACGGCGGCCGACGTATTGTTTCAGGACTGCGCCGGTCTGGTGCGCGGTGTACGCGCGCACGATGGCGATCAAATTCTGGAGATTGCCTGTGACCGGGTGATCCTGGCAACCGGCGGGTTTGGCGGCAGTCCGGCTCTGCTGGAACGGCTCTGCCCGGCATACGATCCGGAGATCCCAATCGGAGAGATGAACCGTTTCAACACAGGTGACGGATTTCTGATGGCCGAACGTGCCGGCGCGGCGACGGCAAAGACTGTCCCGGTTCTGACTGGTGGCCACTGGCCGGATTCCGGCATGGCGCCGGGTACAGTGTGTACGATCCCGGTGACAACTGACCCGGTCACGGTTTGGGTTTCAGTTGACGGAAGGCGGTTCTGCGACGAGAGTGCGTTCTATGCAGACTTTGCGGCCGAAAGTCTGCGCCGTAAGACGACGTATACCATCCTTGACGACTCGATCCGTGAACGGCTTGAGCTGGATGGACCGACCAACGGCGGCGACGCGCCGGGACACAGCGCGGCGGTGCAGGGCATACCGGGACTGCGCGAAATGCTGGAGAAAAGCGTTCCGGGCGCGGATGGAAAGCCGTTCACCTGTACCGGTTCCATCGAAGATCTGGCGCGATTCATCGGATGCTCGGGCCCGGTGCTGCATCAGACGATTGACCGATACAACGCTGCGTGTGCGATCGGTTATGATGCGGATTTCCTCAAGGATCGCCGCCGGCTGCTGCCGTTGACGCAACCTCCGTTCTATGCGATCCGGAGCTGTGTGAATTTCCATGACACCTGCGGCGGTGTGCGCGTCACCCCGGCCATGCAGGCGCGTGACCGGCAGGATCGGCCGATTCCAAACCTGTATGTGACCGGCTCACTGTGCGACGGTGTGGAGCCGGACGTATACAACTGGAAACTGTGCTCGTTTGCATTTGGTTTTGCCATCAACTCCGGCTTTATCGCCGGAGAGGATGCGGCGCGGGAGCTGATATAGTAAGAACCCCGGGCGGCCTGCGCCGCCCGGGGTTGACTTGTGTTTTACGGCTTTACATAAGCGGCGCGAAGACCCGCAGCACTGCACGGACGAGCCGCACCAGGCGGCCGGCTTTCCGGCAGTATTCCCCGGTGATCTCGGTGCTGACGGCAAACGTCTCGCGGAAGTCGTCTTCAATGGCGGCGATGCAGTCGGTATTGTACATCCACACGCCGTTTTCGAAGTGCAGATACAGGCTGCGGAAATCAAGGTTGATGGTGCCGACCGTAGCAAAACGGCCGTCGACATAAAATACTTTGGAGTGGACGAAGCCGGGGGTGTACTCGAAGATCCGAACACCGGCTTCAATGAGCACTTCATAATACGCACGCGAAAGGGCATGGACATATTTTTTGTCCGGGATGTGTGGCGTGATGATGCGGACGTCGATGCCGCTCTGTGCAGCAGTGCACAGCGCGCCGATCATCGTGTGATCGATGACCAGATACGGCGTCATGATATAGATGCTGCGCCTTGCGGTGGCGATCAGGCTGAGGTAGACATTTTCCCCGACGTGCTCAAAGTCGAGCGGGCTGTCGGCATACGGCTGGACGAAGCCGCGCCCGCTGGTTTCGATCTGTTCAGGCCGGAAGCGTTCAATGTCTTCGGTGGTTTCGTTGATATAGTCCCACATGGCAAGAAACATGACGGTCATGGACCATACGGCCGCGCCGCGCAGCAGGATCGCATTGTCCTTCCAGTGGCCGAAGCGCAGTTTTTCGTTGATGTATTCGTCAGCCAGGTTGATGCCGCCGGTGAAGCCGACCTTGCCGTCAATGATCATAAACTTGCGGTGATCGCGGTTGTTCAGCCGGCCGGACAGAATCGGGATATAGGGGTTAAACACGCGGCAGCGGATCCCCATCGCCCGCAGATTGCGCTGGAAGTGCATTGGGAGCACTTGGATGCAGCCAAAATCATCATAGATCACGCGTACATCGACGCCTGCAGCAGCTTTCTCTTTCAGGATCTGCTCGATCTCGCTCCACATTCTGCCGGAGCCGATGATAAAATATTCCAGGAAGATATATTTCTCGGCTTTGCGCAGCTCTTCAAGCATGCGCGGAAAGCACACGTCGCCGAGCGGGAAATACTCTGTTTCAGTGTTTTCGTACACTGGCCCGGCGGAAACTCTGGTCAGATAGACCGACTGCCGCTCGGCTTCGGGGCACGCAGCTGCAAGAGCAGCCAGCGCGGTTCCGTCGGCGTGCAGCGTCTGCCGGAGAATCTGGTCAAACGCCGCCATTTTCCGCTTCAGCCTTGCCGAGAGCCGGTTGCCGCCAAACAGCAGGTAGAGCGCGACACCGAAAATCGGCAGCGCAAGAATTGGAATGATCCACGCAATTTTATACGATGGATCCGTCTTATCCGAGATGATAACCAGGATGGCAATGACGGCGATCGCGCCCATGATGATGGACAGCCAGCTCCAGTACTCGTCAAATACGATCAGCCCGACCAGCAGCGCCGCAAGCTGCACCAGAATCAGCAGTGAGACGATGACGACACGGGAGAAGATGAGCTTGGCGAGGTTGCGCATAAAGGCGGTGTCACTCCTTTCGGGCCGGGCCGGTGTTATTCGCCGCGCTCGACGGCGGCGATCTGATCGACGCGGCGCTGGTGGCGGCCGCCCTCGAATTCGGTGGACAGCCAGACGTCGGCGATCTCAAAGGCAAGGTTCTTGCCGATTATGCCGGCGCCGAGTGCGAGCATGTTCGAGTCGTTGTGCTGCCGTGTCATCCGCGCCGTGAGCGAATCCGAGCAGAGCGCGCAGCGAATGCCGGGCACCTTGTTGGCGACAATGCTGACGCCGATGCCGGTCGTGCAGATGACGATGCCGCGCTCGCATGCGCCGGACGCGACAGCGCGTGCGGCCGCTGCGGCAAAGAGCGGATAGTCGCACGAGTCGGCAGAGTCTGTGCCGAAGTCCTGACAGGTCAGGCCGCTCTGCTCGAGATGCTCCTTGAGCGCCTGCTTGAGGGCATAGCCCCCGTGGTCGCTTGCGATTGCAATCATGATTGTTCCCCTCCGTCTTTGTTACAGGTCAATGAATTCCGGCTTGCGGTTTTTGAACACGGTCAGGCGCCGGAAGCCGACAGCACGCAGCAGCGCCATACCGTCCTCCAAATGAAGCGGCATACGCTCCGGTACATGTGCGTCGGTGCCGATTGTGATGATCTCACCGCCGAGCTCGCGGTATTGCCGCAGGATATATTCCGGCGGCATTGGTTCGCCGCCACAGTTGATATAGCCGGATGTGTTCAGCTCGATGCCGCGGCCGTGCGCGATCACGGTTTTCAGCAGCTCACGCACGAGCTCGTTGTGGCTGTGAAAGTCGACGTCCACTCCGTCACGTACGCGCATATAGCGCAGCGGGTAGGTGATGTGTCCGATGACATCGTAGAAGTCTGTTTTGGCCAGGTCAATCAGCTGCTCAAGGTATTCCTGAATCATGCGCAGGCAGCATTCGCGAGTCTCGTAGTGCTGAAAATAGAAGTCTGCGCCGCTGAGCGGGTTGTGAACCGAGCCGATCACAAAGTCGATGTGCGGGTGCGAGAGCACCTCAGCTGCATATTCCGGGTGCAGCGTCGCCTCGCCGAGCTCGACACCCAGGCGGATATCCAGCCGGTCGCCTACGGCGCGGACGGCGCTCTCGTATTCGCGCTCCTCTGCCGCCCAGGAAAAATTCTGCGGCGCGAACACGCCGTTTTCGTCAACGGTGTCGCAGTGATCGGTAAAGCAGACCTGCCGGACACCGGCGTCCGCTGCAGCCCGCGCCATCTCGGCCATCGGGACGAAGCAGTCCATGGAGCAGGTACTGTGACAGTGATAGTTAACGAGCATAAAAGCCTCCTGAAAATCAAATCAGCAGCAGCGC
>CAZGBU010000035.1:12714-14860 GCA_964523945.1 uncultured Oscillospiraceae bacterium
CAGCAGCGCTGTGACAGCAGCATAGCAGATGACGGGAGCAGCGCGCCCGCGGTTGAGATACCCCTGGCAGACATACACCAGTGCGAGCACGCTGGCGGCGACCCCCATCCCCGTACCGCTGAATACCCAAAGCAGCATGCCGGACAGATACACCACCACAACAAACAGCGCAGTCGCGTCGCGTCGGGTGAACAACGCGGCGACGGCGGCCAGCGCCGCCAGCAGACCGCCCCAGAAATACAGCGGCATGGAAAACGAGAGATCGAGCAGCTGCCAGGGACTGAACGTGATATAAAAAGAAGTCGTACGCGCGAGCACATAGCGCCAGAAATCGGCATCGGTCAGAAGTTCCGGCAGCGCCATTCCCTGCACCCAGACGGCGGGAGCGAGGCTGACGGCCGCGGCCAGCAGGATATGCGCCGCAGCAGCGGCCAGAATGGAGACGAGCAGCATCCGGCCGCCGCGCGGAACACGGCGCTCTCTCAGCCGCATGGCAAGCGCGGTCAGAAACAGAATCAGCCAGCCGGGCGCAAACCAGAGTGCCAGGTGATCGGACCAGACAGCCAGCCAGAACAGCGCAATGCTGCCGAGCAGCGGCGGCAGCGACGCCGCCGTGCCGGTGTCCGGCGAGCGCGTCATCCATCGGTGCAGCAGCAGCGCCGCAAGGAGCAGAAGCGGTACGGAAAAGCTCGGCCACGCACCGCTCAGCGATGTACCGGTTGACAGCAGCACGGCTGCAATTGCAGCCGTCAGCGGCGCAGCGCCGATTGACCGGGCCAGACAGTACAGCGGAAGCAGGATCAGCCCGCTGATCACGATGCTGCCGCCGGCGCCGGAGAGCAAAATGTCCGGATACAGCAGAACATCCTGCACCGAAACGGTGATGGTGCGCGCGAGGACATAGCCGCCGCACGCAGCCAGGCAAATCGTTGCGAACGCAAGCAGCAGCAGCGGCAGCCGGTCATCCCGGCAGAGCACACCGCGCCGGCCGGAAAAGGAGAACGCAGGTCGGTCGTACATCCGGATCCATTCAAGCGTCCCGGTGCGCGGCGCAAGCGCGCGGCAGTAGCCGTCGACAAACACAATCAAGAAAGCAAACACGGCAAGCAAAACCACAATGGTCGGCACAGGAGCCGCCTGAAGCAATGTGCGAATTGATGGGAGCGGATACCAGTCGGACATCCTGTATCCTCCATTCTGTGCAAAAGAGCAAAAAATATCAGCCGCGGCACTGCCACCGCAGCTCTATTATATCAGCGTTTCCCGAAATAGCAAACAAAAACGCCCGTCGGCGCGCAATTTTGCACGTCGGCGGGCCTGCGCAGGCTGCGCGGCTGCGTCGGAGTATGCCCGCGGGGGTGTCCGGCGCTTACTTTTCTTTGAATTTGTCGAAAAAGCTCTTCCGGCGCGGAAGGCCTTCATCCCCGACACTCTCGGCAAACTTGCGCAGCAGTTCTTTCTGCTCGTGCGTCAGGTCGGTCGGCGTCTCGACGGTGACGGTGACGAACTGGTCGCCGCGGCTCTTGGAATTGAGGTAATGGATGCCTTTGCCACGCAAACGGAACGTCGTGCCGGTCTGTGTGCCCTCGGGGACAGTATAGCGCACCTTGCCGTCGAGGGTCGGAACCTCAATCTCCGCGCCGAGTGCCGCCTGCGAGAACGAGATCGGCATCTCGCACAGAACGTTGGCACCGTCACGCTCGAAGACCTCATGCGGCAGAATGTTGACCGCCACGATCATGTCGCCGGCCGGGCCGCCGTTTGTGCCGGCATGCCCTTTGCCCTTGACGCGGATGGACTGACCGACATCGATGCCGGCCGGGATATGGACGGTGATCTTCTTCTTCCGGCGCACGCGCCCCTTGCCCTTACAGGTGGGGCAGGCGTCCTTAATAATTTTACCGGAACCGCCGCAGCGCGTACAGGTGGACTGCTGCTGCATCGTGCCGAAGAGCGTCTGTCGTGTTGTCCGAACCGTGCCGGAACCGCCGCAGGTCGGACAAGTTTCAGGCGACGCCCCCTCGGCGCAGCCGGTCCCGTTGCACTTTGCGCACGGCTCAACGCGCTGCACCTCGACCGTTTTCTCGGTGCCGAACGCCGCCTCTTCAAACGTAATGGTCACTTCGGCACCGGCGTTATCGCCCTG
>CAZGBU010000035.1:14960-18887 GCA_964523945.1 uncultured Oscillospiraceae bacterium
CGCGCCGCATGCGCATTATTTGCTGCTGTCGTCGTCAACCACCTCATAGTCGGCATCGACTACACCGTCATCTGACGCGCCTGTCTGGGTTGTCTGCTGCGCGCCGCCCTCCGGCTGCTGCTGGTAGAGCTTTTCGGAGATGGCGTAAAACGCTTTCGTCACAGCCTCGGTGCCCTGCTTGATAGCTTCGACATCGCTGCCTTTGAGCTTCTCCTTCAGGTCGGCGATGGCCGATTCGATCGGCGCTTTCTCCTCCGCTGTCACCTTATCGCCCAGCTCACTGAGCGATTTCTCGGACTGGTAGATCATCTGATCGGCAGCGTTGCGTGCATCGGCCTCGTCTTTCTTGGCTTTGTCCTCGGCGGCGTACTGCTCTGCCTCGCGGACGGCCTTGTCAATGTCCTCCTTGCTCATATTGGAGGAGGACGTGATTGTGATGTTCTGCTCCTTGCCGGTGCCCAGATCCTTGGCGGAGACGTTGACAATACCGTTTGCATCAATGTCAAACGTGACCTCAATCTGCGGCACACCGCGCGGCGCCGGGGCAATGCCGGTCAGCTGGAACTTGCCGAGCGTCTTGTTGTAGGCGGCCATTTCGCGCTCGCCCTGGAGTACATGGACTTCGACCGAGGTCTGGCCGTCAGCCGCAGTGGAGAACACCTGGGATTTCTTTGTCGGGATGGTGGTGTTGCGGTCGATCAGACGGGTGAACACACCGCCCATGGTCTCGATACCGAGCGACAGCGGTGTCACATCGAGCAGCAGCAGGCCCTGCACATCGCCGCCGAGCACACCGGCCTGAATCGCGGCGCCGACAGCGACGCACTCGTCCGGGTTGATGCCCTTGAAGCCCTCGTGACCGGTGATCTTCTTGACAGCGTCCTGCACAGCCGGGATACGGGTCGAACCGCCGACCAGCAGCACCTTCGACAGGTCAGAGGCGGTCACGCCCGCATCGGACATGGCTTGGCGGACCGGCTCCATCGTCGCATCGACCAGATGGGAGGTCAGTTCATTGAATTTTGCGCGCGTCAGCGTGACGTCAAGGTGCTTCGGGCCATTGGCGTCGGCGGTGATATACGGCAGGTTGATATTCGAGGAAGTGACGCCGGAAAGCTCGATCTTTGCCTTTTCAGCTGCTTCCTTCAGGCGCTGCATGGCAACCTTGTCGCCGGACAGATCAATGCCGTCGGACTTCTTAAATTCAGAGATCAGGTACTGGATGATACACTCGTCGAAGTCGTCGCCGCCGAGACGGTTGTTGCCGGCCGTGGCGAGCACCTCGATGACACCGTCGCCGATCTCGAGGATCGAGACATCGAACGTGCCGCCGCCGAGGTCGTAGACCATGATCTTCTGCTCATTTTCCTTATCAAGGCCATAGGCCAGCGCCGCGGCAGTCGGCTCGTTGATGATACGTTTGACCTCCAGGCCGGCAATTTTACCGGCATCCTTGGTCGCCTGGCGCTGTGCGTCGGTAAAGTAGGCAGGGACGGTGATGACGGCCTCAGTCACAGAAGAACCAAGATAGGCCTCGGCGTCCGCTTTGAGCTTCTGCAGGATCATCGCGGAGATCTCCTGCGGCGTGTAGGACTTGTTGTCGATGGTGACCTTGTAGTTGCTGCCCATCTCACGCTTGATCGAGGAGATGGTGCGGTCGTGGTTGGTGACGGCCTGGCGCTTTGCAACCTGACCGACCATACGTTCGCCGGTCTTGGAAAACGCGACGACGGACGGGGTGGTGCGGTTGCCTTCCGCATTGGGGATGACGACGGGCTCGCCGCCCTCCATCACAGCAACACAGCTGTTGGTAGTACCCAGATCAATACCGATCATTTTGCTCATTGTAATTTCCTCCTATAAAAATGCAAACGCAGATTCTACAAAAATGATAAAGTTAAAAGATTCAGTTGGCGACTTTGACCATCGCGAACCGGACGATCTTATCGCCAACGGCAAATCCGCGCTGGAACACCTCAACGATTGTGTTTTCCTGAACGGATTCGTCTTCGCAGTGCATCACCGCGTTGTGCCGGACGGGATCGAACGCCTCACCGACTTCGCCAAAGGCGGTGACGCCGAGTTTTTCGAGGATCTCTTTCAGGCCCTGCATTGTCAGCTCAACGCCTTTTTTATAGGCCGCGTCAGCAGTCTGCTGGGCGAGTGCCCGCTCGAGATTGTCGTACACCGGCAGAAACTTGGCGACCGCATCGGCCTTGGCCTCGGTATAGAGACTCTCGCGCTCCTTGGCGCTTCGCTTCCGGAAGTTATCGTATTCTGCGGCAAGCCGCAGGTAGTTGTCGTGTTCAGCGGCAAGATCCGCTTTTGCCCGGTCGAGTTCGGAGAGTTCCTGCACAGAGCTTTCGACAACCTCGGTCTCAGCCTCGGCCTGTTCTCCCTGTTCCTGCTCCTGCACCGGCTCAACCGGCTTGTTTTCTTTCGCCATGAATGGTCTAAACCTCCTTATCCGGATCCTTGCTCGGCGGCAGTTCCGGCTTTGCAAACATTCTGCCGAGATTCTCGGCAAAGTAACTCAGCCGCGCTGCAACCTGGGCGTAATCCATCCGCTGCGGGCCGAGCACGCCGATCATGCCTTTCATCCCGTCGCCAATGTCGAAGCTTGTTATGACGACGCTGGTGTCGCGCAGTTCCTCGGCCACGTTTTCCGGCCCGACGAGAATCTGCATCGGACTGTCGCTCTTGAGCGCGGGCAGATTGGAGATCGTGTCCTCGTCGAGTGTGCTGAGCAGCTGTTGTGCTTTGTCAATATCGCGATATTCGGGCTGGCCAAGCAGGCGGGCCTGCCCGGTCAGGAAGACCTCGTTTTTGTTCTGCTCGTGCAGCACAGATGTTGTAAAGTCCCAAATAACGGGAATCAGACTGGCACTGGTGCCGGCCGCGGCGCTCACGCGGGAGAGGGCCTCGGGCGTGAACTGCTCGACAGTCATGCCGGTCAGGCTGGCATTGAGCACAGCAGACAGCAGCTTCAGATCCTGTTCATCTGCCGCAACCGGAACGCGGATCAGCTTGTTTTTGATCTCGTCGGTGTTTGTCATGACGACGAGGATAAAGCTGTTTGCGTCGGCGGCAACGACCTCAAACTTTTTGACAGTGGCGGCAGCGGTGTGACTCGCGGCGACATAGGCAGGCAGATTGGTTACCTGACTGACCAGTTTGCCGACCTGCGCCATGACCTGGTCAAACTGCTGCATTTTCATTTCCATTGCGGCGTTGAGGCTCTTTGTTTCGTCGATGGACAGGCTGTAGTCCTGCATCAGCTCGTCGACGTAAAGCCGGTAACCGGCAGGAGACGGGACACGACCGGCCGAAGTGTGCGGCTGCTCGAGCAGTCCGGCCTCGGTCAGCGCGGCCATCTCGTTGCGAATGGTTGCGGAAGAGAAGTTCACGCCGGGCGTCTCCGCGATGGTTTTGGAGCCGACCGGCTCAGCGGTGCGGACATAGTGTTCCACAATGGCGCGAAGAATCTGCCTTTGCCGCTCGGTCAATTCCATACCCTCACATCCTCTGACGGTGCTGCGGCTTAGCACTCGCAATCTTTTTTTGCTAACGCTACTGTACCACCACGAGTTAGCAATGTCAAGAGGAGAGTGCTAAAATATTTTGTGAATTGTTTATGAATGCCAGAAAGCCGCACGGAATGCGTCCACAGACGGGCTGATTTGAGTTTTCCCAAAATGTAATTATAATGTATATACGCGCGAATCAGAGCGAAATCTGCTGCATGGGGACGAACATTACAGCATTGTTACAAAACCGCAAAACGCCTTGACGATTGCGGCCGGGTAGGTTATGATACCCGCAGATGATGGCGCTGTCGGTTTGCCGCCTGCCGCAAGGTGGGTAGGGGGTCGGCAACGCCGGAAAATAATAAAGGAGGAAATCCCAATGAAAAACCTGAAAAAGGTT
>CAZGBU010000036.1:0-2362 GCA_964523945.1 uncultured Oscillospiraceae bacterium
TGCCGGGGCCGCCCTTGGGTCCTTCGTAGCGGATGACGACGACGTCGCCCGGCTGGATGCCGCCGGCGTAAATGGTCTCGATCGCTTCTTCCTCCGAGTCGAACACGCGCGCTGGCCCCTCGTGCACCATCATCTCGGGTGCGACGGCGCTGCGCTTGACGACGCATCCGTCGGCGGCCAGGTTGCCGCGCAGCACGGCGATGCCGCCATAATCGGAGAACGGATTTTCCACCGGGCGGATGGTTTCTGGATCCAGGTTCTCCACGCCGGCGAGGTTCTCGGCGATGGTTTTGCCGGTGACGGTCAGCAGATCGGTGTGGAGCAGGTTCTTCTTCGTCAGCTCTTTCATCACGGCCCAGACGCCGCCGGCGCGCTCAAGATCCTCCATATACGTCTCGCCGGCCGGCGCGAGGTGGCACAGATTCGGCGTGCGCGCGGAGATTTCGTTGGCGATGTCGAGATTGATCGTGACGCCGGCCTCGTGCGCAATGGCGGGCAGGTGGAGCATCGAATTCGTTGAGCAGCCGAGCGCCATATCCATGGCCAGCGCATTTTCAAACGCGCGCGCGGTCATGATATCGCGCGCGCGGATGTCCTGCTTGACCAGCTCCATAATCTGCATGCCGGTGTGCTTGGCCAGACGCAGGCGCGCCGAGTACGGCGCGGGAATCGTGCCGTTGCCGCGCAGCGCCATGCCGATGGCCTCGGTCAGGCAGTTCATGGAGTTGGCCGTGTACATGCCGGAGCAGCTCCCGCAGCTTGGACAGCAGTTTTTCTCGTATTCGCGCACGCCGGCCTCGTCGAGCTTGCCGGCATGGTAAGACCCGACGGCCTCGAACATGTGGCTCAGGCAGGTGCGGCGGCCATCGGTCAGCCGGCCGGCCAGCATCGGTCCGCCCGAGCAGAAGATGGTTGGAATATTGATCCGTGCGGCGGCCATCAACAGGCCGGGCACATTTTTATCGCAGTTCGGAATCATGACCAGCCCATCGAACTGGTGGGCAATGGCCATGGCCTCGGTCGAGTCACAGATCAGATCGCGAGTGACCAGGCTGTATTTCATGCCGATGTGCCCCATTGCAATGCCGTCGCACACGGCGATGGCAGGAAAGACGATCGGCGTGCCGCCGGCGGCGCGCACACCGGCTTTGACTGCATCGGCGATTTTGTCGAGATTCATATGACCGGGTACAATCTCGTTGTACGACGAAACCACGCCGATCAGCGGGCGAGAAAGCTCCTCCTCGGTCAGGCCGAGCGCATAGAACAGGCTGCGGTTCGGGGCGCGCTCGACACCGCGGGTTACATGGTCAGAGAGCATGAGAGCTCCTCCTTCACAGATCAGTTTGTTGTATGATAGCACAGCGCGGGCGAATCCGCAAGAAAAATGCGGCCATATGCTTCCGAACCGGCCTGATATTTGATATCATAACAATATCTTATGAGAAAGAAGGGACGTTGCAGCGTGTTGGAACTGTATATTGGCCGGCCTGTGGACGGCGCGGGCCGGCTGGAAAAAGAGCGCCGCGTCTACGATCTGCTCGACCGGCTAGGCATTGCTTACTGGCGCGTGGATCATGAGGCAGTCGATACCATGGAGGACTGCCGCGCCATCGATGAGGCGCTGGGGATTGCCATCTGCAAAAACCTTTTTTTGTGCAACCGGCAGAAGACTGCATTCTATCTGCTGCTGATGCCGGGGGATAAACCGTTTCGCACCAAGGAGCTGTCGGCGCAGATTGGCTCGGCGCGGCTCTCGTTCGGTTCGGCGGAAGATATGGAGCGCCTGCTTGATCTGACGCCCGGGTCTGTGAGCGTCACCGGCCTGATGAACGACCGGGCCGGCGCCGTGCAGCTGCTGATCGACGAGGAGCTGCTCGGCAGTGAATATTTCGGCTGTCACCCAAGCATCAACACATCAAGCATCCGGCTGCGCACCCGTGACCTGCTGGATGTCTTTCTCCCGGCTGTCGGGCATGCGCCGGTATTGGTTCGGCTCAGCGGGGCGGCAGACGGCTGCGTCAAAGCAGAAAATCCGGTGAAATGAGAAAAAGTCCTTGACTGTAAACCTGGTTTACACCTTACACTCAGGGCAGAAAACCATTGGGAGGGAGGTATGGGTATGAACATCCGGGCGGTAGAGCAGCGCACGGGGCTGGACCGGAGCAACATCCGCTTCTATGAGCGCGAGGAGCTGATCACACCGGAGCGGCAGCCAAACGGCTACCGCGATTACAGTGAAAGCGATGTCGCGCTGTTGATGAAAATCAACCTGCTGCGCCGGCTGGGCTTTCCGCTCGACGATATCCGCGCACTGAAAACCGGAACGGCAGACATGGACGGGGCGATCGAGCGGCGGCTG
>CAZGBU010000036.1:2462-5423 GCA_964523945.1 uncultured Oscillospiraceae bacterium
CGGCTGTTCCGGCTTCCGACCGTGTTTATCCGGTGCGCGAGCCGTGGCGGCGCTATTTTGCCCGGGCGCTGGATGTGAGCCTGGGCGGGCTTGTGGTGACGGCGCTGCTTGAGCTGGTGTTCCATGTGAATACCCGGGCTCTGACAACGGGCCTGCCGTCGTGGAGCATAATGGTCAACGCGCTGATCGGCGCGATGTCGTGGGTGGTGTGGGCGCCGGTGGGGGCGCTGCTGCTCTCGCGCTTCCGTACCACACCGGGCAAATGGCTGCTGGGGTTGTATGTGGAGCATGTCGACGGCCGGCGGCTGACCTACGGCGAGGCGCTCTGGCGCGAGATGAGCGTATTCGTGTATGGCAACGGCGGCTGCATCCCTCTCATCAGTGTGATCTGCAACTGGCGGTCGTATCGGGCGGTGAATGATAAGGGAGCATCCTGTGACGAGGAGTGCACCATCTTGTTTCATGAGCGGCGCCGGGAGGTCGTGAAGTATCTCGGAGCCTGGGCCGCAGTTCTGGTGGCCGACCTTCTGGTCATCCTTGTTGCCGGAATGCCCATCCATCGCGGCGCGCTGACGGCGGAGGAATTCGCGGAGAACTACAACCAGCTCGCGCGTTACTATGACATGCCGACCGCTGCGTTGCAGAGGGACGGCACGCTGCTGATTGATGCCGGGTCAGCGCTTGACGGCGGCGGCCCGTTCCTGTTGGAGATTGAGACAACGGATGGCGTGGTGACTGGTGTGTCATATGCGCGGGCGTTCTCCAGCGCTTTCCCCGGCCGATACGCAAACCAGGACGGCGCTTCGGCGATTCTGCTCTCGGCGATGGCGCTTGCCTGGGCGGACAGCAATATCATATCTGTGCATTTGCCGAATCATACCGAAGTGCTGGAGCGCTTTGAAACCTTCTCCGAGGGCTCGCTGGAATGGAGCCTGCTCGGCTGGCGGCTGACCTACGATATCCATTCGGACCCGAGCAGTGCGGATGTCCCTGTGTTTGATGGCCTGACCCAGCGCGAATACGAGATCTCCTTCGAGATGCACCGCATCGACGGATAAAAACGGGTTCGGAGCCAAAGCTCCGAACCCGTTCCCTGTCATTGCGGCTGTGCCGTGAGCCGCTCAGGATTCAGCCTGCTTGCAGGCGTCAGCTGGGGAAACCATTCCCATGCTGACAGCGAGCATGCCGTTGCCATATTTATTGAACATAGTAACCGGTATTGTAATCAGATCTTCGAGCGCATCCTCACCCGGAAGCGCGTCAACGCAATTGATGGAGACCTTGTAACGAAGCTCGCCGTCGGAGTGATCCATCTCAAAGTTGCCGATATTTAGACCATAGTTCGCGCGGGTGATATACTCGCACAGCCCGGCCATGCAGTCCTTATCGCCGTGCAGGCTGATCTGGCCATGAGAGATGATCAGACGTGCGTTGTCTGCGTCTGACGAACTGGGACGGATACGGATGAAGATGTCGACTTCGCCAAGCTTCGTCTTGGACAGGTTAAACTTCGCATGGATTTTGTTTTCACCTTCATCGTAACTGTAACGATAGTTGTTGCTCTCGAACAGATCTTTGACGGCTGCCACAGCCTTGCGCATGGAAACAGACATGGAAGACTCTCCTTTCTCAAATACCCCCAAAGGGGAAATCAATTGGAAGCGTTGTCGAGATTCGCGTCGTTTTTCCAGAGCATATTGTCGCGCAGCTGCTTGCCGACGACCTCCATCGGATGCTTGGCGAGCTGGGCACGCTTGGAGTTGAAGAACGTGCGGCCGTTCTTGTTCTCAGCAATCCAGCGGCCGGCAAAGGTGCCGTCCTGAATGTCGGAGAGCACTTCGCGCATCCGGGCCTTAGTCTCTTCGTGCGGAATGACACGTGGGCCGGAGACATACTCGCCGAACTCGGCCGTGTCGGAGATCGAGTAGTTCATCGCCGCAACGCCGCCCTTGTTGATCAGGTCGACGATCAGCTTCATCTCATGGATGCACTCAAAGTAGGCGTTCTCCGGCTCATAACCGGCTTCTACAAGCACCTCAAAGCCGCAGCGCATCAGGTCGACAACGCCGCCGCACAGGACGGTCTGCTCGCCGAACAGATCGGTTTCGGTCTCATCGTGGAACGTCGTCTCCATGATACCGGCACGCGCGCCGCCGATGGCCGCAATGTAGGCAAGGGCGATGCGATAGGCATTACCGGTGGCGTTCTGCTCGACGGCGATCAGGCACGGAACGCCCTTGCCGGCGACATACTGGCTGCGGACGGTATGGCCCGGGCCTTTCGGCGCAGCCATGAACACGTCGACGCCGGCCGGCGGAACAATGAGCTGATAGCGGATGTTGAAGCCGTGCGCGAACGCGATGGCTTTGCCCTCGGTCAGGTTCGGCGCAATGGATTCGTTGTACAGCTCGGCCTGGCGCTCATCGTTGATCAGGATCATGATGATGTCAGCCTTTTTCGTCGCCTCTGCGACGGTGTAGACTGCAAAGCCGTCCTCTTCTGCCTTGGCCCAGGACTTGCCCGGGCGCAGGCCGATGATGACCTCGCAGCCGGAGTCGCGCAAATTCTGCGCATGGGCGTGGCCCTGTGAGCCGTAGCCGATGATGGCGATGGTCTTGCCGTTCAGAACGGAGACGTCGCAGTCTTTCTCATAGTACATGGTTGCCATGATCGCATTACCTCCTGCTGATTTAAAACAGTAGAATAACTATAGCATTGCAGGCGTGGAAATGCAATATTTCATCGTCACAAAACGCGCGTGGGTTGCGGCGCCGTTTGTTGGAAAAATAACCGGATAACCGGACAAAGCGGCTGCGCGGGGCTTATCGCCCCGCGCAGCCGCGGCAGATTGGCTGGATATGTACGCCGCCGCAAGCGGCGGCGCTGCTGGCTGTTAGTCGCAGCAGTTGCTGCAGCAGCAGTTGGACGTGCCGGCTACGTTGCCGGAGCAGCCGCAGCAGC
>CAZGBU010000036.1:5523-18555 GCA_964523945.1 uncultured Oscillospiraceae bacterium
TTGCCGGAGCAGCCGCAGCAGCCAGTGGATGTGCCGGCAACGGTGCCGGAGCAGCCGGTGGAGGTCCCCAGAACAAACGACGGGAACCTGACGCTGTCGGACGTGTTGCAGCCGAGCAGACTACAGAGATCGCAGCACATAGGATCTGCCTCCAGTTTGGATTTGGGACGGTTTCGTCCCGCGTTATCCTATGCGCTCAGAGCTGCGTTTGTTCGTCGAGCGGAAAGCGCTCGCCCGGCAGCATCTGGCTGCGCTCTGCGCCGGTTTCCTCCGGCGGCAGAACAGGTACGGCCCCAGTCATCTCCTGCGCGGATACGACGTCGTCTGTCAGGTCCGGCAGCGGCGGGTCGGCGACGTAGAATTTTTCTTTTTCCGGCCGCGGCACAGGCTTTTTCGGCTCATGGCATTGCCTCCTTTTGCAAAGTCTGTGCAAAATGCGTCCCGGCTATTCCACCCGGCATAAACGGTCGGGACCTGTCCCGGCAAGAAACGGCCCCGTGCTTTTTGCACGCAAAATCCGACGTGGATCGTTGCGCGCATGCGCGTGCCGTGGTATAATAGCCTCATCAAAAGCGCAGGAGGGATCCGGGATGGAGCGCGACAGCGGCCTGTACAAACGAATTGCAATCCGTTCGGCGGTCATCATCTGCACCATTGTGCTCGTGCTGACGCTTGGTGTCTGGCTGTTCTGGCTGCTGCTGCCGTTTTTCCTGGCGTATTTTTTTTCATGGGTGCTCAACCCGATTGTCGGTGCGGTCTGCCGCAAGACGCATCTGCCGCGCCGCGCCGTCAGTCTGGTGCTGGTCATCGTCTCGTTCCTGGTGCTGATGGTACTGATTGCCTGGCTGGTTTATCTCACGGCTACAGAACTGATCAGCCTGGCCAACAGCTGGCAGGACCTGGTTGCCAGTGCGCAGAATACGTTTGACGGCCTGCAAGACCGGTTTGTTTTGCTGTTTGGCAGCCCGCTGCTGCGCGGCAATCTCAACTCGTTGTTTTCGGCTGTATCCTCAACGCTTGCCGGCCTGCTTGAGCCGCTCTCCGACCGCCTGATCGAGCTGGCGACCGACGCGGCCAGAATGATCCCGACGGCACTGCTGTTTGTGATTGCGCTGGTGATGGGCACCTATTTTATCCTTTGCGATTTTGAAAAGATGCATATCCGCGTACGCGACGCGCTGCAGGGCGAGGGGATGCGGCCGGTTCTGCGCGTCCTGAAACTCCTGCGGCAGGCGTTCGGTGGGTATTTGATGGCGTCGTTCGCGCTGTCGCTTATTGTTGCACTGATTAATCTGGCGGGGCTTCTGCTGCTTCGGATTGAATATGCGGCCATTCTGGCGCTTCTGATGGGTGTATTGGATTTCCTCCCGTATGTTGGAAGCGGCGCAATCCTGATTCCCTGGAGCCTGATCTGCTTTTCTTCCGGCGACTGGCTGCGTGGTCTTGCGTTGGTACTGCTGTACGCAGTTGTATTTCTCGCGCGCAACATCGCTGGGCGGCGGCTGCTCGGCGCGCGGTTCCGCCGCTCGCCGTTTCTGGGGCTGGTGTGCGCGTTCATTGGCTGGAAGCTGTGGGGGGTGTTCGGCCTGATCCTCGGCCCGGTGCTCTGCATGATCGGCGTCAATATCCACTCCAGCGGCATCCTGGACCGGACACTGGCCGATTTCCGGCTGCTGTATGCGGATTTGCGCGCACGGCTTGGTCGCAGCGGGAAAAACGGCACAGCGGAGCCATAATCTGCACACTATGCATAAGAATTCGCAGAGAAAGCGGCAGAAAATTGTTTGCAGGATGCGGGAAAAGCGCTTGCATTTGGCCGCTGCGGCTGGTAGAATAACGGATAAGCAGGCGAATGGCCTGTGGGGTATCCCAAGAATAACCCAAAAAGCGATGACGGAGAAAAGTACGCGCTGAGACGAATTGCAGAGACCGGGCGGTCGGTGCAAGCCCGGATTCCACGGTGCTGAATGTCGCTCTTGAGCTGCCAGCTGAAAGACAGTAGGCTGCGCCGGCTGTTCCGCCGTTACAGGAAAGCCCATACTCCGGTGTGGGACAGAGTGCCCGGTTTCCGGGAAATTAGGTGGTATCGCGGAGAGTATCTCTTCGTCCTAAACGAGTTCGTTTGGGGCGTCTTTTTTTACCCCAAACAAAGGAGGAGTTGGTTTCATGAAACTGTCTGGCGCAAAGATCCTGCTTGAATGCCTGGTGGAGCAGGGGGTCGATACGATTTTCGGCTACCCGGGTGGCACAATTCTGAATGTCTACAACGCACTGTACGACTATCGCGACCGCATCCGCCACTATCTGACCAGCCATGAGCAGGGCGCGTCCCACGCGGCCGACGGCTATTTCCGGGCCACCGGCAAAACCGGCGTGTGCATGACGACGTCCGGCCCGGGCGCGACCAATCTGACGACGGGGATCGCCACGGCGTACTATGACTCGTCGGCAGTGGTGTTTATTACCTGCAACGTGTCCGAGAATCTGCTGGGCAAGGACGCATTTCAGGAAGTTGACATCACCGGCATTGCCATGCCGATCACCAAGGCGACTTATCTGGTCGACGATGTGACAAAGCTGGCCGATATCGTGCGCGAGGCGTTTTATCTGGCCGCTGCGGGCCGGCCCGGCCCGGTCCTGATCGACATTCTGAAGAACGTCACAGCGGAAGAGGCCGACTATACGCCGCTGCCGAAAGAGCAGCACGCGCAGCATGGTCATCTGCGCACGCTGTGCGAACGGTTCGAGCGCGGCTTTAAGTCCACCGCGACAAAGCCTGAGTGCATCGATAAGGCTGTCGAAATTCTCTCCGGCGCCAAGCGGCCTGTTGTGCTGGTGGGCGGCGGCGTCATCCGTTCCGGTGCGTGCGCGGAGGTGCTTGCCATGGCAGAGCGGCTCGACGCAGTTGTCTGCTCGACCATTATGGGCCTGGGCGCCGTGCCAGGCGACCACCGGCTGTTTATGGGTTTTGCGGGCATGCATGGGCGCAAGGCTGTCAATGTTGCACTGAGTGAGTGCGATGTGCTGCTGGCTGTCGGCACGCGTTTTTCCGACCGCGTTGCGCTCAATCCGGAGACGTTTGCTGCCGGCGCAAAGATCATTCACCTCGACATCGACCGGGCCGAGATCGGGAAGAATGTCCCGGCCTACCGCCCGCTGATCGGCGACGCCAAGCAGGTGCTCGGCAAGCTGCTGCCGCGCGTGGCGCAGCAGGAGCATGGAGAATGGGTCGCGTATATCCGTTCGCTCGTCACAGAGCCGTATAAGCGTGAGAGCGGGCTTGAACCGTTTGAGATCCTCCAGACGATTGAACGGGTGACGAACGGCGAGGCCACAATTGTCACCGATGTCGGCCAGCACCAGATGTGGTCGGCGCAGTTCTACACCTACCGCCGGCCCGGGCAGCTCATCACCTCCGGCGGATTCGGGACGATGGGCTTCGGCTATGGCGCGGCGATGGGCGCGAAAGTCGGCGACCCGTCAAAGATCGTCATCCATACGACCGGAGACGGATGCTTCCGCATGAACTGTCACGAACTGGCCACCAGCCAGCACTATGGCATCCCGGTGATCACGGTTGTGTTTGACAACGGCACCCTTGGCATGGTGCGCCAGTGGCAGACGCTGCTGTATGAAAAGCGCTACAGCGAGACGACGCTGGACCGCGGGCCGGACTTCGTCCGGCTGGCAGAGGCCTACGGCCTGCCCGGCTACCGCGTGACAAATGCGGCAGAGTTCGAAGAGGCGCTGCGTGCAGCCATTGCCGGCGGTACGGCTGCCGTGATCGACTGCATGCTGAACATTGACGAGGTCGTCCGGCCGATGGTGCCCGGCGGCGCGCCGCTGACGGGCTTCATTCTCGAGTGAGGAGGAAATGAACATGACCGTGAGATATCAGATCCTTTCCGTTCTGGTTGAGAACAGCGCCGGTGTCCTGAGCCAGGTTACCCGGATGTTCTCGCGCAAGGGCTTTAATATTGTCTCGCTTGCCGTCGGCGAGACGGACGATGAGACGATTTCCCGTATGACGATCATCGTCCACACCGACGACGAAATGATCCAGCAGATTGCCAGCCAGCTGAGCAAGCTGCTGCCCGTGATTTCGGTCAAGGTGCTCAACAATGCCGATTCGGTGCGCCGCGAGCTGATACTGGTCAAGCTTCGGGCGGAGGATCGTGAGACGCGTGATGAGATTATCCAGATCGTCTCGATTTTTCGGGCGAAGATTGTTGACGTCGGCGCGCAGACGCTGACCGTCGAAATCACCGGCGACCATGGCAAGGCGGTCGCGCTGCTCGATTTGCTGCGCAGCTTCGGCATTCTGGAGCTGGTGCGCACCGGCACGGTTGCGCTCGAGCGCGGCACAAACTGCATCGAGGGATAACAAAAAGCACTCCGACTGGGTCGGAGTGCCTTTTTTGTCAGATCAGACCGGCATCGGTTCGGCCTCATCCTGCGCGGCCCAGTGCGCATAGAGCGCGGCGATGGACGCCGTTGCATGCGCCTGCTTCCAGCATGTTACGATACCGGTCAGCACGATGCCGGCGGCATAGATAGCAAGCGTCTGCGCATAGCTGAGCACCAGAAAGCTTGGAATACCCCAGAAGTCAAACAGCAGGGCGATTGTATCGATATTCATCAGCAGCGCTGCCGCAAACAGAGGAATATAGTAATACCAGAAGCGCAGATCCATGCGCAGCAGGGTCAGTTTTCGACCGCGCGTGCGCCGGATCGACTCGCGCAGCGCCTGTAATGCTGTCATCTGCGGATGGTCATACAGGATCAGCACCGCAAAACGGTAGCGGTAGAACGCAACCAGGCCAGGAATCACCAGCAGCATGGACCAGAGCGCAATTTGGATTGTCGTGAGCAGCGACAGCGCGATCACGCGCAGCACCATCCGAAATCCGCGCCACAGATCGCGCCCGCTCACCGGCTCGCGCCGCACGCGCCGAAGCATCACGCCCCAATAGCCGAACGAGAGCACAGCGGCGGCGAGGTTGGCCGCAATCGAGAGAATATACAGTGCGGCGTTTGCCATCGAATATGCGGTGCGCGCCCCGGCGGCATCAATGCCGCCGCCGACACCCGCCACCGCCCGGTCAAGCGCATAGTACAGAAGGCTGATAACCAGCGCTGTCAGGTTGGACATAGCGAAGAGAATCAGCGTGTCGTGCAGAGGCGAGCGCTGGCTCTGCCGGAGCGCCTGGGCGGCGTCCAGCTGGATTTCACGCAGATTCAATCGCTTTACCTCCCGTGCGGACCGACCGGATGAACGCGCCGGTGTCGTCGGCGCGGAACAGGGCGCTGCCGGCGACAAGTACATTTGCGCCGGCGGCGATGCACACCGGAGCGGTCTGAAGATTGACGCCGCCGTCCACCTCAAGCTCGCAGGCGGGGTTTGTACGGTCAATCGCTTCGCGCAGCGCGCGCACTTTCGGCATCATATCAGCCATGAACGACTGCCCGCCGAAGCCTGGCTCGACCGTCATGACCAGAATGAGATCGCACAGCGGGAGAAAGCGCATCGCCGTTTCGACCGGGGTTCGCGGCTTGATCGAAACGGCCGCGCGTACACCGTTTTCGCGGATGCGCTGCAGCGCCGCAGCTGTGTTTTCCGCGCTGTCAGCTTCCGCATGCAGCGTCAAAATGTCGGCGCCGGCACTGCAGAATGCGTCGACATAGCGTGCCGGCCGGTCGATCATCAGATGCAC
Organism: uncultured Oscillospiraceae bacterium; assembly: GCA_964523945.1. Classification (GTDB taxonomy): domain Bacteria; phylum Bacillota; class Clostridia; order Oscillospirales; family Oscillospiraceae; genus CAKTOF01. The sequence goes on from CAZGBU010000036.1 coordinate 11,238, forward strand.
GTCGAGCGGGACATCGGCAATGCGCCGGATCGCAGCAACGACCGGGATCCCGATCGTAATATTCGGCACAAACAGCCCATCCATCACGTCGACATGGATATAGTCTGCCCCGGTCTGGATCACATGGCGGATGTCGCGTTCGAGATTGACGAAATCGGCGGAGAGAATCGAGGGGGCAATTTTGATCATGGGGCTCCTCCTGTGAGAAATTTGGCGCAAAGACGCACCGCGGCGCGCCGTGGCGCATAGAAATGGTTACGCGGCGTTTCGGCGGGCAGGGGGAAAGCTCTCAACCTGCGCAGACCTGCCCGCGCCGCTTCTGATACCGGGGCCGCCCAACCGGGCGGCCCCGGATGTGTTTACCAGAGGTCGGACGCGCCGACAAGCCGTGCCTCGTAGCCGGCCTCGGCCAGCGCCTGCATGATCGCATTTTTGTGCGCATGGCCGAACGCCTCGAGCGTAACCTTCAGCTCCACGGCGCTCTGCCGGTTGATCGAGACGAACTGGTTGTGATCGAGCTTGATGATATTGCCCTGCTGACCGGCGACAATCTGTGCAACGCGCACCAGTTCACCCGGGCGGTCCGGCAGCAGCACCGAGAACGAGAACACACGCCCGCGGTCAAACAGGCCCATCTGCACAAGCGACGACATTGTGATGACATCCATATTGCCGCCAGAGAGCACAGAGACGACATTTTTGCCCTTGCAGTCGAGATGGCTGAGCGCGGCGACGGTCAGAAGACCGGAGTTCTCAACGATCATCTTGTGCTTCTCCATCATGTCGAGGAATACCTCAACGAGTTCATTGTCGTCGATGGTGATGATGTCGTCAACGTTCTGCTGGATGTACGGCAGGACCTTGTCGCCGACGGTACGGACGGCGACGCCGTCGGCGATCGTATCGACGTGGTCGAGCGTGACGGGGTGGCCGGCCTCAAGCGCGGCTTTCATCGACGCGGCACCGGACGGCTCGACGCCGATGACCTTAACGCCCGGATTGAGCAGCTTTGTCAGCGTCGATACGCCGGCAGCCAGGCCGCCGCCGCCGATCGGAACGAGAATGCAGTCGACATCGGGCAGATCTTTGAAAATTTCATAGGCGATGGTGCCCTGACCGGTCGCGACGGCCAGGTCGTTGAACGGATGGACGTAGGTCAGCCCCTCCTCCTCGGCCAGACGCTGGGCGACAGCGGCAGCGTCGTCAAAGCAGGCGCCTTCGAGCACGACCTCAGCGCCGTAGTCGCGTGTGTTGTTGACCTTGACGAGCGGCGTGGTTGTCGGCATGACAATCGTCGCACGGATGCCGGCGTTCTTTGCGGCAAACGCAACGCCCTGGGCGTGGTTGCCGGCCGAGGCCGTCACCAGGCCGCAGGCTTTTTCCTCCTCTGTGAGCGTGCTGATCTTAAAGCAGGCGCCGCGCACCTTGTATGCGCCGGTAATCTGAAGATTCTCCGGCTTCAGGTAGACCTGGTTCCCGGTGGATTTAGAAAAATAAGGGCTGTAGACCAGGCTGGTATCCAGCAGAACCCCGTTCAGCAGGTCGCGGGCGGCCCGAAAATCGCCAAGCGTCAGCATAACAATCGCTCCTTTTGCATAAGAAAACAGTAATATCCATCACTATACAGCAAAACCCGAACGGTGTCAACCGAAAGCCCGATATTCCTTGACTTAGCTGGGCAGAAGCGATACAATAAAATGACAAAAGCCAGGCTGAGCGTGGCGGAAAGGCGGTGGTGCCGACTGTACCGGCAGGTAAAAAAGCATTCGTCGATCCCGATCTGGGGGTTTGGCGCAGTCTGGCTGATCTGGGGGCTGGTCGGGCCGCTCTACCGGCCGTGGCATCTGCTCCTGTGCGCGGCCTGTTCGGCGCTGGCCTATGTTGTGTTGCGGTTGAAGTTTCCGCCGAAGGCTGTTGAGATTGAACGCGAGCCCGACACCGGCGACAAAGCGCTCGATGACGCCATCCGGGAAGCGCGCACGTCGCTGCGCCGGATGCGCTCGCTTGGCAGTGAGATTCCAGATCCCGGGGTGTGCACGCAGCTTGCCGAGATCGAGTCGCTCGGCGGACGCATCCTGGCCGAGCTCGAGGCAAGCCCGGACAAGCTGCCGCAGCTGCGGCGCTTCTTGAACTATTACCTTCCGACGACGCTTGGGCTGCTTGAGCGATACGCGCGGCTGCGCAAGAGCGGCGAGGGCGAAAATGTCAAGCTCGCCATGGAACGGATCGAACAGCTGCTCGGCCAAGTTGCCGTCGCATTCCGCCGCCAGCTCGATGCGCTGTTCGCCAGCGAGACGATGGACATCACAGCCGACATCGCGGTGATGGAGCAGATGCTTCGTGCGAGCGGCCTGACCGATGAAACAGATTTCAAATCCTGACGTAACGATAAAAAGGAGAAAACAGCTATGGATGAGATCAATAAGATTCCCGAACTGACGCTGACCCCTGATCTGACGACGGCTCCCGATCTGACAAGTGCGCCGGCTGCGCCGGTGCCTGCCGCGCCGGCAGCGCAGGCCGAGCAGCCGGATGCCGGTCCCGATGCGGAAATGGCAAAGCTCTCCGAGACGGAGCAGCAGGCGGTCCGGGAATTTGCCCAGAAAATCGACCTGACTGAGTCGAATCAGGTCCTGCAGTACGGCGCGGCCGCGCAGAAGAATATCGCCGATTTTTCCGAGCATGCGCTTGAGTCGGTGCGCACCAAGGACATGGGGCAGATCGGCGACATGGTCACAGATCTGGTCGGCGAGCTCAAGGGCTTCGATGCCCAGGAGGAGCCAAAAGGCATTTTCGGCTTCTTCCGCAAGGCGGCGAACTCCATCGAAAATATGAAAACAAAATATGAAAAAGTGGAAGCCAATGTCGACAAGATCGCCGAGCAGCTGGAAAACCACCAGATTACACTGATGAAGGATGTTGCGCTGCTCGATCAGATGTACGATCGCAATCTGGAATACTACAAGCAGTTGACCATGTACATTCTTGCCGGCCGCATGAAGCTTGAGCAGGAGCGTACCACGACGCTTGTGGAGCTGCGCGAGAAAGCGCAGAAATCCGGACTGGCTGAGGATGCGCAGGCAGCCAACGACTTTGAAAACCAGTGCCAGCGCTTTGAGAAAAAGCTGCACGATCTGGAGCTGACGCGCGTGATCTCGCTGCAGATAGCGCCGCAGATCCGGATGATCCAGAACAACAATACGCTGATGACCGAGAAGATCCAGACCTCGCTGGTCAACACCATCCCGCTGTGGAAGTCGCAGATGGTGCTTGCGCTCGGCATCCGCCATTCGCAGGATGCGATCGCCGCACAGCGTGCCGTCACCGATATGACCAACGAACTGCTGCGGAAAAATGCCGACATGCTCCATACTGCGACCGTGGACACGGCGAAAGAGTCCGAGCGTGCCATTGTCGACATCGAGACGCTTCAGCATACCAATGAGCAGCTCATCACCACGCTCGACGAGGTGCTGCAGATCCAGACCGAAGGCCGGGCCAAGCGCGCCCAGGCGGAGACGGAGCTGCGCCGCATCGAGGGCGAGCTGAAGCAGAAGCTGCTCGAGGCCCGTGGCTGATCGCGCGCGCAGCAGCGCGCTCTGGCGCAGTGCGGGATTTGCTGCGGCGGTGGTTGTGCTCATGTGTGCGGCAGCCACCGTGTTTGGCGCGCACCGGAGCATCAATGCCCAGCGCAGTGCGGTCGAGCGCATGTTTGAGCAGGGGGTCGACGGTACGGGCTATTCGATCGCCGAGCTGCTCGGCGACCGCGTGGAATACGCCGACCGGCTTGTGCGGGTCGCGGCACAGTACGCCGGGCAGAACGAGGCGCTTGACACCGCGGCGGCGGACCTGGCGGCAGCCGCTGCGTCGCTGCAGACGGCAGAGGGTGCCGCAGCATGCCAGGCCGCCAACGAAGAACTGACTGCGCAGGCCGACACGGTCAGTCTGCTGCTGCAGCAGATGCCGCTGACCGAGCTGCATGAGCGCTATCGCTCGGAATATGTTGCAGAGCTGCAGAGCTACGATCAGAGAATTGCGCATCTGCAGCCAGCGTATAATGAGCAGGTGCGGACGTTCAACGAGGAGATCCTCGGTTCGTTCCCGCTCGGCACGCTTGCCCGGCTGACCGGTGTTCAGCCTCTGGAGGGATACGACGGATGAAACGGCTGCTTGTTTTGCTGCTCGCACTGGCCGCGCTGCTGACCGGCTGCGCCGATGATTCGCGCGGTACAGTTGCAGTTGTCTCGCCCTCGTCGCAGCTGTATGTCACCGACGATGCGGATATCCTTTCCAGCGAGACAGAGAACGATATCGTCGATCGCGTCACCCGCCTGCAGGAAGCCTGCGGCGGTGAAATTGCGGTTGTGACCATTGATTTTCTGACCAATGGACTTGACAGCGAGGAGTACACCTATGAGCTGTTCAACCAGTGGGGCGTTGGCGATGCAGACGAGAACAACGGCACGGTGCTGCTGCTTGTGCCGGGCGAGGGAAAGGGCTGGTGCGCTGCCGGCAGCGGAATTGAGGATTCGCTGACGGCTGGCCGCCTGGAAACCATTTTGAATACGTATCTGTGGGATGATTTTGATGCCGGGCGATACGACGAGGCTGTGATCAACACCGTGGACGCTCTGCTGGACTGGTATGAATCCTACTATAGCATTGATCTGGACGCGGTGCAGACAGCACAGCCGCCGGCACAGTTCGGCGGCGGCGCAGCGCCACACGCCGCGGCCGTGGCGGGAAGGGCGGTTTTCCAAATGTTTGGGATTGTGATTGCAGTTGTTGTGGTAGCGCTGGTTGTGCTGTGCACGGCAGGCAGCGCTGTGGGCCGCCGTCGCGGCGGCTGGCTGTTCTGGGGCTGGCCGCGGGGACCGCGGCCTCCGCGCGGCCCAAGACCGCCGCGCCCGCCGCGCCCGCCCCGCGGTCCAAGACCGCCGCGCGGCGGCGGATTCGGCGGACCGGGCGGCGGCCCCCGGGGCGGTGCACCCAGAGGGGGCGGGTTTGGCGGCTCCCGGGGCGGTTTCGGCGGCGGCCGCAGCCGCGGCGGCGGAGCCGGACGCAGATAACGCATGCAGCGCATACAGATTGGGCGGCGTCCGCACAGGACACCGCCCGGCGCTTTTTATTGGCCCAGGATTGCAGGCCGCCAGACCTCGATCAGACGCTCGAGCGACCAGGCGGCGTTGGCCGGGCTGGTTGAGGGGAGCTTCTGCGCAGGCAGGCCGATTGCTGCAGCGCAGTGGGTCTGATAGAGCTTCCACGCGAGCGTGCCGTTGCACAGAACGCGCCGGATGGGCGCGGCATTGAGAATCACGCCCAGATCGTTCGGCGCGGCATCGCGCACGCTGCTGTCGGCAGAACCTTCGATTTCACATGTGCCGATCACATCCCAGAGCGCAATGTGGTGCCGAAGCAGCAGGGCCTCTTTTTCTTCGATGCTGTTGGGGACAGGCTCGCTGAACACCGCAGCGAGCACCGGCCAGAACCGGTTGCGCGGATGATGATAGAAGAACATGCCGGCCCGTGAGGCGGCGGATGGAAACGAACCGAGAATCAGAAGCCTGGAAGCTGCGTCAAATACGGGTGGAATGGGATGCGTCAGGCGTTCCAAGGTGCAGCGGCCTCCTTCCGGGAAAAGTCAAATCCGGCCGCAGAAAAAAGAAAAAAACTTCTGCCTGTGTGCCGGAAAAACGCAAGAAGTTGCTTGGCTTACAGAATAAAATCATGTATGATAACATTGTCAGTTCGGCCCGATGGCCGCATGGCCTCCGCCGCGGAATTCAGCCGCGGATGCGGCGGTCGCCGTCATTCATTATAGCGTATGATCGGAGGGGTTTCAATGGACAACTACATCATTACGATTTCAAGAGGATACGGCAGCGGCGGCAGAAGCATCGGCGTGCTGCTCTCGAAGATGCTCGCCATACCCTATTACGACCGCGATCTGATCCGGATGGCATCCGACGAGAGCGGTATCAACGAGGTGCTCTTTGCACAGAGCGATGAAAAGGTAAAGACCTCCGCGCGGCTGCGCAGCGTGGGCGGACCGAATTTCACAGGCGAACTCATTTCGCCGGAAAGCCCGAATTTTGTCTCCGATGCGAACTTGTATAACTACCAGGCCCGCGTGATTCGCGAGTTGGCAGAAAAGGAATCATGCGTCATCATCGGCCGCGCGTCGGACTATCTGCTGCAGGACTGCCCAAATGCGATTCACGTCAATATCCAGGCGGAATTTGTCGATTGTGTCCGTATGGCGATGCAGTACACCGGCCTGCCGGAGAAAGAGGCACAGAAAGCCGTCCGAAAGACGAACAAGGCGCGCGCGGACTTCTACTACTACTATACCGGACGCCGCTGGGACGATGAGCTGAACTACGATCTGACGCTCAACACCTCGCGGATGAGCCAGGAGCTGTGTGCGAGGACGATCATTGCGTATCTGCAAATGAAGCTTGGCATTCAACTCGAGATCCATGATGTCAATGAATAACAAAAAATGGGGACGGCCATCGGACCGTCCCCATTTTTTCAGCGCCGGCCGAGCCGTTCCTCTGCAAATGCAGCCAGAAATACGGCACAGAACAGCACGACGGACGCGCCGGATTCCAGCGCCTCTGCCTGCCGGAACAGTGAATAGGTCTGCGCGGAATATGGCAGCGCACTGATTGCGGTCGGCACAGCCAGCCAAAGCAATGTGCAGCAGCCCAGCAGTCCGCCGGTCAGGATCCGACGGGCGGCTGTGCTCATCCGGCACAGGCCGGTGAAAGCGAGTTTCATTGATGCATCAACTCCCACCCTATCGTAACAGATCAGACCTATTCCGGCCAGCGGTAAAATGATGAAGAACTTTTCGACAGAATCCGACTGGTTTCGCGCCAGGAGCGGCACAAAATCCACCACATGTTGTGATCATGTGTCTGCCATGGACACTTCTGGTAAAAAAACTGTCGAATTGTGTCGAGGATTTTTGCTTTGCGCAGGCCGACTCGCGTGCTTTAATGATGGCACGAGAGGAGGATGAGAGCATGGAAAAGACACCGATTCGGAGCGCATCCCTCTGCACCGAGCGCGGCAGACAGCTGAATCTGACCTACTATCTGCTGACTCGTCCCGGGGATGGATTTGACAGCTACGGCGTTGAGGTGCGCATGCAGTCGAACGACGGCGAAACCGCTGCCGCACTGCCTGATATTACGCCGGTCGGCAGCGAGATCCTGGCGATGATCGACCGCCTGGCCGACGGCACAGTCACACCGTCCGCTCTGGCGGAGATCATGCAGGAGCTCCTGGGCTGAGCGCCGAAAAGAAAAGG
>CAZGBU010000037.1:0-12615 GCA_964523945.1 uncultured Oscillospiraceae bacterium
TTGTTGATCGCCACGATGATCGGCACGTTCGCGGCCTTGGCATGATTGATGGCCTCAATGGTCTGCGGCATGATGCCGTCGTCCGCCGCGACAACCAGGATGGCGATGTCCGTGCACATTGCGCCGCGCGCGCGCATCGAGGTGAACGCCTCGTGACCCGGCGTGTCGAGGAATGTGATCGGGCTGCCGTTGATCTCGACCGTATATGCGCCGATGTGCTGCGTGATGCCGCCGGCCTCGCCGGAGACAACGCTGGTGTGGCGGATTTTGTCGAGCAGGCTGGTCTTGCCGTGGTCGACATGGCCCATGACAACCACGACCGGACTGCGCGGGACAAGCTCGGACGCATCGTCCTCGTGGACGTCGATCAGCTTCTCCTCGATGGTGACAAAGATCTCTTTTTCGACCTTGCAGCCGAATTCCATCGCCACAAGCGCAGCGGTATCGAAGTCAATCGTCTGCGAAACCGAAGCCATAATCCCCATCTTGATGAGCTGCTTGACGACCTCGGCGCCGGTCTTCTTCATCCGGCTGGCCAGCTCGCCGACGGAGATCTCATCCGGGATCTTGACGGTCAGCGGCGTCTTTTTGGCGATCTCAAGCTGGAGACGGCGCATCTTCTCCTGTTCTTCACTGCGCGACTTGGAGCCGCGGTAGTTGTTCTTCTTCCCGCCGCGGCTGTTCCTGCCGCCGCCGATGCGCTGCTTACCGCCCTGATAGTTCTGCACCCGCTCGGAGACAAGATTGTCCACGTCGTCAAACCGCGACGTGTTGACCGTCACCGCAGAGGTGTCGACCACGCGGCGTTCGCGCTTGCGCGGCGGATCGGCCTGTTTCTGCTTTTTGGGCTGCTGCGCCTGCTGCGCAGCCTTGGGCGCGTCGGCCTGCCCGGCCGCCGGCTGTGCGGCCGGCTCCTTTTTCGCCCCGGCCTGGGGCTGTTCCGGCTCGGGTTTGGGCTGCGGCTCGGGCGCCGTCTCCACGGCGGCGCTGACCGGCGCGACCGCGAACACCTGCTCGAGCGAATCGATCTGGTTGCGCTGCGTCAGCACGTCGAAGACCACATTGAGCTGCTCCTCGGTCAGCACCTGCTGGGAGCTTCTCGGCTTGTCAAAGAACTCGCCGACGAGCTCCGTAATCGTCTTGGTCGGGAAGCCAAAGTCCTTGGCCACTTCCCCGACGCGATATTTTCCAAACGTACTCATTCAGCCACCTCCAACTGTTTTTCCCCCTGATATCGCCGGCCCGGCCGGCGTTCGAGCTGCGCAAGCAGTCCGTCATACTGTGCGCTGTCCGGCAGTGCGCGCACAAACGCCGCGGCCAGCTTCCGGTCGGACAGGCCGGCCAGCGCACAGACCGGTTTGCCCAGCGCCGCGCCGATCTGCTCGCGCGTAAACGGCGGCCGGATCAGCGCGATCGCCTGCGCGGCCGCCCAGCCGGCGGCGCGGCGGGCCGTATTGTCGGCCGCGTCGGCCGCCACGATCAGAAGCCGGATCTTTCCGCGGCGGCAGGCCGCGCCGACGAGCTGTTCGCCCGCTTCGATGCCGCCGCCCTTTTTCGCAAGGCTCAGCAGCTGCAGCGCCTTATCCATCCTGATCGCCCGCCTCCATCCGTTTCTCCAGCGCGTCGTAGACCTCCTGCGGAATGGCCGTATCGAGCGCGCGCGCGAGCGCCTTGGAGCGGATCGCCTTTTTCAGACAGTCCGGATCCGGGCAGACGTAGGCCCCGCGGCCGGGTGATTTGCCCCGGAAATCGAGCGTGATCGCGCCCTCGGGCGAACGGACGACGCGGACGAGCTCCTTTTTCGGCTTCATCTCGCGGCAGCCGACACACTGGCGCATCGGTATCTTCTTTGGCACGGCGGGACCCCCTTTCCAAAACGGTGCGGTTTATTCTGCGGCTTCCGCCGGCGCGGCTTCGGCCGTCTCCTCCACCGGCGTCTCCGGTGCTTCCTCCGGCTGCTCCGCCGCGGCCTGCGCGGAGGCCGGCATGCCCTCGGGCATCGGCTCGTCAGCCTGCGAGAGCGGCTTGATGTCGATCTTATACCCCGTCAGGCGGGCGGCAAGACGGGCGTTCTGTCCCTCCTTGCCGATGGCGAGCGAAAGCTGATCGTCCGGCACGATGGCGCGGCAGGCTTTCATCCCCGGCACCAGGCGCACTTCAATCACGTCGGCCGGCGAAAGCGAAGCCGCGACAAACTCAGCCGGATCCTCGGACCAGGTGACAATGTCGATCTTTTCGCCCATCAGTTCTTCCACAACGGCATTGACGCGGCCGCCGCGGCTGCCCACGCAGGCGCCAACCGGGTCAACATTCTCATCCGCGGACCAGACGGCCAGCTTCGTGCGCGAGCCGGCCTCGCGGGCGATGGACTTGACCTCAACAACACCGGAGGCGATCTCCGGCACCTCAAGTTCAAACAAACGCTTGACCAGCCCCGGGTGCGTGCGTGAGACAATGACCTGCGGGCCGCGGCTCGACCGGCGCACCTCGACGACGTAGACACGGATCAGCTCGCCCTCGCGGAAGCTCTCGCCGCGCACCTGCTCGCCGGCAGACAGCCATGCGTCGGTGCGGTCGGCGCCGGAGCCGATGCGGACGGTCATATCGCCGGTTTTGGGTTCACTGCGCAGCACCGTGCCGGTGAGAATCTCATGCTCTTTCGACGAGAAGCTTTCGAAAATCATGCCGCGCTCGGCCTCGCGGATGCCCTGGATGATGACCTGCTTGGCCGTCTGCGCCGCGATGCGGCCGAATTCCTTTGTCTCGATGTCGACGTTAACCAGATCGCCCATCTGCGCGGTTGGGTCGATCGCACGGGCGGCGTCGAGCGTGATCTCGGTCGCAGGGGTGATGACCTCGTCGACGACCTCCTTCTGCACATACATGCGGATCTCGTCCCCGTCGAGGCTGACAAAGACATTGTCGACGTAGCCGTCGCGGTCTTTTTTATAGGCGGCAGTCAGCGCCTGCGTGATTTTCTCGATCATGTACTGCTGCGGGATGCCGCGCTCTTTTTCCAGCTGGGCCAGCGCCGCGAAGATTTCACTGTTGACCATGATGCTTCGGTTCCTCCCTTAAAACTCGACCCGGAGCCGCACCTGCGCGACCTCCGCTTTTTCAAATGTCATTGTCTGATCGCGCGAGACGATGGTGACGGCGCCGTCCGCATAGCCGGCCAGCCGGCCGGCGAACTCCTTTGCGCCGGCGCGCGGCCGGTAGAGCTTCACGTCCACGTCCTGGCCGAGGCATTTTTCAAAGTGCGCCGGTGTGCGCAGCACGCGCCCCAGCCCCGCTGAGCTGACCTCAAACTGGTAGCTGCCGGGAATCGGGTCGCGCTCGTCAAGCACCGGATCGACCGCGCGCGAGACAGCCTCGCAGTCGTCGATGCTGACGCCGCCGTCTTTGTCGATATAAAGCCGCAGAAACCACTCGCCGCCCTCGCGGACGAATTCAATGTCCCAGAGCGTGCAGCCGAGCGACTCGATGATCGGCTCGGCAAATTCGCGGACGCATTCGGTCACTTTCATGCCGCAAACCCCTCTTTTTCAAGAAGAAAGAGTGGGGCGAACCCCACTCTTCTGTCAACTCTGCTCTAAATGCAGGATAATTATAGCACGCGCAAGGCACGATTGCAAGCAAAAATTCAAAAAAACCGCGTGAATTCCGGACTTTTCCCGGGCGCAGGGTCAGGCTGCGGCGGCATTTGCGCCCAGATACGCCAGAATGCCCGCCGCGATGCCCTGCGCAAGCTGCGCGCGGTATTCCGGCTGGAGCAGCTGCGCCAGCTCGGCCGCGTTCGTGACATAGCCCATCTCGACCAGGATCGCCGGCATATCTGTCTCGCGCAGCACATAGTAGTTCGCGGTGCGCACGTTGTGGTCATTCGCACCGGTGGCCTCCAGCACGCTTGCGTGCACCGCGCTCGCCAGCTGCCGCGCCGCCTGCGCGTCGGGCAGATGATACGTCTCGATCCCGTGGAACGCCGTGCTGGTCGACGAGGCGTTGGTGTGGATGGACACGAAGATGTCCGCCTCCACCGCATTGGCCAGGGCCGCGCGGTCGGCCAGCGTGACATAGACGTCTTCGGTGCGGGTGCACACAACGGTGATCCCCTGCTGTTCGAGCAGGGCGGCAACCATCTGCGTCACCGCAAGGTTCAGATCCTTCTCATCCAACCCCTCGGCCTGCGTGCCGGGATCGGAGCCGCCGTGGCCGGCATCGAGCACAACGACGGGCGCAGCCGCCGGCTCCTCCGGCGCGGTCTGCGTCTCATCGCCCGGCGCCGCGGCATCCGGATCTTCCGGCGCCTCTGGCTCTGTCGTCCCGTCCGCCGCGGCCGGCGTGACGGTCAAGCTCCCATCCGTCAGGCTGCTGACCGTCAGATCGGTGAACGCGGCGCCCTCCGCCAGATCGATTACCACACGCGCCACGCGTGTGTATCCGTCGTAGCCGCGGTCGTACTGATTGATGCGGACGGCACTGATCTGTTCGCTGCCAACGTCAATCCGCGCCGGCACCGAGGCGTCGAGCACGCCGCCGGGAAAATCAATGACGATGCGGTTCGGATCGGTCAGCGTGAACACAGACGGCGTGCATTCACCCTCGCAAACAATGGCAACCGCGCCGCCGTCCGCGGTGACGGATAAAATCTGCGATGTGTCCGACCCGGCCGGCGTGATGACGACCGAGCGCGTCTCGCCGTCCCACTCCGCCGACGCACCGAGCTGTTCGGCGACAAACCGCAGCGGCACCATCGTCCGCTTCGTCAGCCCGTCATAGGCGATCACCGCTGGGATGCCGTCATAGAGCTCAGTCTCCTCGCCATCGACAATCGCCGTCGCGCTGCCGATGGTCAGCAGGATCTCGCGCCCGTCCAGCGTGATGAGCACCTGACGCGTTGCGCCGATCCACTCAACCGTCGCCCCGAGCGTCTCAGAGATCAGGCGCACCGGCACCATCGTCCGGCCGTTTGTGATATAGGCCGGAATGTCACTTTCGAGCGGTACGCCGTCGCAGACGATCGACGCGGGCGAGATCTCTTTCGGGCGGTAGACGGCGCTCCCGTCCTCGTCAACATAGAGCGTCACGGCCGACGCGCAGACCGTCAGCGCGGCCGCGACGGAGAGCAGCACAAACAGGCAGAGCAGCGGGCGGAGTCGTTTCATCTTGGGAATCCTTTCTGAGTGCGGCGCAGGAGATTGTTACCTTTTCGCGTTCGGTTTGTAATCATTTGTAATCACCAGTTTACCACACTGTAACCAGAAGTGCAACGGTAAAATCGACGAATTTCGACCAAATTTTTGCTGAGAAAACGCGCTGCCGGCGGGCAGCGCGTTCGATTCATATCACCGCCGCGGCATGGCGCGTGACATGGCAGCCGACGTTGACCACACACGGCAGCCCCGCAATATGGGTCGGCAGCGGACGGATGTGGACGGCAAGCGCCGTCACCGTGCCGCCCATGCCCTGTGGGCCGATGCCGAGCCGGTTGACCTTTTCCAGTGCGCAGCGCTCCATGTCGGCGTAATACGGGTCCGGATTCGGCTCGTTTGGATCGCGCAGCAGCGCCTGCTTGGCCGCGAGCGCGCACTGCTCAATCGTGCCGCCCAGCCCGACGCCGAGCACCATCGGCGGACACGGGTTCGAACCGGCGCGGTCAGCAACCGCAGCAATAAAATCCTCGATATCCGCCCGCGTTGCCGACGGCGTGAACAGCTTCATCGCCGACATATTTTCGCTGCCAAAGCCCTTTGGCGCGACGGTGATCTCGATCCGGTCGCCCGCGACCAGCTCCAGATGCAGCACCGCAGGCGTATTATCATCCGTGTTGACACGCCGCAGCGGGTCAGCGACAACGCTCTTGCGCAGATAACCGTCGGTATAACCGCGCGCGACACCCTCGTTCACCGCGTCGGCCAGCAGCCCGCCTGTCAGGTGCACGTCCTGCCCGAGCCGGACAAACACGACAGCCATACCGGTATCCTGGCAGATGGGCAGACCGCGTTCACGCGCAAGCGTATAATTTTCGATCATGTCCTGAAAGATTCCCTGGCCGACGGGGCTCTGCTCCAGCGCCGCGCACGTTTCAATGCGCCGGCACAGCCCGTCCGGCAGGACGCAGGCCGCCTCGACGCACAGCCGCGCGACGGCGTCCGCGATCATCGCAACCGGTACCTCACGCATCAGAGCACCTTCTCTCCGCCGACGAAGATGGCCGTCGGCTCAGCCTCGAGCCGCAGCGGCGAATCGGTATACACCAGGATGTCGGCATCGCAGCCCGGCTCAAGCGAACCCACACGGCCGTCGAGTCCCGTGATGCGCGCCGGCGCAAGCGTGATGGCGCGCAGCGCAGACGCCTCGTCCATCCCGCTGCGCACCGCCAGCGCCGCGCACAGCGGCAGATATTGCAGCGGCGTTTCGGGATGGTCTGTGCAGATCGCAACCAGGACGCCCGCGCGGTCGAGAATACCGGGCGCGGCGAACGTCTTGTTGACCAGCTCCGGCTTGCAGCGATCGCCGAAATGCGGGCCGGTGATCACACGCGCGCCCTCGCCGGCGAGCAGATCGGCTACCAGATGGCCCTCTGTGCCATGGACGATCACATAGTCGAGATCAAACTCTTTCGCAATGCGGATCGCCGTAAAGATATCGTCGGCACGGTGGGCGTGGAAATGTGCCTGGATCTCACGGCGCAGCACAGGGAGAAGCGATTCACACTTCAGGTCAAACGGCGGCTTCTCCAGCTCCGGGTCGCGCGCGGCAGCCTCCTGCTTTTCCTGGTATTCCCTCGCCTTGTAGAGCTGCTCGCGGATGACGGCGGCCGTCGCCATGCGGGTCTGCGGCGTTTCGTCGCGGTCTTTGTAGCAGCGCTTCGGGTTCTCGCCGAGCGCAAACTTCATCGCCTGCGGCGCGCGGATGATCATGTCGTCGACGCGGCGGCCGAACGTCTTGATGGCGGCCGCCTGGCCGCCGATCGGATTGGCCGAGCCGGGCAGCGTGACGACCGTGGTCACGCCTGCGGCGAGCGCCTCGGCAAAGCAGCGGTCGAGCGGGTTGATCGCATCGATCGCGCGCAGCTGCGGGACGGCCGGGTCGGTGATCTCGTTGACGTCGTCGGCCTCGAAGCCGAGCGCGTCGCCGATCAGACCGAGGTGACAGTGCGCATCGACCATGCCGGGCATGACAAAGCCCCCTTGTGCGTCAAACACGTCCTCGTTCGGCTGCGGGACATAGTCGCACATCGGCCCGATGGCCGTGATGCTGCCGCCGTCAAAGCGCACAAAGCCGTCTGCAATCGGCGCGCGCGAGATCGGATGGAGATTTCCGTGGATCAGAACCATACTGCATTCCTCACAATATCCAAAAAGATTCTGGTTCTATGATACCTGCCGGCACGCTGTTTTGCAAGCGGGAATCCGGCCGGCAAAAACGCGGCCGGACGATAGGAAGAAGCTGTAAAACAGGGAAGCAACCCGGGACTCACGATCCGCCGGTGTAAAGCGCGCCCTCTCGTTCCAAAAGGCATTTGAGCTTCCCAAAAAAGCCGGGATTCACTTTAGTCAATAATCAAGCAAACAGATGAACATGTACCACCATTACATTTGCTTTCAGATACACTACAAGCGGCAACCCCCAGTGTAATGTCCAACAGTGCTTTTATTGCAATTTTATCTCCGGCTTTGGAAATAGGGGTTTCCACCGAAATACTGCCGTTAGTATTGATCTTTGTATGCATAAATAAATTGATAGGGGTAATGATAGGTCTTTGCTCCACGAGGGCATTGTTAATATTGTCGAGACAGTTTGGATGTCCTTCGCCATTATGATAGAAAAAATCATACATTTCTGGTCTACAACAGGGGTGGAGCAAATCATGTTCTCCAACATCATCTGAAAGGACCTGCATCATAGGGCGGTATCGATTTGTATAAACAGTATCCCCCATTTTTAATTTCAAAGACTTATTACAGTCAATCGTAACTCCTGTCGATAAGAATTCATTTGGGACACCTGTTACCTCGGCAAAAAATCAACTACTTGACCGCCTTCTACATCAACCACAGTGATAGTTTGTCCTTGCTTCACATCAATTTTTATTCCTGAACACGCCGGCACTATGTACTCTTTGCTCATAATCCTCGCCTCTATCAAATTCCGATTTGCCGCAACCAAACGACTCATGCTTCACGGTCTCTACCGCCCGGCCGCGTTTGGCGTCACAGATCCTGAATGACCTTGCGCTTCCACCTTCCGCTGCAGTAGTAGATGATGCACACGATGCCGACAACCAGCGACGAGACGGGCGCGCCCATACCGACGCCCGGCAGCCCGAAGCCGAGCGCGATGCCGAACAGCGCGGCAACCGGCACGCGGACAACGAGCGAGGAGCACACGTTGAGCACCGACGTAACCATGGTATGCCCGGTGCCGATGAACAGCCCGCTCAGCGCCGACATAATTGGCACGCTGAGCAGATCGAACGCAAACACGCGCGCATATGCCGCGCCCGCCTCCACCACGTCCGGCTCCGTCGAGAAGACGCTGACAAGCTGCGGCGTGAACAGCTCGATGACCGCGAACAACACCAGGTTGATGACATAGATCATCACCAGGCCGACGCGCGTTGCGCGCAGCGAGCGCTCCCGCTGGCCGGCGCCCTCGTTGATGGCTACCATCGACGAGACGGCAGCCGTCGTCGCGATGCACGGCAGGATCCCGAACGCGATCAGCTTGCCGCCCGCACCGGAGGCGGCGCTCGCCACGACGCCGAGCGTGTTGGTGATCGTCGTCAGCACGACGAACGAGAGGCTCGTGAACAGGTTCTGCGCACACGTCGGCAGGCCGAACTGCAGCAGCAGCTTCAGCTCGCTCATGTCGATGCGGAACGAGCGGAGCTTGAAGTCGAACAGGATGTTTTTGCGCTTGAGGTAGACGATGCTGCACACCAGGCTGACGAACTGCGAGAAGATTGTCGCCGCGGCGGCGCCGGCCGCGCCGAGGTCAAACACGCCGACGGCGATCAGGTCGAGTCCGACGTTGACGCAGCAGGCGATGCAGACAAAGAGAAACGGACGGCGGCTGTCGCCGATGCCGCGCAGGATCGCGGCGATGGAATTGTAGCCGAACACGAAAATCGTGCCGGCCGAGCAGATCATGACATAGCGGTACGCTTCGTCAAACGATTCCGCCGGCGTCTGCATCGCCCGCAGGATGACGCCGGTCAGCCCGAGCATCAGCGCCGTTACCACGGCGGCAAAGATCAGCAGCCCGGTCAGCAGCGTGCGCACCGCGCGGCGCATCCGCTCCTCGTTGCCGCTGCCGAGGTACTGGCCGATCAGCGCCGTGCCGCCCTGACACAGGCCGATGCACAGATTGGTCAGAAGCGTTGAGATGTTCGCGCCGATGTTGACGCCGGACAGGCTGTTCGTCCCCGAAAACTGCCCGACAATGATCAGGTCGGCCATCGAATACAGGTTCTGCACGACGTTTGAAAGGATGATCGGCAGGGCAAACGCGATCAGCGCCCGCGCCACGCTGCCGTGCAGCAGGCGGTTTTGTGTTGTGTCCATATTGCTTCCTCCAGAGACTGCCGCGCTGCGCGGCCTGTTCGTTACCGGTATCATACACGTTGGAGTGCGCGCAAAGTCAAGCGCTTTTTCGGCTCCGACCGGATCACGATGAAAGTATCATACCACATGGCCGGCGGGATTTCCATACGCCGGCGCAAAAAAGTTCGGGGACGGACAGCCCGCCGCCGAACCGGCCTTTACAAGCACCGTGCCCTGTGCTACACTGCTCTTGAGGCGCTGCGCGATGCGCGGCCGCAGGAGGTGAGCCGGCTTGCTTCGCTTTCTTGTCAAACGGGTGCTGTGGATCATCCCGGCACTGCTCGGCGTCATTCTGGTGCTGTTCTCGCTGAACTACCTGTTCCGGGACAATCCGCTCGGCGCGCTGCAGCGCGCCGGCTATTCGGGCACGGACTACACGTCAGCCGAGCATGCAGACGATTCGCTGGGCGAGGTTTTCCTGCGTGAATACGCCTGCTATGTCGCAGGCATTTTCACGCGGTTCGATTTCGGCGTGGACGGCTCGCGCATGCCCGTGGCCGAGACGCTGCGCGACCGCTACCGCAACACGCTGCTGCTGTCGCTGCTCGGCACGCTGCTGGCCACGGCGATCGGTGTGCCGCTCGGCATCCTGACCGCCACGCGGCGCGGCCGCGCGCTCGACTATATCGCCACGAGCACCTCTCTGCTCGGCGCATCGGTGCCAAGCTTCTGGCTGGCGCTGATGCTGATTCTGGTGTTTGTGCAGCGGCTGGGCGTGCTGTCAGCCTGGGGTGTGTTCCGCTGGAGCGACTGGATCCTGCCCGTAATCTCAATCGGACTCGCACCGGTGGCCAATGTCGTGCGCATGACGCGCTCGAGCATGCTCGAGGTCATCCGGCAGGACTATGTCCGCACCGCGCGCAGCAAGGGGCTCACATCGCGTGCCGTCGTGCTGCGCCACTGCGTCCGCAACGCGGTGATCCCGGTCGTCACCGTCGTCGGCATGCAGATCAGCTCGATTCTGGGTACATCGGTCATCGTCGAAACGATTTTTTCGATCAACGGCCTCGGCACGACGATCGTCGCCGCACTCAACGCCTCGGACTGGCCGCTGATGCAGGGGTGCATCATTCTGATCTCGATGACGGTGTGCGTGCTCAACCTGCTCGTCGATCTGTCCTACGCGCTGATCGATCCGCGCATCCGCGCGCAATATGAGAACTGAACAACCGGGGAGAAGCACTGCTTCTCCCCGGTTGTTATGATTCCCCGGCCATCTGCCGCAGATGGTCGAGCGCGCTGGCCAACAGCGCCGAGATCGACAGATCCGGTACGCCGACAACCGTGTTGTTGCACAGGTTGACCGGCAGCAGCAGCTTGCGCGCCGGGCTCCGCCCGACGGCCAGCGCCATCTCCCCGGTGATCTCGCCGAGCATCGCGTCGGCGATCACAATGCCGATCGGCCCGATAATCACATCTGCCGCCGCCGCGCATACGCGCACGGCGTTTTCTCCCGTCGCGCCCTGGTCCGCGCCGCCCTTGAGCATTGCGGCGGTTGCGGCGGAATTTGTCCCGACGGCGATGATATGCGCCGGGAGCGCTGCCGCCCGGATTTTCTCGACAAGCTGCCGGCCGATCCGGCCGCCCTGGCCGTCAATAATCAGAACTTCAAGCTGTTTCATATGCGCCCTCCGTTTCTCTTGCCCCGCGAGCGAAAAACTGCGCCCGCGCAGGGCGGGCGCAGCTTCAGTATAACACGAATGGGATCTCCGGGCAAGCCGCCCGGAACAGTTCCGCGCGCACGACACGGTAGGCGGGCGCATACGCCGCGCGGTAGGCCGGGCTGTGGCGCAGCGCCGGGCAGCCGGCGGCACGGTAGCCGTCCAGGAAGCCGGCCAGCTCCGCCGGCGGAAACGCGAACACCGCGGCGCTGGCGCCAAGCAGATCCAGATCGGCCAGAAACGCCGCCATCGCGTCCGGCGCGGGCGCGGCGGCGCTGCGGACAAAGACGTCGTTCAGCCGCTCCGCCGTCAGGCCGGCGGCCGCCATCGCGCCGAGCTGCACGCGCACAAAGCCGCCGCCGATGTCCTCGAGCAGCGCACCGGCCGGGCGCGGCGCAGCCTGCGCCGCCTCCTGCCGGAGATATGCCAGTGTTGCCGCGGCGTCGCCAATCAGGTGGCCGCAGCCAAACGCGCGCTGATAGAGCAGCTTGACTGCATCGCGCGGCCGCATGGCCGGATAGCGCGCAGCGTGGCGTGCGAGCAGCGCAGGCAGCTCAGTCATTCGTCATCAGACGCGCCCGGCGCAGCGCGAGCACCAGGATCGGCACGAGCACAATCTGGGCGATGATGCCCGGCCAGGCCGTCAGCACCGCGCCGGACAAAAACGCCGAGAACGGGAACGAGGCGGACGTCAGCCCCGCCATCGCCAGCCGGACGACGCCCCAGACCAGCCGGCCGAGAACCATCGCGGCAATCAGAGAGAGGTAGGTGTAAACCGGCTTTTTCGGCAGCAGATGGTAGAGCAGGCCGGACGCAGCGCCATACACGGCCATTTCAAAAGCCATCGGAATCGCGCTGGCCATCGGCGGCATCGAGAAAAGCACCGAGCGCAGCAGCGGCGCAATCGCGCCGACGGCCAGGCCCCACGGCCAGCCGCACAGGAATCCGCACAGCAGCACGGGAAAATGCATCGGGCAGAGCATGCTGCCGATCTCGGGAATATTGCCGGTCAGCATCGGCAGCACCAGGCACAGCGCCAGGCAGGCCGCCGCGGTCACAAGGCGCCGTGTGGCGCGCTGGGAGGCAGTCAGAGTCATCTTTGTTTTCTCCTTTCCTGCGGCATCTGCCGCATCCGGCGGGCAAAAAAAGAAGGCGCCGATTCCTCCTGGGGAGGATCAGTACCTTCTGGTATCGCAATACGGTTGCATCGCCGGTTTCAGTTTCATTCCAAATGCTGTGCGGCTTCGGCCGCAGCCCGGCCGGCTTCAGCCGGCTTTTTTACAATTATAGCAACCGCCGCTGCCGCTGTCAAGCCCTGCGGCGGCGACGGTGCGCCGCCAGCGCGC
>CAZGBU010000037.1:12715-18170 GCA_964523945.1 uncultured Oscillospiraceae bacterium
CGCCAGCGCGCGCAGCCGCTCGCCGATGACCCCGGCGGCCGTGCTCAGCACGATCTCCGTCACTTCCGGCATGACGCCGGTGCGCAGCGACACCTCTTGGACAAGCTCTTCTGTTTTCATGCTTCAGCCTCCTGTACCGGCGCGCGCAGCAGCGCCCGGCGTGATGGATAGTCCGGCAGCACACGCGCGATGCATGCGTAGAACGCGCGTCCGTGATTCTTGTGCGCGATGTGCGCCAGCTCATGGACAACGACGTAGTCAATCGCCGCAGGCGGATACTGCATCAGCCGCCACGAAAAGCAGACGCTGTTTTTCGCGCTGCAGCTGCCGAAGCGCGTGCGCGCCGACGTGATCTTCACACCGGTCGGGACCAGGCCCATGCGCGCGCTGTAATAGGCTGTCCTCTCCGGCAGAATTTCATGCGCCAGCGCGCGCAGCCGCTTCTCCTCCGCCTCGTCCGGCTCGGGATAAGCCTGCGCACGGGCCTGCTGGCGCGCCTTTGCCCGCGCAATCCAGTCCGCATGCGACGCGGCAAACGCCTCGATCGCGGTCAGGCTCGCCGCACGCGGCGCGCGCACGAGCACCTCGCCTGTGCGCGTCACCTCGAGCGCGAGCGTTCTGCGGTCGGAGCGGATCAGACGATATTCCGTGTTCACGCGGCGCTCAGCAGCTCTCCGGCAGCGTCGCGGCCATGACGGCCTTGATCGTGTGCATGCGGTTCTCCGCCTCGTCAAACACAACGGACTGCGCGCTCTCAAACACCTCATCCGTGACCTCCAGCTCGGTCAGGCCGTATTTGGCATAGATCTCGCGGCCGATGCTGGTGCCCTGGTCGTGGAATGCGGGCAGGCAGTGCATGAAAATCGCGCCCGGCGCGGCCTGCTCCATCACGGCGCGGTTGACCTGATACGGCAGCAGGTCGTGGATGCGGGCGGCCCAGACCTCGTCCGCCTCGCCCATGGAAACCCAGACGTCGGTGTAAACGACGTCCGCTCCGGCAACCGCCGCTTCGACCGTCTCCGTCAGCGTGACCGATCCGCCGGATGCGGCGGCAAAGCCGCGGCACTCGCTGACCAGCGCAGCGTTCGGATGATAGCGCTTCGGGGCGCAGGCGACAAAATCCATCCCCATCTTCGAGCAGGCGACCATCAGGGAATTGCCGGTATTGTAGCGCGCGTCGCCCAGATAGCACAGCCGCACGCCCGCAAGGCGGCCCAGATGCTCGCGGATGGTCAGCAGGTCGGCGAGCATCTGCGTCGGGTGAAATTCATTCGTCAGCCCGTTCCAGACCGGCACGCCGGCATGGCGCGCGAGCTCCTCCACAATCTCCTGTCCAAAACCGCGGTACTCGATGCCGTCGTACATCCGGCCGAGCACGCGCGCCGTGTCGCGGATCGACTCTTTCCGGCCGATCTGTGAGCTCGACGGGTCGAGATAGGTCACATTCATGCCCATGTCGTAGGCCGCAACCTCAAACGCGCAGCGCGTGCGCGTGCTGGTCTTTTCAAAAATCAGGGCGATGTTTTTGCCGCGCCAGCGGTCAACCGGAATTCCGGCGCGCTTTTTCTGCTTCAGGTCGGCCGCCAGATCGAGCAGGCCGGTGATCTCCGCCGGGGTAAAATCCCGCAGCGTCAGGAAGCTTCTTCCTTTCAAATCCATGGTATTTCCTCCTCTGCGCGCCGCGCGCGCGTTGATGACATGATATGCCGCGCTCAGCCGAGCCGGTACAGCGTGACGGGCCGGCCGCCGGTGTGGTAGTCCATGCCGACCGAAACCTCACCCATGCTGGCCATATGGTTCATGTACCGCCGCACCGAGACGACGGACAGCCCGGTGCCCTGCGCGACGGCCTCGCTGGAGAGCGCCTCGCCGGCATGCCGGCTGACAAAGGCGCGGATGCGCTCGAGCGTCGCGGGCTGGATGCCCTTGACCGTGACGGCGCGCAGCGCCGGTGCACGCGGCAGCACGACTGAGTCGATTTCCTCCTGCGTCAGCGGCCGGTCGGACTCGACAACCTGCCGCTTGCGCAAAAACAGCGCGAGCGCCTGCCGCAGCCGTGCCTCGTCGAACGGGCGGAGCAGATAGTCGAGCGCGCCGAAGTGGCGCGCCTTGCGGAACACCGCCGGCTCGTCGACCCCGGTCGCCACGATAATCTCAACCGGCAGCATTCGGTCCCGGACAGCGATCATCAGCTCAAGCCCGTTTTTGCCCGGCAGGCTGATGTCGGTGATCAGCAGGTCAACCGGTTCGCCCGTTGTAATGCGCTCGAGCACCTCCGCACCGCTGCGCACGCTCTGCGCTGCAAAACCGGGGCAGCGCTCCACCCAGCGGCAGATCGCGCCCGCGGCGGGCGCATTTTCCTGTGCGACCAAAGCCTGATACATATCGGCACCCCCATCGCCGGCGCGGCCGGTTGATCATTTTATTGATTTATTATAACAGATTGCCGTGCGTTTGCAAAGACGCCGTGTTTGTCTGCCCTGCAAAAAAACTTCTTGCGCCGCGCCGGCGCGTGCGATAGACTGAAAACAAATGCAGACAGGAGGCATCCCCATGGCAGAACTGAGCGATGTGCTGAAGATTGCAGCGGAGATCGGGTTTTCCCACGCCGGCCCGCTGGAGATGCGCGCGCTGGTCTTTCGGCCGGAAGTGCGGCAGATGTGTGAAGACAACCGCTGTGGCAATTACGGCCGCACCTGGACCTGCCCGCCGGGCTGCGGTACGATCGAACAGATCACCGAACGCGCCGCGCGCTATTCCTGCGGCGTCATTCTGCAGTCGACCGGCGAGCTGGAAGATGCGTTCGACGCCGAAACAATGCAGGAGACCGGGCGGATGCAGGGTGAGCGGTTCGACGCGATCATGCCGCGCGTGCGTGCGCTGTTTCCGGACTGCCTGCCGATGGGCGCGGGCGGGTGCAGCCGCTGCAGGCCGTGCAGCTATCCGGACGAGCCGTGCCGCTTCCCCGACCTGGCATTCCCGTCGATGGAGGCCTACGGTCTCGTCGTCAGCGACGTGTGCAAGGCGTCTGGCATTCCATACTACTACGGGCCGGGTACGATCACCTACACCGGCTGCATTTTGCTGCGATGAGCGCGCCGTGCCAGGTGACGATCTGCGGTGCAGGCGCGCCGGTCACGGTGACGGCGCAGCCGGGGCAGACGCTGCTGGAGGTTCTGCATGCGGCCGGCTTCGCGCCGGACGCGCCGTGCGGTGGACGCGGGCGCTGCGGCAACTGCCGCGTGCAGGCTGCGGGCGCGCTCAGCGCCCCGGCACCGGGCGAGGCGGCCGCCCTGGCGCGCGGCGAGCGGCTGGCCTGTCAGTGCCGCGTGCTGGGTGCATGTACCGTGACGCTGCCGTCGCGCGGCGCAGCGGCAATCTGCACCGCCGGTGCGGGGCGGAGCTTCCCGCTGACACCGCGCGGCGGGCTGGGCGCAGCCGTTGACATTGGGACAACGACCGTCGTCGTCTATTTATATGATCTTGCCACCGGCGCGCAGCTCGCCGCCGCAAGCGAGATGAGCGCCCAGCGGACCTACGGCGCAGACGTCATCTCGCGCATCAGCTTCTGCACTGAGCACACAGACGGGCTGGACGTGCTCGCCGGCGCCATCCGCAGCCAGATTTGTGTGCTGCTCGCGCGCGCATGCGACGAAGCCGGACAGGACATGGCGGACGTGACGCGCGCCGCCATCGCCGGCAACACCGTCATGCTGCATCTGCTTTGCGCGCTGCCGCCGCAGTCGATCGCCGTCGCGCCGTTCACGCCGGTCAGCCTGTTCGGGGAGACGCGAAGCGGCGCACCGCTCGGCCTGCCGGTGGAATCCGTATACCTCGCGCCGTGCGTCGCCGGCTATGTCGGCGGGGACATCACGGCGGGGCTGCTCTCGTCCGGCGCGGCCGAGGACGACGCGCCGAGCCTGTTCCTCGACATCGGTACGAACGGCGAAATGGCGCTCATCCACGCAGGACGGATCGTGTCGTGCGCGACGGCGGCGGGCCCCGCGTTTGAGGGCGCGGAGCTGAGCTGCGGCATGGCCGCGCGGGCCGGCGCGGTGGACGCCGTTGCGCTCGATGGCGGCGCAGTGCGCTGCTCGGTGATTGGCGGCGGTGCAGCCAGGGGCCTGTGCGGGTCAGGGCTGGTCGACGCGCTCGCGGTGATGCTCGCGCTCGGTGCGGTCGACGAGACGGGCCGGCTGCTCCCGCCGGACGAGGCGCCGCCGGCCGCCCAGCCGTATCTGGCGCGCGGCGCGGACGGCATGCGCTTTGTAATCGCGCCGGACGTCTGGGTCAGCGCAGCAGACGTGCGGCAGCTTCAGCTTGCCAAGGCTGCAATTGCGGCCGGGATCGAAACGCTGCTCGGTGCGTTCTCTCTGCGCGCGGGCGACGTGCGGCAGCTGTATCTCGCCGGCGGCTTCGGCAACTATCTGCGGCCGGCCAGCGCCGCGCGCATCGGCCTGTTCCCGGCGGCGCTGGCCGACCGGATCGTTCCGTGCGGCAACAGCGCGGGCGCGGGCGCCGCTGCAGCGCTGTGCTCAGATGCAGCGTGCGAAGCGCTCTCGGCGCTGGCGGCACGGACGGAATACCTGGAGCTGTCCGGCAGCGCCGCGTTCACCGAGGCATATATTGACGCGATGGAGTTCCCGTCGTAAGCGGCAAAAAAGCCTGCTCCGGCCGGAGCAGGCTTTCGCTTGTCCAAAAATTCTTTCGCGGGATTTTTAGGCCGGGCGTGCATTGGCAATTCCAAACGGCTCCAAATGCACGTCGGACGGAATGCAAAAGGGACCCTGATGGCTCTCCCTTTCACACTTTTCTCCGAATCTTCGGCTGGCGCGGCTTTTAACAGTCTCTCCTGTTTGGGCGCACGCCCGCTCATGCCTCCGGCCGCAGCGGCCCGTAGAAATAGGATGCCGTTGCGCCGCCGTCGACCAGGAAGTCCGCACCGGTGATAAACGCGCCCCGGTCGCTCATCAGCAGCTCGGCCACACCGGCCACCTCGTCTGCGGTGCCGGGCCGGCCGGCAGGGCATTTGGCAAACATATTTCTGTAGAAATCACCGCGGGGGCCGTTGAACTCATCGACGGCCAGCGGCGTGACAATGATGCCGGGGGAGATCGAGTTGAGCCGGGCGCCCCGTTCGCCCCATCTGACCGCCTCGGCCATGACCCGTTTGACATTACAGCGCTTGGCCAGCTGATAGGCATGGAGGGTGTCGCGGATCCGGTCCGGCTGGAGGATGTCCAGATCCAGCAGCGCCTCGGTGGGCGTGCAGGCCAGCTGCTCATCCTCTTCCGGGGTGAGGGCAGGCATCCGGTGGCCGGACTGGCTGGAGATGGTGACGCCCACGCCGCCGGGGGCAATGACCTTGCCCACCTCCTCGAGCAGCACAGCGGTGCCGTACAGGTCTACCCGCAAAATGGCCTCAACGGGGGCCTGGCTGGGAGAGACGCCGGCG
>CAZGBU010000038.1:0-18097 GCA_964523945.1 uncultured Oscillospiraceae bacterium
CTCTGTTGGGGTGTATCAGGCGTCTTCGCCGCGCTTGTTCGCCCCCGTGATGTAGTCGCTCAGGCAGTGCAGAACCAGAGTGACCAGCAGCAGAATGCCGCCGACGGCGAGCAGCGGGATAATCATCGTGCGCATGCCGACAAAAATGCATCCGAATCCAATAATGACACCTGCGAGGAGAATGGCATTGACCAGTTTGATTTTCTTTGCTTTCGTCATTTGTCGTGATTTCCTTTCTTGCGGATGGATTTTCTTAGAGCGCGATTCCATCGCTGCGGCGTGGCATGCTGCCCGAGCGCGCCCACTCATTTGCAACGTGATTATTATAGCGTCATTTGGCAGGCTTGTAAATGTCAAAACTGTGAATTCTGAGGGGCCATTCTTGGGAAAAGTGCATAGAAATCAGCCCGTTTGGGTTCACTCCAGCTCCGTCGCGCCGGTATAGAGATTGTAGTACACGCCCTTTTGCGCAAGCAGCGATTCGTGGTCGCCACGCTCGATGATGCGGCCGTGATCGAGCACAATGATCGCGTTGGCATTCAGGATTGTCGACAGGCGATGCGCGATGACAAACACCGTGCGGCCTTTCATCAGCGCGTCCATGCCGTCCTGAACCAGTTTCTCCGTGCGGGTATCGATGGAGCTGGTCGCCTCATCGAGCACCATGACCGGCGGATCCGCCACCGCAGCGCGCGCGATGGAGATCAGCTGGCGCTGCCCCTGCGACAGGCTGCCGCCGTCGCCGCTCAGCTCGGTGTCATACCCCTGCGGCAGGTGCATGATGAATTCGTGCGCATTGGCCAGCTTTGCCGCGGCGATGCACTCCTCGTCGGTCGCAGTCAGCTTGCCGTAGCGGATATTCTCCATCACTGTGCCGGTAAACAGGTTGACGTCCTGCAACACAACGCCCAGGCAGTGGCGCAGATCGACCTTGTTGATTCGGCTGATATCAATACCATCATAGGTAATCGAGCCAGACTGGATGTCGTAGAACCGGTTGAGCAGATTGGTGATCGTCGTCTTACCTGCACCAGTATGGCCGACAAAAGCGATCTTCTGTCCCGGCTTGGCATAGATGTTGATGTCATAAAGCACCTGCTTATCCGGCGCATAGCCGAAGTCGACGTCGTTCAGGCGAATGTCGCCAAGCACCTCGGTCAGCTGTGTCGTACCGTCTGGCATTGTCTCTTTCCAGGCCCAGTGCCCTGTGCGCTCTGTCGTCTCTGTCTTGCCGTCGGCTGTGACGCGCACCAGGTGGACCGTGCCGTCGTTTTCCTCGGGCTTCTCATCCATCAGGTTGAAAATCCGCTGCGCACCGGCCAGCGCCATGGCGACCATGCTGATCTGCTGCGACATCTGGTTGAACGGCATGCCGAAGCTTCTCGAAAGCGACAGGAACGCCACCAGAACGCCGACTGTCACGCCGCCGTACCCGCGCAGCGCCAGAAATCCTCCGATTACCGCGAGCAGGACATACTGCACGTTGTTGATCTGCATCATCACCGGCATCAGGATGTTGGCATAGCGGTTGGCGTTGTTTGCATCGGTGAACAGGCTGTCGTTTTTCTGGTCAAAGTCCGCCTTGGCGTGTTTCTCGCGGCAGAACACCTTGACAACCTTCTGCCCGTTGATAATCTCTTCAATATAGCCGTTCAGGTTGCCGAGCGAGACCTGCTGGCTCACAAAGTAGCGTGCACTGCGTCCGCCGACCGTTCGCGTGACAATGAGCAACGCAGCGACAGAAGCTACAACAACCGCCGTCAGGATCAGGCTGTAGTAGCACATGGCACAGAAGATCGCGATGACGGTCACGCCGGATGCAACAAACTGCGGCATGGTCATGGCAATCATCTGGCGCAGCGTGTCGGTGTCATTGGTGTAGCGGCTCATGACATCGCCATAGGCATGCGTGTCAAAGTAGCGGATCGGCAGCTTCTGCATATCCGTGAACATCGTGTCCCGGATGGTTTTCAGCGTTCCCTGCGCCACCGTGACCATCAGGCGGTTGTAGCAGTACGAGGCGAGAATACCCGCCAGATAGATAAACGCCATCAAAATGACAACACGCAGCAGTCCGGAAAAATCCGGATTGTCCTCCAGCAGCAGCGGGCTGATGTAGTCGTCGACCAGCGTCTGCATAAACATGGAGCTTGCCACATTGACCAGCGCGCTGATGAGAATGCACACCAGCACAACCAGCAGCAAAAACTTATACTTCTTTGCAATGATACCAAACAGTCGTTTGAGTGTTTTCCATCCACCGGTCGGCATCCGGGCGCCTGTCATGCGCGGCCCGCCCGGCCCGCGCGGCACCGAAGCCGTACGCGTCTGTTCCTGCTTACTCATCGGACAGGCCTCCTTTCATCTGCGATTCATAGACCTCGCGGTAGATCTCGCTGGTCTGGAGCAGCTGCGCATGCGTTCCCATCGCGCTGATCCGGCCGTTGTCCATGACCAGAATCAGATCAGCGTCCTGCACGGATGCCACGCGCTGTGCGATGATCAGCTTGGTCGTGTCCGGGATCTGTTCCCGGAACGCCTTGCGGATCAGCGCATCGGTCATCGTGTCAACTGCGCTCGTCGAGTCGTCCAAAATCAGAATTCGGGGCTTTTTCAACAGTGCGCGGGCAATACACAGCCGCTGCTTCTGGCCGCCGGAAACGTTACTGCCGCCCTGCTCAATGTAGGTATTGTAGCCCTCCGGAAACTCCCGGATAAAGCCGTCGGCCTGCGCGAGGCGGCAGGCCTCAACCAGTTCTTCATCCGTGGCGTTCTCATCGCCCCAGCGCAGATTCTCTTTGATTGTACCGGAGAACAGGACGTTCTTCTGCAGCACCATGGCCACCGAATCGCGCAGCGTCTTGATATCGTAGTCGCGCACATCGATGCCGCCGACGAGCAGCCTGCCCTCCGTCACGTCATACAGCCGCGGGATCAGCTGCACCAGCGTCGATTTCGACGAGCCGGTGCCGCCGATGATGCCGACTGTCGCGCCGGACGGGATCGTCAAATCCACATCGTACAGGCACAGCCGGTTCGGATCGTTCGCATAGCTGAAGCTGACGTGATCAAATGTAATCGAGCCGTCGGGCACCTCCGTCACCGGATCGTCGCAGTTGCGCAGATCCGGCACCTCGTCGAGCACCTCAACAATCCGGCGTGCCGAAGCGGCAGACATGGTGATCATCACATAGACCATGGAGAGCATCATCAGGCTCGAGAGGATCTGCATCGCGTAGGAGATGATACTGGTCAGCTCGCCGGTGGTCATCGTCGTCGCGCCGGAGCTGACAATAATCCTTGCACTCAGCCAGCTCGCCAGCAGCATGCAGGTGTAAATCGCCAGCTGCATCAGCGGCTGGTTGAACGCCAGCGTACCCTCCGCCTTGGTAAAGTCACGGTAGATCTCCTCTGAAACGCCGGAGAATTTCTCAACTTCGTAGTCCTCGCGTACAAAGCTCTTCACCACACGCACACCGCGCAGATTCTCCTCAACCACGCGGTTGAGCTTGTCGTAGGTATGGAACACGCGCTGGAAAATTGGCTGCACGCGCGTCGCGATGAACAGCAGGCCGCCCAGCAGGAACGGCACCACTGCGACAAACACCAGCGTAATTCTCACGTTGATCGAAAATGCCATGACCATCGCGAAAATCATCGTCAGCGGGCTGCGTGCCGCCACGCGCACGACCATCTGAAACGCGTTCTGAACATTTGTCACGTCTGTCGTCAGGCGCGAGACAATGCTCGCCGTGGAAAACTTGTCAATGTTGGAAAAGGAATAGGTCTGCACACGCTCAAACATGTCATGGCGCATGTTGCGCGCCAGGCCGGACGCCGAACGCGCGCTCGTCACACCGGCTGCCATGCCGGCCAGCAGTGCAAACGCCACCGCCAGGATCAGGATTCCGCCAATCCGGAGGATTTCATTCATATCCCCGCCATAGATGCCCTCGTCGATCAGGTTTGCCATCAGGCGCGGGATCAAAATCTCCATCACGACCTCCAACATGACGAAGACCGGTGTCAGAATCGTCGCCCACTTGTATTCCCGTATGCATTTTGCCAGTCGTTTGACCATTGCATCGTTGTCTCCTTTCTGCATCCGATCTGGCTGCTCTACGAATCCAGATTGTGTTGGATCCGCGCAAGCAGTCCGAACAGTTCCGTCAATTCCGCGTCGCTCAAACTGCGGCGAACGCGCGATTCCAGCGCATCGATCCGGCGCTTTGCGTTGTTGCAGACGCTCTGTCCGCGCGCAGTCAGCACGAGTTTTTTCAGCCGCGCATCCTGCGGCACCGGAATCCGGGCCAAATAGCCCTCGCGCTCCATTACCTGCAAAATTCCGGTCGCAGTGGAGCGCCGGATCTGAAATGCGCGCTCAAGATCTTTCTGGAATACATCCCCCTCTCGATGCTGATCGAGATATCCCAGAAACATCACCTGCATGGACGTCAGGCGCGGCTCATTTGACAGCCCCTCGGCAGCCAGCCGCCGCAGGGTGTTGGCCAGGCCAATCACTGCCGGGCCGACCTGTCCCTCCGTCGCCTGCATGAGCAGCACCTCCCCTCGAAATTCGTCCGCTAACTATTCGGCTTCGTACAGATTGTAATCACATTCTGCGGGATTGTCAAGTCCCAGAAATGTTAACTTTTTGTGTCGCCCGGAATCCGACCAGTCACGCAAAACCGGCGGACGCCTCTGGCGCCCGCCGGGGTGCTTGCCTATTCTTCGTCTTGTATCAGGTCGGCGTACTGCAATGGAATCAGCCGCGCCAGGTCATCCGGCGCCAATTCCACCTGAATGCCGATCCGGCCCGCGCTGAAACAAATTGTCTCAAAATTTCGCGCAGTCTCATGGATTGCCGTTGGGAACTGCTTCTTCATCCCAATTGGAGAACAGCCGCCGTGGACATAGCCGGTCAGAGGCAGCAGATCCTTTGACCGGAGCATCGCGACCGACTTCTCCCCAACGGCCCGTGCAGCCTTTTTTAAATCCAGCTCAGCGGCCACCGGAAGCATAAATACATAGTGCTGTCCGGATTTTCCGGTCGTTACCAGCGTCTTAAATACACGCGCCGGGTCAAGGTCAAGCAGCGCTGCGACCTCCGTACCGCTGCGTGCCGTCTCCGTCTCAAACTGATATTCCCGATGCGGCAGCTTCAACTGCTGAATCTGCCGCAGTGCGTTCGTCCGTTCCATCCAGGCCGCAGCCGCTCTCAGACGAGCCGGAGCACTGCCGGCGCAGCCGAAATCAGATCAGAAAGGGACACAGCAGAAGCGGCATATGTCATCTGCGCCGGCAGAATCAACGCTTCGCTGGCCTGCACACGGATTGCATGCACGCCGCGCATCACAACCGTCAGCGCCGACTCCAGGCTCAGCAGCCCATCCGGCGAGAAGCTGCCCGATGCGTCGCCCTGCATCGCGCCGAGCGCACCCAGGGCGGCAATGGCCTGCGCTTCAACTTCATCGACCGCAGCACAGTCGGCGTATGAGAGCACCGCGCCGTCTGCCTGCATCTGTGCGCCGGCCAGCGCAAACGCACGGGAAAGAATCACGGCTGCTTCAGCACGTGTCAGCACAGCATCCGGATCGAGTGCGCCGCTTTCATCCAGATCGAGGATACCCATCGCATAGGCCTGTGCACACCAGCTGTCGATCGTCTCGCCGGCCGCATCAACCGGCAGCGACCGGACATAGACCGTCTCGCCCGTCAGCGTCTGCACCATACGAACGGCCATTTCACTGAGCTGCTCACAAGTTGCGCTCTCACCATAACCGCCGCACAGGTCAAAAATCCCTTCCTGCTCAGCCTCAAAAATGGCCTCGGTCGCCCAGGATTCCGCAGCCTCCTGCTCGAGCAGCGTGGCAACTTCGCCGGACGATGAACAAAGTGTATAGCAGTAGTAGACGCTGCTCGGGAACGCAAGCTGGCGGTTGATGCCAGCCTGGCCGTTCCAGCGCCAGTTCTGCTCAATCAGCGTCATGATCCCGGTTTCGGGGTCATAGGACTTCACAATCGCCCAGTGGCTGTAGCCCTTGCCGCGGCGCGCCGCGCTGGCGTAGAGCACATCGCCGGTTTGGGGCGTTTCGGCCAGTTCAAACCAGTATTCCTCCGTGCCCACGACGCTCGGGCCGCTGTCGCTCGTGCGGACCGTCAGGCCGTAGACCTCCTCGTAATAGCGGATCACATATTCGTTGCAGTAGTATGTACTGCCGTAACGGTTATACAGGGCGTCGACGCCGTTGAGCGTATCGGCCACAAAGTTTTCGCTGGTAATCGGGACGTAGGTAACATCGAGCGTACCCTCCGCAGCCTGAGCACTCAGGCCGCAGCCAAGCACCATAAAGCACGCAGCCAGCAGCGCAAGCCGTTTGATCCATGCACGCATCCGGTTCATCCTTCCTGTGTCATACTGCCGGCTATTGTAACGCTTTGTAACCGTTTTGTCAAGTTTTTGGATTCATTTTGTTTCCAGGACTTCGTTTTGTGTTACAACGTCGTGGAAAAGACGTGACAATTCGGGCGTTGTGCCGTATACTATCCCTATCATGTCCTTTGGAGGGATTGCGCCATGTCAGACTGTTTTCATCCAGTGCTGACCCCGGCACAGCTCAGCGGGATCAGTACGCTCGGGCTTGCCCACATCGGTGATGCCGTCTATGAGCTGCTGGTACGCACGCTGCTGTGCGAGCGCGGCTTCGCCACGGCAGAACAGCTGCACCGTGAAACGGTGCGGCGCGTCAGCGCGCCGGCACAGGCCAAAGCAGTCGAGCATCTGCTGCCGCTGCTTTCTGAGGAAGAGCTGGCAATTTACCGACGTGGGCGCAACGTCCCGTCTCACACTGTGCCCAAGCATGCAACGCACGAGCAGTACGGAAAGGCGACCGGGCTGGAAGCGCTGTTCGGCACGCTGTATCTGTCGGGGCAGGGCGATCGCATCGGTGAATTGTTCGCCCGGATTGCGGAGGTGCTCTGATGCCGTTTGACGCTGTTTTTCTTCGCGCTGTCGCGGCGGAGCTGACCGAGCGCGCGATCGGTGCGCGCATTGACAAGGTGCTCCAGCCGGCACGCGATACGCTGGTGCTGAACCTGCGCGGCCACGGCGGCAACGAGCGGCTTCTGATTGCTGTCGGTACAAACCACGCCCGCATCCAGTTTACACGCGCCCAATTCGAAAACCCGGCTTCTCCGCCAATGTTCTGCATGCTGCTGCGCAAGCACCTGACCGGTGGACGGATTCTCGCCATTTCGCAGCCGCCGGCCGAGCGTATGCTCGATCTGACCGTCGAGTGCACGGACGAGATGGGCGAACGCTCAGAAAAGCATCTGATCGCCGAGCTGATGGGACGCAATTCCAACCTGATCCTGCTCGGCGCCGACGGGCGCATTCTGGATTGCCTGCGGCGCGTCGACTATGAGATGTCAGAGCAGCGGCAGGTGCTGCCCGGACTCTACTACCATCTGCCGCCCGGGCAGAACAAACGCGATCCGCTCGCCGCAGATGCCCTAGCTATCGCCGCGGTGCTCCCCGCCCCCGGCGAACACCGGACGGCCGACAGCTGGCTCGTGCAGACGTTTGCCGGTCTGTCCCCGCTGGTGTGCCGTGAGCTCTCATTTCGTTTCTGTGGCCAGACCGACCCCGACCTTGCGCTGTGGGATGCGGCGCGGCGCAGTGCGTTCTGCACGCATCTGGCCGAATCATTTGCCGCGGCGGCAGAGCGGCCGACGCCGTATCTGCTCGTGCGGGACGGACTGGCGGCCGATTTCACCTATCTGCCCATCGCACAGTACGGCGCCGGCACCGTCTCGCAGCCGTTTGACAGCTTTTCTGCGCTGCTTGACGCGTTTTACACCGCCCGCGACCAGGCGGCACTGATGCGCCAGAAAAGCCAGGCGCTTGTGCGCACTGTCACTTCCGCCCGCGACCGCACGGCGCGCAAGCTCGGCAACCAGCGCAAGGAACTCGAGGCCACCCACGGCCGCGAACGGCTGCGCCAGCTCGGTGACATTGTAATGGCCAATCTGCACAACATGACACGCGGCCAGCTCCGTCTGACCGCCGAGGACTTTTACGACCCGGAGATGAAACCGGTCGACATCCCGCTCCAGCCGAAACTCTCGCCGCAGCAAAACGCGGCGAAGTACTACAAAGACTACACACGCGCAAAAAATGCGGAGAAATATCTGACGGAGCAGATTGCATCCGGCGAAGCCGAACTGGATTACCTTTCGAGCGTGCTTGACGCGCTTGGGCGCGCCGAATCAGAGCGCGACCTGGCCGAAATCCGCGCCGAACTGACCGCCGGCGGCTATCTTCGCGGCGAGGGACGCAAGAAGCAGGCAAAGCTGCCGCCGTCCAAACCGATAACATTTCGCTCAAGCGAGGGCTTCCTGATCCGCGTCGGCCGCAATAACCGGCAAAACGACCAGCTCACGCTTCGCGAGGCACAGCGGTCCGATCTGTGGCTGCATGTGCAGAAGATGAGCGGCAGCCATGTCATTGTTGCATGCGACGGGCAGACACCCGGCGAGCAGACCGTGACCGAGGCCGCAATGCTGGCTGCGTACTATTCCGCAGCGCGTGAGGGACAGAATGTCCCCGTCGACTACACGCCGGTCCGGTATGTCAAGAAGCCGGCCGGCGCAAAGCCTGGCATGGTGATCTATACGACCTATTCCACCGCCTATGTCACGCCGGATCCCGCGCTGGCCGATCGTCTGCGCACCTCATAAAAAAGTCCGCCTGTCTGGGACAGGCGGACTTTTTCAGGATTCCGTTGATTCCGGCACCATGATCCGAATCGCATGGTGTTTGTTTTCAATGACAGCATGGCGCACCGTGCCGCCATATTCCCCATCGAGCGTCCATGGCACATCCTCGTCAAACTCCAGTGTGCCGGCACTCGTTTTGAAAAACCGGAAATACTCGCTGGAAAAATCCTGCCGCAGCACGGCGCTGAGCATCGCGCTGAAATCCATCAGATTTTTCACCTTACGAATGAGAATGAATTCGGAGAGTCCATCGTCGAGCTGCACCTCCGCATTTCCGGTGATTTTGAAACCGCCGACACTTGTTGCATTGAGCACCATGCCCAGGATCACTTCGTCTTCTTCCCAGGCGCCGTCATGAAAAAAGCGCACATGATATGGACGGATCTCCGTCAGGCTCCGGATCCCCTCCAGAATATAGGCGGCACGGCCAAGCGCCTGCTTCTGGCTCTGCGGCGTGGCGTAGGCCACCGCAGTAAATGCCCCGAACGCAGCGACATAGGTGTAGTACCGGTCGTTGAACTTCCCAACGTCACAGGTAAACTCGCGTCCTTCTGCCGCAACTCTGGCTGCGTCGACCAGATTGCGCGGCAGCCGGAGCGATGAAGCAAAATCATTGACCGTTCCCTCCGCCAGGAAGCCGACCGTGGGGGGATTCTCAATGGACATAATGCCTGCAAGCATTTCGTTGAACGTCCCGTCGCCGCCGCAGCAGATAATCCGCTCGTATTCCGCGCCGTATTCCTGAATAAAACGGGTAATCTCCTTCGGCGCGCGCGACGGGTGCGTCACCACGTCAAACCCGGCTGCTGTAAAGATATCCAGCACCGGCATCAGGCAGCTTTTGATCTCACCCTTACCGGCATTTGGATTGATCAGAAAGAGCATTTTCCTGCGCATGTCCGCCGCCTCCCGGTTCTGCATCACTCTGCCCGCGTCCCATCCGCCGTGGATGCATCGTCCGCAGGATCGTCGACTGTTTCATCTTCGGCTGTCTCGCCGGTTGCTCCCGCTTCAGCTGTCTCGTCTGCTGCGGTGTCATCCGTCCCTGCCGCATCGTCTGTATCGCCTGTATCGTCCGTCTCTTCCTCCGCTGCATAGATGCCGGGCGGGTCAAGCAGCACAACCTGCTCCAGGTCGATCTCGGAATCGTCGCCCTCCATCAGCTCGGAGAAAAATGTGTTGTATGCCTCGTCGAGCATCGCCTCCTGCGTCACCTGCACCCAATATGGCGTATCACAGTAGCTGACAAAGTAGATCAGATGATACCCATAGCTCGTCTCAACGATTTCGACATCACCGGGCTGGCGCGACTCGTCAAAGCACCAGGCGTCAAATTCCTCTACCATCTCGCCGGGATAGACCTCTTCATACAGCCCGCCGTTGGCATACGAACCGGCATCGTCGGAATTCAGATACGCCAGATTGCCGAACGAGTCTTCGGTCGCCTCGTCGGAGAGCCACTCGTCGTACAGCGCCTCGATCTCCTCGCGCGCTGCGGCCATCGCTGCTTCCTCCGCGGCTGCGGTCGCCTCTTCATCGACATTGCCGTCCGCGTCGAGCACGTCCTCAACCGCCTCCGGCTGGATCAGAATGTGGCGCACATTGACCATCAGCCGGTCATCCTTTTCAACGCCGAGCGCATCGGCATTCTCGTCGTAGTAGTCGCTGATTTCCTCGTCGGTGTAGACGAAGCTGTTGTAGACCATATCGTCATAGGTGAGCGCCGTGTAGTAGTCCGTCATGAATTCGTAATAGCTTTCATAGTCGGCCATGGCGCCGTAATACTCCTGCAGATAGGCGTCGACGGACGCAAAGCCGCCTTCTTCCGCGGCACTCTGCAGCGTCTGCTCGAGCGTATCAAGCGCCTCCTGCGTCTCATCCGGCAGGGTGAAGTTCTCTGCCTGCGCGCGCTGGCCAAGCAGGGTGAACTGTGCAAATGATGTCACAGCATTGTTGATAAAATACTCCTGCCAGCTCATCGATTCGTCAAAATAGCAGGCCTGCTCATCCAGCGGCGCCGTTGTGTCGATCAGGCCATAGTAATAGACATAGATATAATAAGCGTTAAGGAACGAGCTGTACGAATACCAATAGTAGTACGCCAGCATCTGGTTGGTCAGTTCCTTGCCGGCGCAGGTCGCAACGACGGCGTATTTCTGCGCATCGGTCACATCGGCCGGGTCCCAGGTATACGACGGGTACTCAATGACGGACTCTGTCCCCGTCTGGCCGTCTTCCGTTGTGTCCGTGGTGCCCTCGGTATCCGTTGTCTGTTCATCGGCATCGGCCGAGAGGGACGCGTCCGGATCAGCCGTGTCTTCCACATGCGGCCGGCCCTGGGTGAAATAGACCACAAGGCAGACCGCGATTGCCGCGACGACCAGAAGCGCACCCATCGTAAGCTGACTGGCTGTGCGCTTGCTGCGCTCCGATCTGTGTTTTTTCTGTTGATCCGGCTGCAAGTCGGCCCGCTGTGACGACGCGCCGTCTTCCGGCTGTGTGAGATCCGCAGACGCAGCGTCCGCATCCGGCTGCTGCACAGATGGTTCATTCAGCCCATCGTGCTCCGGTTTGACATCGTTATTCTCTGCGGACGCCTCCTGCTTCGCCTGACAGGCGGAGCAGAGTTCCTGGCCGTCATCGACCGGCGCACCGCAGTTTTTGCAAAAATCCATGGTATGATTACCTCAACTTTCTAGGGAGTGTTGTTTATCATATCACGTTTGCCGGTATCTTTCAACCGAAAAGTGCCTGTCTGCACGCAGCGGTTGTATTTGTGCACGCAGCGCGGTATAATAGCGGCAGCAAACTTTCCCGCGCCGCCGGCGCGGTTTCCTGAGGTGATCCCATGAAAAAAGCGCTGCTTTTGCTGCTCGACTCCGTCGGCGTCGGCGCGCTGCCCGACGCTGCGGAATACGGCGACGCGGGCGCGGCAACCGTTCCGCATGTGCTCGCTGCATTTCCCAACCTTTTGATTCCTCATCTACGCCGGCTGGGCCTGTGCGCAATAGATGGCATGCACCAGTTTTCCGGCGGCGAGCCGCTCGAAGCTGTCTGCTGCCGCTGTGCCTCTGTCTCGCGCGGAAAAGACTCCATCGTCGGTCATTGGGAAATCATGGGCGTCCCAACCAGAACGCCGTTTCTCACGTTTCCGGACGGGTTCCCACCGGCGCTGATCGACGCGTTCTGTGCGCGCTGCGGTCTGGACGGTGTGCTGGGGAACTGCGCCGAATCCGGCACGCAGATCATCCAGCGGCTCGGGCCGGCACATCAGGCGACAGGACGGCCCATTGTCTACACCTCTGCCGACAGCGTATTCCAGATCGCTGCGCACGAGGACGTTGTTCCGATGGAAACGCTCTACCGCTGGTGTGAGGCCGCGCGCACACTGTTCGACGAAAACGGCACTGGCATCGGCCGCGTTATCGCCCGCCCATTTATCGGCACGCCCGGGCACTACACCCGCACAGCCCGGCGGCACGACTATGCCGCGGTGCCGCCCGGACAGACCATGCTCGATCTTTTACAGGCACACGGCATCCCGACGCATGCAGTCGGCAAACCGTTTGATATCTTTGCCGGCCGCGGTTTTTCCTCCTCGGAGAAAACCGTAAACAACGCGGACGGGCTGGCCAAAACGCTTGCCGCCGTCCGCGCGCGCGAGGGTCTGATCTTTGCAAATATTCTCGACTTCGACATGGTCTGGGGCCACCGCCGGAACGTCCGCGGCTACGCGAACGGTCTGGCCGAGGTCGACCAGGCACTTCCGGGCCTGATGGAGGCGCTCGGCGACGGGCTGCTGATCGTCACTGCCGACCACGGCTGCGATCCGACCTGGCGCGGCTCTGACCACACGCGGGAGTATATTCCCGCACTGGTCTGGCACCGCGGCATCGCGCCGCGCAATCTTGGCACACGCCGAACCTTCGCCGATATTGGCGCGACGCTGCTGGACTGGTTTCATGCCGGCCCTGCCCCATCCGGTTCTCCCCTCCCGCTGGACGGATAACGCACTCCCGTGAACGGACAGTCCCCGTATGGCCTGCGCCATACGGGGACTGCGGCTTGTTAAGAAGTCTCGCAAGACTTTTCGGCAGGCTGATCGCGAAAGGGGCCATGACGGTTCCCTTTTCTATTTTCACTCTCTGTGTACCATTTGGCTGGAGCGGTTTTTGGACCGCCTCAATTCCCATATGATGGCCTGCGCCATGCGGGGGCCCGCCGCTCTGTGATCCTGCCTGCCGCAGCGCTAGGTCGCAACAACACGGATGGTTGTAAGCGTCTGGTCGGACAGGCCATGCAACGGTATGCCGTCGCGGCGGCAGCCGTCCACATACCGGACAATCTCCTCCGTCACCACCTCGCCCGGGCACAGGATCGGAATCCCCGGCGGATAGGGCGCGACGGACTCCGCCGCAACACAGCCGATGGACGCTGTCCAGCAAACCGCGCGGGATGCGGCAAAAAACGCCTCCCGCGGCGGCATCGCCTGCGGCGGAAACGCCGGCAGCGGCGGCACAGGGTGCAGCGGCGCGCCGGCTGGCCTCGCCGTTGCCGCACGCACCGCATCACACAGTCGTTTCAGATCTTCATCCGTATTGCCGCCGGTGACCAATGCCATCACGTTGCGGTGGTCCGCCAGCTCCGTGTCCACACCCAGCTCGAACAGCCGCCGCTGCAGGGCTATTCCCGTCAGGCCGCGCGCACAGGCGGTAAAGGTCAGCCGCGTCTCGTC
Source organism: uncultured Oscillospiraceae bacterium (assembly GCA_964523945.1). Classification (GTDB taxonomy): domain Bacteria; phylum Bacillota; class Clostridia; order Oscillospirales; family Oscillospiraceae; genus CAKTOF01. The sequence goes on from CAZGBU010000038.1 coordinate 13,514, forward strand.
GAGCGCGGCAATACCAGCCTGTCCCACAACCGCGCGACCCAGCACCGAAACGCCGGGATACTGCGCCAGGCACGCCGCCGCACCGCGTGCGAGTGTGAGAGCGCGCGCCGCAGCGCCCTCCCCACGCAGCGCCAACTCCTGCCGCGCCGCGTCCAGTGACGCCATCAGCAGATACGACGGGCTGGTGCTCTGCACCAGCTGCAGCGCGCGCGCCACGCGCGCCGGGTCAATCCGGGCCGATCGCAGGTGCAGCATCGACGACTGCGTAAAAGAACCAGCCGTCTTGTGAATGCTCTGCGTACACAGATCCGCCCCCTGTGAGAGCGCGCCGGGCGGCAGCGCGTCAGAAAAACACAGGTGCGCGCCGTGTGCCTCGTCGACCAGCAGAACTGCAGCATACCGGTGGCATACCGCTGCAATGCCGGCCACATCGGCGCACAAGCCATAATAGGTCGGACTGACCAGCAGCACCGCGCGTGCGCCGGGGTGCTCCACCAGCGCCTGCTCGACCGCCGCCGGCGTCACCGCGCCAGACAGATCCCAGGGCGTGAGTGTGTCCGGCATCAGCCAGGCCGGACGCGCGCCGGCCAGAATCACTCCCATCAGCGCAGATTTGTGCGCATTGCGCGCGACCAGGATCGTCTCACCCGGGTCCACAGCCGACAGAATCATCGCCTCGACGCCGCAGGTCGTCCCGTTGACCAAGAAGAAGCTGCGTTCTGCACCGAATGCTTCCGCAGCCAACGCCTGCGCCGCAGCAATTACGCCCTCCGGCAAATGCAGATCGTCCGTCAGTGGTGTCTCTGTCAGGTCATAAGAGAATACATCTGCGCCAAAACGCTCCACCAACACCGGATTGACACCGCGTGCGCCGCGGTGTCCCGGGATGCGGAAATACGCCGGGTTTTTCCGGCGATAGGCATCGAGCGCCTCGATCAGCGGCAGACTCGCCTGATCCATATCTGCCTGCCTCCTTTACCAGAAAACTGAGCCGCCCGTTCAGCGCACACCGCGTTCCGCAATCGACATACCCGCCATACGCCCGGACGTCGTGGAATAGCTGAGCGCGGAGCCGAAGCGCATATAGTCGCTCCCCTCCCAGCCGGCCGTAATGACGCCGGCCGCAAAAAAGCCGGGGATCGGGCGATCATCCGGATCGAGCACCTGCATGTGCTCGTTGATGACGACCGGGCCGATGGTGTCAATGTACATTGGCCGGATGCGCACAGCCAGATATGGCCCGGTCCGCAGCGGACGGAGCTGTGTGGCCGGTTTGACAAACTCCAGGTCAACTCCCGTCTCGCAGTAGCCATTGTAATCCGCCACTGTCTGCTCCAACACCGCCGCATCCGCGCCGATCCATTCCGCCAGCCCGGTCAGCGTGTCGGCAAAGCAGCACTCCACACCCTCGTCCGCCGCCTTTTGCAGATAGGCTTCGTATGTTTCACGATCGCCGGCAAACATCGGCTGCGAAAGCGCGTCGGCCAGTGTTTCGCTGCTGTAGAGCGCAAACCCAACGCGCCCCGGCTGCATCAGAAGCGCGTTGGCACTGTAGTTCTGGTTCCACAGGCTCTCGTCGACGTAACGCCGCCCAAGCCGGTTGACATATACCGACCCTTCCGCCGCAAAGATACGCCCCGGCGCTCTCGGTCCCGGCTTGAAACACATGCCGCTCTCCTTGACAAGCGTGCACTCGCCGTTGACTTTTGCACCGGCGCCGGCCGCCAGCGCAATCCCATTGCCGTCAGACGGCACCACCTGATAAAAGCTGTCTTTTTCATAGTACTGCGGAAAATACTGCTCGAGAAGCTGCGGATTTGCCAGGAACCCGCCGCACGAAAGCAGCACGTTCTTCGCCGGGAAACGCTGTTCTGCCCCGTCATGCACTGCACATACGCCGCATACCGCGCCCGTTTCATCTGTCTCAATCCGGGTGGCTTTCGTCTCATGGAAAAACGCAACACCGCGCGATGCAAGCTCCTGCTGCAGCGGCCGCAGCACCCGGTGAAACCACGAGACACCGGGGCTGTCCGCCATCACGATTGTATAGCCCTCGCCGGTTGGAGAGAGCTTGAATGCAAATCCGCGCGACTCCAGCCAGGAAACGGTGTTTTTCACCTCATCCAGCCAGCGGCGGATCAGCGCAGGATTGACATAGTCATAATGATGAAAATCGAGCGCCGCTTTCAGCTCCTGCACGGTATTGTTGACGCCGTTTGCCTCAATCAACGGCGTGCCGGGCGCGTAGAGAAAGCCGCCCGCCATTGCCGAGTTGCCGCCTGTTTTCTTCAGCGCCTCGAGCAGCGCGATGCGCTCCACCCCGCACGCAAGCGCCATGTGCGCCGCTGCCAGACCCGCCGCGCCGCCGCCGATAATGACCAGATCGTACGTTTGCATGACCTCTCTCCTTTCAAGCGGTTTCCTCCGCGGCCTGCGCCGCGCGTACAACCGCTTTCTTCTTCCAGCCACCGGTGAAATACCGCAGCAGGATCAAAACTGTCCCGGTGGAAAAATCAATTGCCAGTGCATACCAGACTGCCGCGCGGCCAATCGCATCGAAGCCCGCCATTACATAGGCCGATCCAACGCGCAGGATCAGCGTACAGACGGTGATGATTGTCGCCACTGTCACGTCGCCCGCGCCGTGCAGCAGCCCTTTCGTCACGAACAAAACCGAGAACACGACCAGCCATTTTGCGATGAACTCCAGATAGGTCCTGCCGATCTGCAGCGCCTCACCTGAGCAGCCAAACAGCCGTACCAGCGGCCCGGAAAACGCGATGACCACCCCGGCAATCACGGCGCTGGCCGCAACGGCCATCACCAGCGTCTGCCACAGCCCGGTGCGCACGCGCCGCATCTGCCCCGCACCGATGTTCTGTCCCGTAAATGTAGCGAGCCCGACATTGAACGCAATGACCGGCATGGTCACAAAGCTCTCGACACGGTAGCCAGCCGTGTAGCCCTCCAGCATTGCTGAACCGAACCCGTTGATCAACCGCTGCATCAGAAGCGAACCAATCGCGAGTGCCGCCGTCTGAAACGCCGAGGGAATCCCCAGACGGCAGATGAGCTTCACCTGTTCGCCGGCCGGGCGCAGATCGCGCACACTGCGCCGGAGCAGAGGATGCTTTCTGTGCGCGTAGACAAACGATGCAGCCACCGAGAAAAACTGTGCGATGACTGTCGCAATTGCCGCGCCCGCCACACTCCAGTGAAATACGACCACAAACAGCAAATCCAGGGCAATGTTGACAACGGTGGAGATCAGCAGAAACAGCATTGTCGCAGCAGAATCGCCAAGCGCGCGCAACGCTGCTGCCTGCGCATTGTACAGGAACTGAAACAGCATACCCGCGCAGTAGATCCGCAGATACGTCAGCGCCATGTTGTACGTCTGCTCCGGTACATTCAGCACTGTGCGCAGAAACACGCCGCCCAGGCCGATGCCGAGCGCCGTGACGATCAGCCCGGCGATTACCATCATGACAAGCGCCGTGCCATGTGCGCGGCGCAGCTGACTGTCCTGCCGCGCACCATAGTACTGCGCGGCGATGACGCCGAAGCCGGAAGAAAATCCCGTTGCAATTGCCAGCAGCAGGTTCGTCAGCGGCGCACAGGTGCCAACCGCACCAAGCGCCGCCTGGCTGACAAAATTGCCGACGATAATGCCGTCCACCGTCGAATACAGCTGCTGCAGCAGCATCCCGCCGAGCACCGGCAGCGTGAACATCAGAATCGACCGCCAGATGGACCCCTGGACCAAACTCCGTTGCATGGCTGTGCCCTCCGCTCTCTAACAATATGTGCTATTATAATCTGCACGCAGATCGTTTGTCAATTCCCTGCGGCATCCTCGCCCGGATTTTCTTCTGCCGAAGGAAACACGGCCGCGATCTGCGCAGCTGTCTCACGTGCAATCTGGGCCGCCAAGCTGTCTGCCTCGTTTGGCCGCCAGGCTGCTGTCAGCCACAGACGCGCCGCCTCACCTGCATCCCGCAGGCTGAGCACGCGAAGGCCGGGGTTTGCCAATCGGCGCACGACGCTGCGCGGCAGGATCACGGCGCTGTCGCCGCTTTGGACGGACAGGCACATGGCCAGCCGCGTGCCACAGAAACGGATCTGCGGCGTCGCGCCAAGCGCGCTTACAATCCGCAGGATCTGCGCCATACCACGCACCTCATTCTCAAGCAGGATCAGGCCGCGCCGCTCGAGCACATCCAGCACGGTCTGCCGGTTGTCGGCATAATCGCGGTCACTGCGCAGCGCCAGCACCATCTCATCGCTGCACAGCCGCGCTGCGGCAAGCGGCGGCGGGAGCGGCTCGTCCGCATGCAGGAACAGCGCCAGATCGATCTCCTCTTCGAGCAGCGCCTTTTTCATATCGCTGTACTCCATCTGGATAAAGAGGACCCGAAGGCCAGGGCGCTGCTTCCGTTCGCGGTAGATTACCTCGGTCAAAATACGGTGGATCAACGGATCGTCGTCGGCGCGCGGCTCCACACCGACGAGGATGCGGCGCTGGCGCTGTTCGTCGCTCGTCTCGTGCCGCAGGAGCGGTACAATCTTCTCCGCGCGCATTAA
>CAZGBU010000039.1:0-17292 GCA_964523945.1 uncultured Oscillospiraceae bacterium
AAAACTACAAAATTTCTTCGGCGTTTTCTTACAATTTCAAATCGGCGTTGACAGCATTCCTGCTCGATTTTCTGCCAGGCGGCCAGGTGATGCAGGAGGCATCTTTCGCCATCGAGAAGCCGGGGCTGCTGATGGGCTATTCACTGATCATCCTTGTGGTGGCCAGTGCGGTTGGCATAATCCTGTTTCGACGGAAAGATTTGAAATAAGCGCCGCGTCCCGTGCCGGGCACGCCGGTGCGGAAGGAGACGGTTGCGGTGACATTGCTGGTTGTGCTCTGTCTGGGGCTTGCAGTGGTGTGCGTTGTGCTGGCAGGGTGGATCGCTTCACTGCACGGGGCTGCCCGGCAGATCACGCGCGAGCTGCAGGAAAAGCTGGAGCTGGATACCAATACCCTGATCTCATTGAATTGAATGCCGGCGACCGGCAGATGCGCCGGCTTGCCGAGTCGCTGAACGGGCAGCTGCGGCAGCTCCGGCGCGAGCGCCGGCGGCTGCAGAGCGGTGACCTCGAGCTGCGTGAAGCGTTGACCAATGTTGCCCATGACCTGCGCACGCCGCTGACTGCGATCCGCGGCTACCTCGACCTGATGCACCGCCTGTCACTGCCGGAAGACGCTGCGCAATATCTGGCCGTGATCGACAACCGTGTCGAGGCATTGCGGCTGTGTACAGAGGAGCTGTTTTCCTACACGCTTGCCGCTTCTGTGCCGCCGCCGGAATCATACGGGCCGGTCAGCCTGAACGGTGCGATTGAAGAGAGCCTGTCGGCCTATTATGCGTCGCTGATGGGCTGCGGCATTGTACCGTCGGTCTCGCTGCCGGATCAGCCGGTTATGCGGCGCGTCGACCGCAATGCGCTCTCACGCATCCTGAGCAATATTCTCAGCAATGCGATCAAATACTCCGACGGCGATTTGGACGTTACGCTGACCAGGGACGGCAGGATTACCTGCTCGAATGCGGCCTCCAGGCTTGATGAGGTAACCGTCGGCAAGCTGTTTGACCGGTTCTATACGGTTGAGAGCGGCAGAAAATCGACCGGGCTGGGGCTCTCCATCGCGCGAATGCTGACCGAGCAGATGAGCGGCAGCATCGGCGCCGATTATGACGGCGGCCGCCTGCGCATCACCATTTTCTTTCCTGCTGAATCCTGAAAAGCCGCGCCGGAGCTTTGCTCCGGCGCGGCTCTATGTATTGCATTTGTCAGGGGGCCGGCGGCTCTTCGAGGTGGATATTGACGCCGTTTACTTCTACGCCGCCCTCGGCGTGTATCATGATGTACGTTTCCTCCCCGATCGTACGCGTCTCAATCAACCCGCTGCGCTCGGGATTGATGCGGATGACCACGTCGGGGGTGCGCACCTCAAAGTGCCCCGTGTCAACCAGATTGGCGGGGCTGAGCGCAGCGTCCGCACCAAACTGCGCGTCATAGGCGGCAAGGAAGCGCCCGCGCGCCTCGTCGGGCACGCCGCAGGCTTCCAGCACGCCGCGTACTTCGCGCTTTGAGAGCGTCAGCGGCTCCGGATCGCGGCTGGCCTTGTGCTCCGCGATCCGGTCGCTGAGCTGCGCGTGTACCGCGCGCACAAGGCGCAGATCACACTCACCGGCCAGTGTGTCGGAGAGCATAGAGCAGAACGCCTCTTTCTGCGCGTCGGCCGGCATCGGCGGCTCCACACCGAACAGCGGCGCAAACAGCTCTGCGTGGTTTTCTGCGGCGGAGTGGGTGTAATAGAGGGCACCATAAAGATTGGTTGCACGACTGTCAAAGGCAGGAAAGAGAAAACCCAACTCCGGCGCGCCGAGCACCCAGTCCGGCCGGCGGCGGCGGAATGTGCCGGTGTCCGCATCATAGTGCAGCGCGGGCTTGGTCAGCTTGACCAGGCAGACAGCGCACAGCACATGCGGGAACACCGTCTCCGATGCATCCTCCAGTCGGGCACCGTCCTTGCCGCGAAATGGCACGTCGTAGCTGTCGTGCGCGAGCAGAATGGCGTAGTTGCCCTCCCACTGCAGCGCGTCTACCAAAGAGCGGTAAAATGCGTCCAGCACGTTGGTGTCCTTGAGCGCCGTATCACGCAGCGCCATCAGCCGCTGGTGTGCCTCGCCGCTGGCAACCTGCTGGGTTGGGAAGCTGATCTCAAGCAGGTTCTTGCCCAGCCCGCCGGTCAGCACCCGGCGCAGCAGCGCCAGAAACTTGTCCGATTCTTCTTCCTCCATGTCCAGCAGCGGCTGGTCAAACCGGGCGACGATTTCTTTGCTTTCATTGACATAACACCCGCAAATGTGCGTGATGCCGTTCTTTTCCGGACGGAGCCGCCGCCGCAGCTCCGAAATCTCCTTTTCGTTCATGGTAACCTCGCGGTAAACAGAATTTTGCGGCGGCCATCCGGGCACACCGCAGGGATCATTATAGCATATCGGACGGGCGAATTCCAGCGTCAAAGGACGTGCGGTCTGCGCGGCGCGTCAGCTCCATCACGAAGTTGGTCAGGCTGACGCCGCGCCGCAGCACCTGCTGCGCACGGATCACACGATAACCCCGCAATTCAAAAAATGGCCGTGCAGTGATCGATGCGTGGGTTGTAATTGTACCGGGTACTGCCTGTTCGAGCTGGTCACAGATCGCGCTGGCGATCCCCTCGCGCTGGTGTGCGGCATGGACGAAGAGTCGGTCGAGATAACCGCCCGGGTCTATATCGCCAAAACCAAGTATGGTTTCGCCGGAAACGGCGACAATACTGATATGCGATAAAAATGAGCGGTTCCATTGTGCCAGGTCTGTCCCGCCGGGCGCCCAGGCGGCAAGCTGCTCCGGTGTATAGTCCTTTGCATTGACGCTGTGCACCGTCTGGTAAAACAGCGCTGCGAGTGCTTCGCAGTCGGATGGCTGGTAGCTGCGCAGGATCATTGGAACCTCCTGTTGCCCGTCACACAGCCGGCTGGAAAAACAGACGGATTGCGGGACCGGACAAATTATGCTATAATTTTTCTACAGCGTTGTGCGCTGGAGAATGACGAGGTGGAAAACAGGCACATGATTCGAGACAGGCTGACCAAACAACAGATTCTGACCATTCCAAACGCGATGAGCATGTTCCGGCTGCTGCTGATTCCGGTCTATCTATGGCTGTACAGCGTCAAAGAGAACGTCACGGCATCGGTTGCGGTCGTGGTATTGAGCGCGCTGACTGATGTGTTTGATGGGAAAATTGCGCGCCATTTCAACATGGTGTCTGATTTCGGCAAGGTACTCGACCCGCTGGCCGACAAGCTGACGCAGGCTGCGGTGATGCTCAGCCTGTGTATGCGCTACCGGGCGCTGTGGGTGCTGTTCGGGCTCTTCGCGGGCAAGGAGCTGATCGTGCTGGTGATGGGCGGCATTGTCCTGAAAAAAACCGATACGATCAACGGCGCGAAGTGGTATGGTAAGCTCGGCACTGTCGTACTCGAGGTGTCGCTGCTGGCGCTGCTGCTGTTCCCGCGAATGCCGGAGCGTGTGTCGCAGGCAATCATTCTGGTGTGCGGCGCGATGATGCTGTTTGTGTTGGTCATGTACCTGCTCTTTTATCTGCGGCTGCTGCGCGCGGCACAGAACGATTCGTAAAAGATTTCCGCCGCCGGCTGAGCCGGCGGCGGCTTTTTGTGGCTTACCGCCAGCTTTTGCGGCTGACGATCAAAAGAATCACCAGCAGCACTGCCGCTGCCCCGGCCAGGCAGCAGGCGGCGACCAGAAGCCAGTCCACTCCGCCGGGATCGCTGACATCAGCGCTCTGTGCCGGCGGATCTGCCGGCACCGCAGGATCAACGGCGTCGGATTCCGTATTGTCTGGGTCTGTCTCCGGCAGCTCCTCGACTGTGATCGGTGCAGATCCCGTCTGCTCCGATTCCGTTGACGTTTCCGGCTCCGCGGCCTCGGCCTGCTCTGGTTCTTCGCTTTCAATCGGCTCTGCCGGCGCCTCCAGCTCTTCTTCCGGCTGTGCCAGCCAGGTCTGGTAGAGCGAATACTCGGTCAGCAGCTCAGCCAGCCGCCCGAGCACGATCTCGCCGTTTCCGACGTTTTCCGTATAAGCGGCCAGCAGAATCGGTTCCGGTGTGTAAATGATGCCGACATCGCAGATTACCTCTTCAAAGTAGCCGTATTTCTGCGCAATTTCATAGTCCGTGACATAGCGCCTGAAATACTGCCCCGGCATTGCCTGCTTCAGGTAGCCGATCAGCTCGGTGTAATCGTCTGCGTTGTCATACAGCCGCTGCAGTACGGCGAGCATATAAGCTGAATTGATATAATTGTCCACATAGTAGATGTACTCGTATTCCTGGTCGCAGAACTGCGTCATGATTTCGCGGTATTCCCGGAACGTACCGAGGTTGTAGAGCATTGCGATCGACATCTCATTGTTGGAGTTCACGATGCTTTCGTAGTGCATGGTCGGCAGGCTGTAGCCGTCGATTACAGCATCCGATGCGATGCGTCCCTCGCGCTCCATGTCGTAGTAGACCATGTTCAGCGGCAGCTTATAGGTGCTGGCTGCTTTGCGGAAGACCATCTCCGCGAAGTGGTATGTCTCGCCGGTGCCGGTCGAGTAGAACGACATGGAAAAGTTCTGCTCGTTCAGACCATATTCCGTCATGAACTGTGTCAGGATCCCGTCGAGCGTCTGATGCGCAAAGTCATACTGCGCAGCGATCTCGCCCGGCGCGTAAGTTTCCGGCAGCTCTGCCGCGCTGCACAGCGGCGCGCATAGGATCAGCGCGGCGAGCAGCAGCGCGGCAATCCGGATTCGTCTCACAAGGCATCCCCCCGGGATTTCGCTTTTCTCCATTGTAGCACAGCCTGTCCGCTGTGACAAGAAAGCCGCATTAGCAAAACGCATTACAAAAGCCGTATCTTTTTCAGATTCCTGTATAAGCATCCTGCTTGTTTTTTTGCTGCAGAGCCGATATACTAAATTCGTACGTAATCATACGGAGTGAAACGAAAGGAGCGATACCATGAAGAAACGCAAAGCAGTCGTGCTCTACGGCAGCCTGACAGGCAACACCGAGATGGTGGGTAAGGCATTTGCCGAAGTTTTGGAAGAATACGGATTTGAGACGCGCTGCGAGAAGCTCGTCGCCGGCAAGGATTGGTCGAATGATCCGGTCTATTTCTGGGAATACGACATCGTGGTGTTGGGTTCCCTGATTGTCGCAGGTCTTCCGTATAAAGAAGTCTATCAGCTTCTGGGCCTGCAGGGTAACCGCACCATTATGGGCAAGAGCCTTGGACCTCCGAAGGACGGCGAGGAGCCGGATCCGGAGAAAAATCCGATGGGCCGTCTGAATCTGCATTCCGGTATCCCCGGACTGGTTGCACCGTCTGTTGCGACCGGCTCGCCCGGCGCCAAGGGCGACAATCTGCCGACGATCTACGGCGTGGTCTATGCGACCTATGGCGGCAGTGGCGTCGGTCCCCCGGAGTGCTACGGCTCGCTGGAGGTTATGGAAGAGCTGCTGCGTGTCAACGGCGTGCGAACCGTCGGCAAATTTGCCTGCCCTGGCAAGGAGATGCGCCATGAGGCCGTCGACGGCCTGGCGAAAGACTTCAATACGAACATTGCCGATGTGCAGGCGATGCTCCAGCGCTGGAGTCTGGACCCCAATGCCGAGGAATTCCAGAAGATGGGCAAGGAGAAAACCGACCTGATCGCAAAGTACATGAATGCGGAAGACGATTATTCCATGCTCGAGGGCAACGATCCGCTGGGCATCGGCAAACCCGGTTCCACATTCTGGCACTATGACAGCGGCAAGCGTCCGAGCCAGCGCGATCTGACCAAGGCGAAAATCTTCATGGCGGAAATTATTGAGGACTACTTCCTCACAACGACGGGCGATCCCCGCCCGCCCTATGCGATGTATACCTGCATCAGCTGATCATGGAATCCATGCGGCCCCCGGCGTGCATACGCCGGGGGTTTCGCATCTTCCCGGCGCTTTGATGGTTGCCTTTTTGCGCGAAGTGTGGCAAAATGATTGTCGGTTTCAAAAGAGGAGAGAGGAGGCTGCGTATGAAGCAGCACCGTGTCATTTCCATGCTGAAAACATTCTCCCGTGGTGTGCGCGGTATGTTTGTGCTGGCGGTTGCCGCGTCTGCGCTCAGCATCCTGCTGAACTTTCTGACGCCGCAGATCATCCGCTTTACCGTCGACGCGGTGATCGGCAGCAGCGACGATGTGCCAGCGCTTGTGCGCAGGGTGATCGATGCGCTTGGCGGGCGCGCGGCGCTGCGCAGCCACCTGCTGCTGTGTGCGCTCGGCGTTGCGTTGTGTGCGGCGCTTTCGGCGCTGATGAATTATGTTTCACGCATGAGCATTGCCCGCGGCACCGAGGGCCTGATCCAGAATCTGCGGCGAACGCTGTTCCGCCATATTCAGTATCTGCCATTCCGCTGGCACACCGAAAACCAGACCGGCGATACGATCCAGCGCTGCACGTCAGATGCGGAGGTGCTGCGCAATTTCATCTCAGCGCAGTGCATCGAGGTGGTGCGGACGATGATCCTGCTGACTGTTGCGCTGGCGCTGATGTTCACGATGAACACAACGCTTGCGCTGGCGTTTCTGGCGTTTATCCCGGTGATTGTTGGGTATTCGCTGTTTTTTCACACCCGCATCCACCGGCAGTTCCGCATTGCCGATGAGGCCGAAGGTGAGCTTACGGTCAAGGTGCAGGAGAATCTGACCGGCGTGCGTGTGGTGCGCGCATTCGGACGCGAGGCATACGAGCTGGAGGAGTTCGACTGGAAAAACGACACCTATACGGACAAGTGGATTGACATGGGATACACGCTCGGTTTTTTTTGGGGTGTGGGCGACGCGGCGAGCTGTCTGCAGATGCTCAGCGTGATCTGTCTGGGGGCTTATCTGGCCGCGCGCGGGCAGATGACAATTGGCGAGCTGCTGGCATTTGTCAGCTATACCCAGATGCTCACCGCGCCGGTGCGCAGCCTGGGCCGGACGTTGTCGGAGTTCTCCAAATCGACGGTTTCGGCCGAGCGACTGTGCGAAATCCTCGACGCGGAACCGGAGCGCCCGTCGCCGGACGATCAGAAGCCCGACCTGTGAGCGGATATTGTTTTTGACCATGTCAGTTTCTCCTACGGTGGGCAGGAGGTGCTGCGCGATGTCAGCTTCCGGATTCGGCGCGGGCAGACCGTCGGCATCCTGGGCGCAACCGGATCGGGCAAATCGACGCTGACGTATCTGCTCAACCGGCTTTACGACCTGCCAGACGGGCAGGGGAGCATCACGATCGGCGGCGTCGATGTCCGCAACATCGACCGGGCGTATCTTCGCCGCGGCGTCGGGCTGGTGCTGCAGGAGCCATTCCTGTTTTCACGTACCATTTTTGAGAATATCACGGCGGCCTCGGCGGCGGCCAGCCTGGACGATGCGCGTCGCGCAGCCTCGATCGCTGCGGTCGACGAGAGCATCGAATTGTTCCGCGATGGCTATGATACCGTCGTTGGCGAGCGCGGCGTGACGCTCTCCGGCGGGCAGAAGCAGCGCATCGCCATTGCACGCACGCTGATGATGCACTGCCCGATCATGGTGTTTGATGATTCGACCTCGGCGGTCGATATGGAAGCCGATGCGCAGATCCGTGAGGCGCTGCGCGAGAATACGGATTCTGCGTCGGTGATTCTGATTTCCCACCGGATCAACACGCTGATGCAGGCCGATCAGATTCTCGTGCTTGAGGACGGGCGGATCAGCGAGTCCGGCACGCACGCAGAGCTGATCGCGCGCGACGGGCTGTACCGGCGCGTCTATCAGATGCAGCTCGGCCAGGCTGCGACGGAAGGAGGCGAGGCCGATGCATGAGGGAGCGGAGAAAGCGACTGCACGCTTTAGTCCTAAAATCTGGAAGCGTCTGCTGCCATATCTGCGCCAGGTACGGCGGCCTGTGATGATCTCCATCGCGCTGATGCTCGTCTCGGCGGCGGTCGACGCGTCGATTCCGCTGTTTACCAATTATGCCGTCACGAACTTTGTCGAAAGGCACACAACGGAGGGACTCGGCGCATTTGTGCTGGTATACCTGGCTGCGATTGTGGTGCAGTCTCTGACCACCGTGCTCTATTCGCGCCAGTGCATGATGACGGAGATGCTGACCAGCAAGGCGATGAAGCGTGACTGCTTCATTCATCTGCAGCGGCTGCCGCTGTCGTATTATAATCAGACGTCGGTCGGCTATATCCTCGCGCGTGTCATGAGCGATACCAGCCGCCTGTGCGGACTGATCTCCTGGGGCGCAATTAACCTGTTCTGGAGCCTGTTCTACCTGATCGGGATCCTGGTTGCGATGTTCATGCTCAACGCCAAAATGGCGCTGACGGTACTGTGTATTGTGCCGCTGGTACTGATTGTCACAGTGATCTTCCAGCCGAAGCTGCTGCGCGCAAATGCCGCGATGCGGCACGCCAATTCGCAGATCACCAGCTCATATAATGAGAACATCTCCGGCGCGAAGACCTCCAAAACGCTGGTCATTGAAGAAAAAAACTGCGAGGACTTTAACGGGATCACTGCACAGATGTACCGCGCTTCGCTGCGCTCTGCGCGGCTGACGGCGCTGTATTTGCCGCTGATCAATTTCCTCGGTATGACGGCTGTAGCGCTGGCGCTGTGGCGCAGCGGCGATATGGTACTGCGCGGCGTGCTCGATTTCGGCATCCTGTCGGCGTTCATCTCCTACGGCCTGATGATTCTGGACCCGCTGACCCAAATTACCAGCATGCTTGCGGAGTTTATGTCGGTGCAGGTCAATCTGGAGCGCGTCAGCCGGCTGCTTGACGAACCGGTCACGCTCGACGACACCGATGCGGTCAAGGCGCGCTATGGTGACGTGTTTCACCCAAAGCCGGATGCCGGTCCGCCAATGCGCGGCGAGATTACATTTGATCACGTCTGGTTCCGATACCCGGATGCGGCGGAGGACGACTATGTGCTGGAGGACATCTGCCTGCATGTACCCGCCGGGACGACAGTGGCGCTGGTGGGAGAGACGGGTGCAGGAAAGTCGACGCTGGTCAATCTGGTCTGCCGGTTCTTCGAGCCGACGCGTGGCTGCGTGCGGATCGACGGGGAAGATGCCCGTACCCGAAGCCTGAGCTGGCTGCACGCGCATCTGGGCTATGTCCAGCAGACGCCGCACCTGTTCTCCGGTACGCTGCGCGACAACATCCGCTACGGCCGGCTGGACGCCACCGATGCGCAGATCGAGCGTGCAGCGGCGCTTGTCTCGGCGGATACGGTCGCGGCCAAGCTCGAACATGGCTACGATACAGACATCGGCGAGGGCGGCGACCGTCTCTCCACCGGAGAAAAGCAGCTTGTCTCGTTTGCGCGGGCAGTTGTGGCGGATCCGCCGCTGTTTATTCTCGATGAGGCGACCAGCTCCATTGACACCGAGACGGAAAACCTGATCCAGAGCGCGATCGGCCATGTGCTGACGGGGCGGACGTCATTTATTATTGCGCACCGCCTGTCGACCATCCGCAGCGCTGATCTGATCCTGCTTGTCGGCGAGCATAGCATCCTCGAGCGCGGCAGCCACGAAGAGCTGATGGCAAAGCGCGGTCAGTACTACGCGCTCTATACGGCAATGATGATTCGGGATGAGGCAGAGCGGAGCGGTTTTTCTGCCGGCACAGAGGAGAATGAATAGGAAAGCGCCGGCCGCAGGCCGGCGCTTTCCATTATTCTTCATCGCTTTCTTCAGCCCCTGTCGGCTCGCCCGGATCGGGATCGTCGGTCAGCGGTTCGTCGCGCGGCGGCTGTGTGACCCAGAATTCATCAGAGACGGTGATGCCGTTTGTCGACGAGAGCGGCGTGCCGTCGTCAGCTGTCTGGCGGACGGTGATCACTTCGCCTGTCGCAGGCAGTGCGTCGGAGACGTGGAGCGTATTGCGGTTAATCAGCACAGTTTCCTGCGGCGTATCGCCGAAAAAGACAACGCTTGACGCATTGAAGCCTTTGCCGGACAGGTAGATCTCGCCTTCCAGATATGCCGTGTCGAGCAATGTGATATCGCCGTAGCCCATCTGCAGCGCAGTTGGCGCATAGGGGTTTGTGCCGCCCCAGACGCGCATGTCGCCAAAGAGCATATCGTATTCGAGCATTTCGAGATCTTCCTGATAGTTCTCATTATCCGCCCGGGTCTGATGCAGGCGTGTGAGCACGCCGGTGTCGCAGCCGATCAGCTCCATGATATAGGCGGAGAGCTGATACGCCTCGAGGTCACAGTTGTCTGTGTCGAGTGCATAGTTGGTCCAGATGACATATTCAGTCCGGAACAGATCGCCGGAGCTGACGTCTGACTCCTCCAGCTCAAAGTTCGGCAGATGGTCGCCGTAGAGCACCAGCATAACCGGCTCATCGCAATCAGAGAGCGCCGCAGTCAGAGAGCGCAGGAAATCGTCTACCTCCCGCAGCTGGTTGATATAATAGGTATAGGCGGCCTGCAGCGCCTGCTCTTCCTCGGTAAAGCCGGCGGTGATCTGGATGGGATAGGCGCTCATCTGCTCAGGATCTGTTGGGTATTTGCCGTGCGGCTGCACGGAGATGGCGTAGATCAGATCCAGTGACTCCGAACAGGAGAGCGATTTTAGGATCTCGTCGGTCAGACACTCGTCCTTTGGCCAGCCGACGGAAGTATAGGACAGGTCGTACATATACTCTTCCGAGACAAACCGGTCAAAGCCGAGATTGGCAAAGACCAGATTCCGGTCGTAGAAAGTCGCGGTGTTGTTGTGAATGGCAGTGGAAGTATAGCCGTTTTCGCGCAGGTTGTAGCAGATCGACTCACAGGTCTGATCGAGCAGCACGGTAATATACGGATACTCGCCGGCGCCAAAATAGTCGAGGTTCATGCCGGTCAGCACTTCAAATTCGGTGTTGACAGTACCGGCTCCATAGGTCGGAACGGACAGGCCGCCGCCCGGGCAGGTCTGTTTCAGTTCAGTAAAATACGGCACCGGATTTTCAGAAAACGTCAGCCCGGTCAGTTCATTGACGTCGATAAACGATTCCAGCTGCAGAAAAATGACGTTCGGCTGCACCGGTTCCTGCTCCTCCGTTGGCGCCGGATCCGGCGCAACTTCCGGCGAAGCGGTGTCTTCGCCGGATGGTTTGTTCTCGTCCAGACTCGCATCGATCTCGTCGAGCACGTCATCAACCACTTCGCCGGAATAATCCTCCGGTTCGTCAATGCCGTGATCAATGATGCTGACCAGGAAACAGTACGGCAGGCCGTAATCGCGATAGGCCTTGGTCAGATTGCTGTAGCTGTTGGAGAGAACCCCCATGTGCAGCAAAAGCGGTGTGAGCACGGCGAGCAGCACCGCACACACGCCGATCAGCGAAAGCGAGGACTTCCAGTGGCGCGCCTGCTTTCCCAGCTTGAAAAACAGCACGACGAGCAGCGCAATAGCAAGTACAATCACGACGAGGATTAGCACCATCTGCCAGACGGTCAGATAGACGTCCATAATATAGATGACGGAAAACAGCAGCTTGAAGTCAACCGCCGACAGCGGCGTATTGCGGAAACACTGCAGCACAAAGTTGGCAATGGAAATAGACAGCCATGGCACGCAAAGCACAGTCATGGCAAAGATCTGCCGCCGGAACAGGCCAGACAGCGACAGCGTGGCCAGGATCAGCAGATAGTTGTAAAACATCAGCGTCGGTTCCGTTACGAACCGCGCAAATGCCGTTGGGATGGAGCGTTGGTTCAGGATCTCCAATAACAGGTTGAGGAAAAACGCGGTTACAATACAGCGGACGGCGGGATAGGCCAGCGCGCGCCGGCACAAGAGCCATACGCGTTTGCCCCGGTTCAACATGACAGTACGCCTCGTTTCTGATAGGTAGATGCGGGAAGCGGAACATACCGCAGAAACCGCCTGCCCCTTAGATTACCCGAAAAAGCGCAAAAATGCAACCCCTGCACGCGGAAACTTGGCTAAAATGGAAACAATCTGTGAACAATCCGAACAGACCCATTGCGCTTTGAAAAGAACCTGCTATAGTAAAATTCGAAATGATTGGCGCCGTATGTCGGCGCGTAGCTTGGAAAGGAAGACACGCATGTCCAAAATGATTGGAATCGATCTCGGGACCACCAACAGCTGCGTCGCGGTGATGGAAGGAGGGGAGCCGGTCGTCATTCCCAACGCGGAGGGCGGCCGGACGACGCCGTCTGTCGTCGCGTTTTCCAAGACTGGAGAGCGGATGGTCGGTCAGGTGGCCAAGCGGCAGGCCGTGACCAATCACGATCGAACGATCAGTTCGATCAAGCGCGAGATGGGCTCGGATTATAAGGTGAAAATTGACGGAAAAGCGTACTCGCCGCAGGAGATCTCGGCGATGATTCTGCAAAAGCTCAAGCTCGATGCGGAGAGTTACCTCGGCGAGCCGGTCACAGAGGCAGTGATCACCGTTCCGGCGTACTTTACTGACGCGCAGCGGCAGGCCACAAAAGATGCCGGTACCATTGCGGGACTCAACGTCCGCAGGATTATCAACGAGCCGACAGCCGCGGCACTGGCCTACGGTGTGGATAAGGAGGAGCCGCAGAAGATCCTGGTGTACGATCTCGGCGGCGGCACGTTTGACGTCTCAGTGCTCGACATCAACGGCGGCGTGATCGAGGTGCTCGCGACGGCAGGCAACAACCGCCTCGGCGGCGACGATTTCGACCAGTGTATTGTTGACGAGCTGCTGCGTGAATTCAAAAAGGAGAACCGCGTCGATCTCTCGCGCGATCCGGCCGCGATGGAGCGCGTGCGTGAGGCAGCGGAAAAAGCCAAAATCGAGTTGTCCGGCGTCACGACGACCAATATCAATCTGCCGTATCTGACGGCCGGCAAGGCCGGTCCGCTGCATATGGACATCACGCTCACCCGCGCGAAGTTCAACGAGCTGACCAATCACCTGGTCCAGGCGACGATCGAGCCAATGCGCCAGGCGATGGCGGACGCCGGCCTGTCACCGCAGGACCTGTCCAAAATTTTGCTCGTCGGCGGCTCAACCCGCATCCCTGCTGTGCAGGATGCAGTGCGCAGCTTTACCGGCAAGGAGCCGTTCCGCGGCATCAATCCCGATGAGTGCGTTGCGATGGGTGCATGCCTGCAGGGCGGGGTGCTCTCCGGGGCAGTGACGGGACTGCTGCTGCTCGACGTGACGCCGCTCTCACTCGGTATCGAAACGGTCGGCGGCGTGTGTACCCGCATCATCGAGCGCAATACGACCATTCCAATAAAAAAAAGCCAGATCTTTACCACTGCGGCCAATTTTCAGACCTCCGTCGAGGTGCATGTGCTCCAGGGCGAGCGGCAGATGGCTGCGCAGAACAAGACGCTAGGCAAATTCCGCCTGACCGGGATCCGCCGTGCGATGCGCGGTGTGCCGCAGATCGAGGTGACGTTCAGCATTGACACGAACGGCATTGTCAATGTTTCCGCGCGCGATCTCGGCACCGGAAAGTCGCAGGAGATCACGATCACAGCCTCGTCGAATCTGTCACAGGAGGAGATCGACCGCGCCGTGCGCGAGGCGCAGCAGTATGCCGCGCAGGACGCGCAGCAGCGGGAAGAGGCAGAAGCGGTCAACCGGGCGGAAAATCTGTTGGTGCAGGCCTCCGCGAGCCTGAAGAAGCTTGACAAGTCTGCCCGCCCGCCCGTGGAGGACGCAGTCAAGCAGCTCAAAAAGACACTCAAGAGCAAGGATGCCGCCGCGACGCTCGCCGCCTGCGGGGCGCTGGAGGCGGCGCTGGCTGCGGCCGGCGTGCAGGAGGAACCGCCGCACGACGGTACGTCTGCCGGCGGAAGCGGCTACGTCGACGCGGAGTTCAACTCGGTCGAAGACGAGCAGAACTGACGCGGTGTTCGGCTATGTTGCGGCTGTGCCGGCACTGCTGAACGAACAGCAGGCGGCACGCTATCGCGGCTGCTACTGTGGGCTGTGCCGCGCGCTTCGCCGCCGCCGTGCGCGGATGACACTCACATATGACATGGCGTTTCTGGTGCTGCTGCTCTCGTCGCTTTATGAACCGGCAGAACGACACGGCACGGCGCGCTGTATGGTGCATCCGCTCCGCAGCCAGAGCTGGTGGCAGACGGAATTCACGGATTACGGCGCAGACATGAATCTGGCGCTGACTTATTATAATTGTATGGATGACTGGCGCGATGAGCGCAAGCTCTCGCGCCTGTTTCTGGCCGGGCTGCTGCGGCGGCGCTTCCGGCGCACGGCACGGCGCTGGCCACGCCAGTGCGAGGCGATGGAGCGATGCCTGTCCCGCTTGGCTGCGGCTGAGACGGAGGGGGCGCTGCCGGATGCGGCGGCTAACTGTTTCGGCGCGCTGATGAGCGAGCTGTTCGTCGTGCGCGACGACTTGTGGGCCGGGATCCTGCGCCGCTTTGGCATGGCGCTCGGGCGGTTTATCTATATGATGGATGCTGTGCTCGACTTGGATGATGATGCTGTGCACGGGCGCTATAATCCGCTTGCGCAGGTCGCATCGGATTCAGCGCTGCGCACCGAGCCGGAGACGATGCTCACTATGCTGCTCGGCACCTGCGAGGCAGAGTTTGATAAGCTGCCGCTGGTGCAGGACGCTGCACTGCTGCGCAGTATCCTGACACAGGGCGTCTGGCAGAAATTTGCACACTGGAAAATGCGACAGGAGGGAACGGCGCGTGGCGCGGGATCCATATGAGGTGCTCGGCGTCTCGCACGACGCGACCGACGAGGAGATCAAGACGGCATATCGCCGTCTGGCGAAGCAATATCATCCCGATCTGAACCCGGGCGACGCCGAGGCGGCGCGGAAGATGAATGAGATCAACGCGGCCTATGAACAGATTAAAAATCCGCAGCCGGAGCCTGGTGCGGCCGGAACATCGGCCAGCGGTTACGGCTATGACGGAGACTTCTGGGGATTTGGCGGCGGCTATGGAGGCTACGGCTACAGTGGCGACGGCGGTCAGCGCCGGCAGCATTATTCCTCGACTGAGTTCCAGGCAGCCGACCATTTTATTCAGAGCGGCGAATATGCCGATGCACAGCGCGTCCTCTCGGATGTGCCGGCGTCACAGCGCACCGCTGAGTGGTATTACTATAGCGCGCAGGCCAGCTATGGTCTTGGCGATCAGATGGCGGCGCTCGATGCGATCCGCCGCGCCGCATCCATGGAGCCGGATAACGCCGAGTATGAACAAATGCGCCGGATCATTGAGAGCGGCGGCTCGGTCTGGCGCGGCGGTGCGCGGGTCGACTGGTGCGCGCTCGACCAGTCGGCGGGTCGGTTCTGCCTGGGCCTGTGTGCGGCACAGCTGCTGTGCCGTTATTGCAGTTACGGCTTTTACTGTTGAATCCGGAATCAAAGATGGCGCCCGATCATTGCACGGGCGCCGTTTTTGCGTGCTGCGGCGCAAATTTGTATACAAAAGGGAACAAATTTGCTATAATCGGTACAAATCTTGTGAAAAGGAGATGCTGTGCATGGATCAGTCGATGGAGCAGCGCCTGGCGGCGCTTGAGCACGAGGTGCAGCGGCAGGCGGACTATATCGCCATTGCCAACTTGATGGGACGGTATCAATACCTGCATACAGCTGGAAAGATGAACGAGATTGGGCGGGAACTGTTTGCTTCGGAGCTGCCGGACGCCCACAGCGAATATGGACCGCTCGGTGTGTTCGGACCGGAAAAGTCGCTGGAATTCTTCAACACCATGACCGAGCGCTTCACGCACGGCACGGGCGAGGTGGAGGCGGGGCTTCTGGAGCTGCACCAGATCACAACGCCGGTGATCGAAGTCGCCGGCGATGGACAGACGGCAAAGGCCATGTGGATGTCGACGGGTGCAATCTTGATGCGCAACGATCCCGACGCGCCGAGCGGCCAGAGCGCGACCTGGGATTCGGGCAAATACGCCGTCGACTTCATTAAAATTGATGGACAATGGAAGATATGGCACCTGCATGTGTGCGATCTGTGGCGGACGGACTTTGATGAGAATCCCGTCACACGCGCTGGAACCATGGACCGCGGGACAACGCAGGCCATGATCGATGACTACCGCGCGCGTGCGGCCCGCGGGGAGGACATCCGTCCCGGCGGGATGCCGTACCCGGATGCGCCGACTACGTTCTGCTATGCCTATGCGGCCGACTCACACGCGCCGGCTGAACCGCTGCCGCCGGAACCATATGAGACGTTCGCGGAAACCTTTTCCTACTGAATGCCGCGCGCCAGATACCGAAAAAATTGCGGTTTGCAGAATTTTTTTCGGCATCTGGCGCGTTTGGTTTGCGTGAAAGCGGAAATGTGCGGTTTTCTGCAAAAACACATGTGGATTTTGCAAGATGGCCATTACAATGCGTCAAAAATGATGCAAAAAAATTGGGGAAAACTGCAAAGCGACTGGGAAATTGTTGCGAAATTGAAGCTGACGCCGCATAAATTTTGTTCATTTGCGAGATTCTTCGGGAAATGCTTGCAATCCCCGGTGTGATGTTTTATCATGTGATTCATCAGTACCGCGGGAATGCACAGGTGTGCGCGACCACCCCGCTTTCGCACTGTAAATCAAAAGGAGGAGATTCCAGATGAACAAAGTGAAACGCCTGCTGGCTCTGCTGCTCGCGCTGTGCATGGTCTTTGCGCTGGTTGCCTGCTCGTCCGACGAGGGCACAACCGAGGAGGACACCGCTGGCGCCAACAATGAAGATGCTGCCGGAAACGGCAACGAAGAATCCGGCGGAGATGAAGAGGAAGCCGGCAGCAACGAAGAGGAATCCGGCGGCAATGAAGAAGAGTCTGGTGGCGAAGCCGACGCTGAGACCAGCGGTTCCACTGCGTCCGGCACCTTTAAGATCGGCTTTATCGGCCCGCTGACCGGCGGTGCCGCGAGCTATGGTGTCTCTGCGTCCCAGGGCGCGCAGATCGCGGTCGATGAGATCAACGCGCTCGGCGGCGACATTCAGTTGGATCTGAACATTCAGGACGACACCCATGACGCCGAAGCGTCTGTCAACGCTTACAACACCCTGATGGATTGGGGCATGCAGCTGCTGGTCGGCCCTGTTACCACTGGCCCGGCTGTGGCTGTATCGGCTGAGACCTACAATGATCGCGTATTCGCGGTGACCCCGTCTGCATCCTCGCTTGATGTAATTGATGGAAAGGACAACTTCTTCCAGATCTGCTTTACCGACCCGAACCAGGGCATCAGCGCGG
>CAZGBU010000040.1:0-16761 GCA_964523945.1 uncultured Oscillospiraceae bacterium
ATTCGGGCAGGCCGCCTGATTGCATCAGGCTGATTCTGTAATCAGCTTTCTTGTTTTCCATTTGCCAGAGAAGAAATAGGCACCCGCAAGGATCACGGAGACATAACCAGCCAACGCACTGCCATACCAGAAGCCCTCCAAGCCCATTCCCGCCGTGATGCCGAGCAGCAGCGAGAAGCCGATGCGCGCCGCCACACCGTCGAGCAGCGCAATCAACAGATTCAGCGAGGTGAAGCCGACACCATTGATCAGACCGAGCGGCGGCGCCATCAGTGCAAACGACAGGAACATCCAGAACGCCGTCCGCATGTAGCTGACAGACAGGTCAAGCACCGCGGGGTCTGAGCTGAACAGGCGGAAGATCTGCCGTGGGAACAGGAGGCTGCAGGTTCCGACCACTGCGAAGAATGCAAGACAGATGCCCCATCCGATCCAGATGGTTTTGGACGCACGGTCCTGCCGTCCCGCACCGAGATTCTGTCCCACCATCGAAGCCGTCGCCGCCTGCACCGCAGAGGTGACAACATTCATGACCGAGTAGAGTTTGCCGCCGACGCCGGCGACGGCGGTCGCAACAACGCCGTAGTCATTGACATAGGACGTGACGAACATCATCGAAATGTTGATGGCCATCGACATCACCACAAGCGGGACAGCCAGCTTGGTCACAGTCAGAAGTTTGCTGCCGACGATGCGGAAGCTGCTGCACTTGAAGTCAAAGCCAAAACTCTCGCGGCGGCGATAGAGAAACACCAGCGTGAACACGCAGCTGAACGCCTGGCTGATAATCGTCGCAAACGCAGCGCCGAACGTGCCCCAGTGAAACGCAGCCACAAACAGCAGGTCGAGCACCACGTTCATCATCGCCGCAACCGACATGATGATGAACGGACGCTTCGAATCGCCCATGCCGCGCAGCATATCAGAAAACGTGCCGAAGATAAAGGTAAACGGATAGCCGCAGCAGCAGGTGATCAGATAGACCACCGCAGCCTCCATCGCTTCACCCGGCGTATTGAGCAGCTCAAGCAGCGGCCGGGCCAATCCGATGCCCAGCGCACAGACAACAATCGACATCAGTGCGCAGAACGAAACGAGTGTGCCGATCGTTTCGCGCAGCTCCTCTCTCCGACCGGAGCCAACCAGCTGTGCAACGAAGATCTGGCCGCCGTTGCCGTATCCCGTGCCGACCGCATAGCAAAGCATCGTAATCTGCCCCGCCACCGAGACGGCCGACAGTCCCACGCTGCCGACAAACAATCCGACGATTGCCAGGTCGACCAGTGTGTAGAGCATGTTCATCAGGTTTGACGCCATGAACGGCAGCGAGAAGCGGACCATCAGCCGCGTCAGATTGCCCTCGGTCAGGCTCCGGATCATGGTTTTGTTGGATTCCATGGTTTCCCCTTTCTCCCCGACCGGCATTCGGCCGGAAACTTAGCGTGCTATCGGTCAGTATACCACCTCCGCCCTGAAATGTAAATACCCCGGGCACATATTTTTCAGATTCCGGCACCACTTGCATGCGGCGTGGAAAGCGGCTATAATGAGAGAAATATCCGCGTCGCTGTCGACGGGAAAGGAAGTTACCGTTGCAACTGCTTCAATATCTGTTCCAAACGGAGGAAATCCGCGGCACCAAACGCCTGCGCATGCGCCCATGGCTGACCGCAGTGATGATCTTCCTTGTCTCCGGATTCATCACACTCGTGTGCGTCTGGATCCAACCCGGCTCGTTTCTCGAGTCTCTGCGCAACTTCTATCATCAGCCGCTGCTGATCCCGCTCAACTGGTTCCCCGCGCTGGTGTTTACCGCCGTCTGCTACTTCCTGCTTCAGAACGTGTTCTACGGCGGTGCTATTGCCGGCGGCGTGATGGCGCTGATGTCTTATGTCAACCTCTTAAAAACCGAGGGGCGCGAAGATCCGCTCGTCCCTTCGGACATTTTCCTGATTCGTGAAGCATTCAATGCCGTCGGTGAATATCAGCTCTATATGCACTGGGACAAAGTGATCGTCATTGTGCTGCTCGTTGCCGCGGCAATTGCGGCAGGCTTCTTCATCAAGAGCGCGCGGTTGCGGCTGCATCTGCCGCTGCGGCTTGGCTGTGCCGTCCTGACGCTTGCCGTGTTTGTGGCATCGGTGCAGCTGGTCTACCGCGACAAGGATCTGTATGAGAGCTTTACCGTCCCCTATGCCTACAACATTCCGTCGGTCTATAATACACTTGGCTTCAATTACTGCTTTCTCTATAATTTTAATCTGTATCCGGTTGACAAGCCCGATGGCTTCTCCCGGTCTGAGGTGGAAAGCTGGATCGACGCTTCAGACGAGGCGCCGCAGGAGCCGGACGTGACGCCCAACATCATTATGGTGATGTGCGAAGCGTTCACTGATCTGTCCGATGAGGCGGTGTTCGCCTATTCCGAGACGGAGAATCCGCTCTACGGTTATCATCAGGTCGCCGGCAGCGACCGCGCTGTCAGCGGCCACATCGTCGTGTCCAATTATGGCGCCGGCACGGCCAATACGGAGTTTAATGTGCTCACCGGCATGCAGACCAATATGATCGGCGAGGGGACGAGCTCATCGTTCCGCGTGGTGCGCCGGGAGACGCCTTCCATCGCCAGCATGCTGGCGGCGGACGGGTACCACACGTTCTTCATGCACCCCGGGCAGAGCTGGTTCTATAACCGCACCAGCGTATACAATCGCCTCGGTATTTCCGATCAGATCTTTGTCGAGGCGTTTGACGAAACAGATTACAAAGGCACGATGATCTCTGACGCCGCGTTCCTCGACGAGCTGAAAACAGATCTGCAGACCCGCCTGGTCGAAGCAGACGAACCGCTGTTCGCCTATACAGTCACGATCCAGAATCATCAGAGCTATACCTATGGCAAATACGGGTTCGAGCCGGAGGAAGTACCGCTGACGGTGTCTGTCTCTGATGCCGCAATGGAAACGCTCTCGGTCTATATGGAGGGGATCCGCGATTCGTCGAAGATGCTGCTTGCGCTGACGGAATACCTCGACACCATCGACGAGCCGACCATCCTGGTGTTCTTCGGCGATCACCGTCCGAATCTGGGCACAGCCACCGATGAGCTGGGGCTGCAATATAATCTCAATGACACGCCAGAAAACACAATCGACACCTACAGCACGCCATATCTGATCTGGTCCAATCTGGCCTATGCCGAAGCCGTTGATCTGGATGCGGCATATGCGTCGCTGTCACTGCCGGAAAACGGCTATCTGAGCGACAACTACCTCGGCGCGGTTGTCATGCAGCTGCTTGGCCGCAGCGGGGAAAACGCATTGATCGACTTCCTCAACGAGCTTCGGCTGGAGCTGCCCGTGCTGCGCGATACGGAAAGCGCCTACTGCCTGTCAGACGGGACCTATGTAAGCGAGCTGCCGGATGCGTTGGCCGATGCGGTGCGCAGGCTCGACTGGTGGACGTATTACCTCTTAAAATGCTGAAAAACGGGTGCATCCAGTGGGTGCACCCGTTTGATTTTGGATCAGGCCGGATCCGCCGGCAGGTAAAAGACAGAACGCAGACCTCCGGCGCGCCAGGTACTCTGCACAACCTGGACGCCGTAGAGCGTACGGACAGCGCGGGAATCCACCGAAAGATGCTCCAGGTGCGCAAGATGTGCCTCAATCTGCTGCTTTGGCAGTTCATTCGGCTGGTGGCCGGCCAGAAATGTATCGAACGGTAACGCAAGCGTCTGCGTCATCATCCGGCGCAGCACCGGAAGCGGTGCTGCACGCGGATCGCCAAGAAACAGCATCGGGCTGAGTGCATCGCCGGCCAGCAGCATCCGTTCCTCCTCCAGCAGCAGGCCCATGGACCCCATGGTGTGCCCCGGCAGCGGAACAACCCGCACGTGCAGCCCGCCCAGATCAAATGCTGCCTCCGGCACAAGATCCCGCAGCACACAGGGCGCGAACGCGGCCGGATCATCCGGCCAGTCGGCACGGCTCAGATACGCTTTGGGGAAAGCTCCGTTTCCGCCGGTGTGGTCCCGGTGCCCATGGCTGTTCAGCACCCGATACGGCGTGCGGACAGACTGTTCTACAAAACTGCGCAGCGGTGTTCCGCCCTGTCCCGTGTCCCAGAGAATTGCCATCGTCTCTCCCTGCACCAGTGTGCAGTAGACACGGTAGTGTTCTTCGATCTGCCAGACGCGCGGACGGATTTCATAGTGGTTCACCGCAGGTTTTCTGCTGCCTCGGCGATCATCTCGCAGAACGTCGGGTGCGGATGGATCACCGCGAGCAGGCCGTCCGCCGTGATGCCCTTCTGGACAGCCAGCGCCAGCTCACCGATCAGGTCGGTCGCGCGCGGGCAGACAAGCTGCGCGCCCAAGATCCGGCCGCTTTCACCGTCCGCAACCAGTTTGACATAGCCGCTCGGCGCGTCCTCAATCAGGCACTTGCCATTTGCACCGGTCAGGCATTTCCCCGTTTTGACCGGGCGGCCCGCGGCCCTGGCCGCATCCTCTGTCATGCCGACTGAGGCAATCTCGGGCGCGGTGTAAACGCAGTTCGGCACCAGCGACACATCCACAATCGGCTCTTTCCCTGCGATCACGGCGACCACATTGGCCGCCTGCGCGCTGGCCGAATGTGCAAGCTGAACCGTGCCGGCCTTTGCATCTCCGATGACATACAGCCCAGGAACGCTGGTGCGCCCGTCCCGGTCGGCCTGGATTGCGCCGCGCTCAAGCACCGGGGCAGCGCCGTCTGCAAACAGCCCCTCCAGATTGGCGCGGCGGCCGGTCGCCATCAGCACACCCTCGGCGCTGGCGGTCTGCTCCGCGCCCTTTTTATCCAGATAGGTGACGCACATCTCGCCGGGTACGCCTGCAATCCGCTGCACGCTGGCCTTGTCGACAACCGCCGCGCCCTGCTTTTTCAGCAGCATGGTCAGCCGCTGGGCAATTTCTCTGTCCATCTGGGGCAGGATATGATCCATCGCCTCCACGATGGTGACCCGGCATCCAAGCGGCAGATAGATCGACGCGCACTCCACGCCAATCACGCCGCCGCCGATGATCACGAGGGACGAAAGTGCTTTTCCCTCTCCCTCCAGCAGATCGTCGCTGGTGTATACGCCCGGCAGCTCGCGCCCCGGAATCGGCGGGCAGGACGGCACAGAACCGGTCGCGACAATGATGTTTGCCGCGCTGTATGTCTCTCCGCTGCAGGCAATGGTGCCCGCGCCTGTGATTTGCGCCGCGCCGCGGACCACCTGCACCTTTCCGGCTTTCATCAGCCGCTCCACACCCTGACGCAGCGCGGCAACCACCTCGTTTTTCCGCCGGTGCATGGCGGCAAAATCATAGGTCAGATGTTCCGCCTGAATGCCCAGCGCCGCACCGGCGCGCGCCGCGGCATAGACCCCGGCCGCATGCAGCAGCGCCTTGGTCGGCATACAGCCGCGGTTCAGGCAGGTTCCACCCAGCTCGTCTTTCTCGAACAGGACGACAGAAAAGCCCGCACCAGCGGCTTTCGCGGCGGCGGTATAGCCGCCCGCGCCGCCGCCGATGACGGCAATATCATAGTGCATCGGTAACACCTCGCTTCGAACATAGAATGGAAACCAGGTCTGTAACAATGGCATCTGGCGCGTCCGGCGCTGCGCTGAGCCGCGCGCGGACTGTCTCCGCTTCCAACGGGCAGCCGCGCAGCAGCACAGGTACCTGTTCGAGGAAGTCGGCGTCCAGCCCGTCGGACCAGAGCGCGGCGTCCGTGACTGCGCCGTCCGCCTCCGAAAAGTCCAGCCGGACGGTTCCCCAGGCAAAGCGTGCCTCGCGGCTGTGCGCCAGCGGACGCGTCCGGCCGTATTTCCAGGCCGGGGACGCAAATCGCTCCTGTTCCGCCGCAATCTCGGCTGCATCCAGCGACGACTCTTCCAGCGGCTGCACCGGCAGGCCGTAGACAGCACCGAATGCGTCTGTGAGCGCATCGGAGAGCGACGCCGTCGTCAGCGCCGGCGCAAATTCCACCAGATTGGCCACCCGCGAGCGGACAGAGGGCACACCCTTTGCCCGGAGCTTGAGCGTGGACACGTTTAAATACCGCTCCAGCGGCGCCTTGTCCACATCCACCATCAGCGTACCGTGGTGGTAGCTTTTGCCCGCGGTGTGATAATAGGCATGGCCGGAGAACTTCCGCCCATCGACGGTCAAATCATTTCGGCCGGTCTTTTCCGCCCGGATGCCGACCTGCTGCACCGCCCGCAGGATCACTGCCGTCTGCTGCGCCACATCGTAGCTCGCGCTCGGCGTCAAAAACGTGAAATTCAGATTTCCGAGATCATGATAGACCGCGCCGCCGCCGGACAGGCGGCGCGCCAGGTGTCCGCCCTCCTGTTCGAGCGCTTGAATGCGGCACTCGTTTTCGGCGTTCTGATTTCTCCCGATCACAACCGTGCGCTGATTCCGCCACAGGTAGAGAATGCACTCCCCTGGTTGCACCCGGCGCAACAACACCGCCTCGAGCGCCAGATTGTGATATGGGTCGGTCAACTCCGTGCGAAGCAGATACAGCGCCCGAATCGGTTCACGCATCGGTATATCTCACCCGTGGCGTACGGGCCGCCTTAACCTCGTCAGGCCGGTCAATCGGGCACGTGTGCGGCGCGGTATGCAGCAGCGCGGCGTCCGACCTGGCCTCGTCCAGAACACGCAGGAAGATCTCCGCCGCCTCGTCAAGCGTCTCGGGACTTTCCGTCTCGACCGGCTCAACCATCAGCGCCTCCTGAACAATTAGAGGGAAGTACATTGTGGGCGGGTGAATGCCGAAATCAAGCAGCCGCTTAGCCACATCCATCGCGCTCACACCTGTTTCACGCTTGAGCCCTTCCAGCGTCAGGACAAACTCATGCATGCACGCCGTGTTATAGGCCATATCATAACCGCCGTCGGCAAGCCGGCGCATCAGATAGTTGGCGTTGAGCACCGCGCCAGCAGCCACCTCGGGTATCCCCTCTTTGCCAAGCGTCAAAATATAGGTCAGCGCACGTACAATGACCAGAAAGTTGCCATAGAACGAGCGCACCCGCCCTATTGTCTGCTCCGGCGTATAGAGCGAGAAGACGCCGTCGTCCTCTTTCACGCGGGGGGCCGGAAGGAACGGCTCCAGGAAAGCCTTGCAGCCCACCGGACCGCTGCCGGGCCCTCCGCCGCCGTGCGGCGTGGAGAACGTTTTGTGCAGATTCAAATGGACGCAGTCGAATCCCATATCGCCGGGGCGCGCATGGCCCATGATCGCATTGAGATTCGCACCGTCATAGTAGCACAGGCCGCCCGCGTCATGAATGATCTTTGTAATCTCAAGGATATTGGGATCAAACAGGCCGAGCGTATTCGGATTGGTCAGCATCAGGCCGGCCGTATCCCTGTCCGCTGCGGCGCGCAGCGCGTCGAGATCAACACCGCCGTCCCTGTTCGATGCGACCGAAACCACTGTAAAACCCGCCATCACCGCCGAGGCGGGATTGGTGCCATGGGCAGAGTCGGGCACAAGGATCTTCGTGCGCGCCATGTCGCCGCGGGAGTGGTGGTAGCGGCGGATCAGGAGCAGGCCGGTATATTCGCCGTGCGCGCCGGCCGCCGGCTGAAACGACATGCCGTCCATACCGGTGATCTCGCACAGGAGCTTTTCCGCGTCATGCAGCACCGCCAGGCATCCCTGTACTGTACTGGCCGGCTGAAGCGGGTGAATGTCGGTAAAGCCCGGCAGAGCCGCCATCTCCTCATTGACCCGGGGGTTGTATTTCATTGTGCATGAGCCGAGCGGATAAAAGCCGTCGTTTACGCCGTATGTCTGCCCGGCCAGCTCGGTATAGTGCCGGTCAAGATCAACCTCAGATATCTCAGGCAGGCGCGGCGCGCTCTGACGCAGTAGGTATGGGTCATATTCCACTGCCGGGACATCGCGCGGCGGGAACAGTGCCTGGCCGCGGCCGGGACGGCCGCGCTCAAACAGCAGCTTCATTTCGCACACACCTCCTTCAGTCTCTCAATCAGCCGGTCAATGTCTGCGCGGCGGTTGAGCTCGGTGCAGCACCAGAGCAGGCCTCCTTCCACCGGCAGTCCGCCCAGAATGCCGTGTGTCTCAAGCGCACGGCAGAGCGTCTCCGGCTCCATCGGGCAGTCGGTCAGAAACTCATGGAAAAAAGGCCTGTCCGTGCGCAGCCCAAAGCCGGGCAGCGCGGCAAGCCGGGCCGCCAGATAGTGCGCATTGGCCGCGCAGCTCTCCGCCGCCTGGCGCAGCCCGTGCGGACCGACGGCAGCCAGGTAGGCCGAGGCGGTCATTGCGCACAGCGCTTCGTTCGAGCAGATGTTGGACGAGGCTTTTTCCCGGCGGATATGCTGTTCGCGCGCCTGCAGCGTCAGCACAAACGCACGGCGGCCCTGATCGTCGGTCGTCTCACCGACGATACGGCCGGGCAGCTTGCGCATCATGGCTGCCTTGCAGGTCATGATGCCGAGGTACGGGCCGCCGAACGCCATCGGAAGCCCCAGCGGCTGCCCTTCGCCGACGGCAATATCTGCGCCGTATTCTCCGGGTGTTTTCAGCAGGCCGAGCGAGATCGGGTTGAAGCCCATAATCACCTTTGCGCCCGCCGCATGTGCGGCCTCTGCCAGCGCCCCGACATCCTCGATCACGCCGTAGTAGTTCGGGCTCTGGATGTAGACGCTCGCTGTGGTTTCCGTGAGCGCCGCTTTCAGGTCCGCAACGCTGGTCGCGCAGTCGGAAACCGGCAGCACCGTCACCGGCACGCCGCGGCTCTCGCAGTACGTCCGGACGACGGCCAGCACCTGCGGGTCGGCCGCACCGGAAAAGACAACGCCGCTGCGCTTTCGCTCCTGACACATAAAGACCGCCTCTGCGGCTGCGACCGCGCCGTCGTAGACCGAGGCATTGGAGGCGTCCATCCCGGTCAGTTCGCACATTTGGGTCTGGTATTCAAAAATGGATTGCAGCACGCCCTGGCTGATCTCGGCCTGATAGGGCGTATAGGCCGTCACAAATTCCTCCTTGGACGTGACGGTTTTGACAATCGCCGGAATAAAGTGCCGGTACGCGCCCGCACCGCGGAATACGCTGGCAAAGCGGGTATTGCGATCGGCCAGGGCGGAGACGGCCTGCGTCACCTCCAGTTCGCTCATGCCGGCAGGGAGATCAAGCGAGCGGACGCGCACCGCTTCCGGCACGGCGGCAAACAGCTCTTCCGTGCTGGTCAGCCCCAGCGCGGCGAGCATCTTCTGCCGCTCGTCCGTGGTGGCGGGGATATAGCTGCCCATCGCGTCAGTCCTCCTCCGCGGCGCACAGCTCCTCATAGGCAGCAGCGTCAAGCAGTTCCTCCGTCTCCGTCACATCGGAAACCTTGATCAGCCACGCGCCATAGGGATCCTCATTGACCAGCGCCGGATTGTCCAGCAGCGCCTCGTTGACGGCGGCGACGGTTCCGGTCACCGGGCTGAACACATCGGAGACCGCCTTGACCGACTCCACATCGGCAAAGGAATCACCCGCCGTGACGGTATCGCCCTCTTCCGGCAGGTTGACGAAGACGATGTCGCCCAGCGCCTCCTGCGCATAGTCGCTCAGGCCGATGACGTGCAGGCCGTCCTCTTCCTTGATCCATTCGTGGGATTTGGTGTACTGCAGTTCTGCGGGAAAGTTTGCCATGATATTTTCCTCCTAAATCTTGATTGGGATCAGAGTTCAGCTTCTTTTATAAAACGGCAGCGGCACAATCTCGGCTGCGACCCGGCGGCCGCGCACGTCTGCCTCGACTGCAGTACCGACGGCAGCATCCTCTGCATTCACCATCGCCATCGCGACGGCCCTGCCCAGATATGGGCAGTGTGTGCCGGATGTGGACTGGCCGATCTTCCGCTCTCCAATATAAATGTCCTGATGCTCACGGATGATGCCCCGGCCGGTGACGGCAAGGCCCACGCGCACGCGCTTGGGCGCGCCGGCAGCAGCCAGCGCATCTTTTCCAATAAAGTCCGCCTTATCCAGCTTGACCGCGAAGTCCAGTCCAGCCTCGAGCGGCGAAACCGTCTCATCCATCTCATGTCCGTAGAGCGGCATTGCCGCCTCGAGTCGGAGCGTGTCGCGCGCGCCCAGGCCGCACGGGATCAGCCCCTCGTCCTCTCCGGCATCGCGCAGGAGTTTCCAGAGTGCTTCGCCGTGCGCAGCGGCAGTGTAGATCTCATAGCCCAGCTCGCCGGTGTAGCCGGTGCGGGAAATCATGCAGGGGATGCCCTGTACAGATACCTCACGCACGGCGGTGTAATACTTCTGTGGGATCTGCTCGACCGGCAGGAGCTTTGCCAGGATCTCCGGCGCTTTCGGCCCCTGCAGCGCGAGCTGCGCGACGGAGTCAGAGATGTCCTCGGCCGTTGTGCCGGGCAGCACATTCGCCGCAATATGCGCAAAGTCCTTCGCACGGTTGGCAGCATTGACGACAAGCAGATACGATTCGTCCCCGAATTTGTAGATCACCAGATCGTCGATACAGCCGCCGGCTGCATTGCACATGACGCTGTAGCGCACGCGCCCGGCTGTCATATTGGTGAAATCGTTGGTCATCAGATGATTGAGTGAATCGAGCGCAGTCGGGCCGCTCAGGACAATCTCGCCCATATGCGAGACGTCAAACAGCCCTGCCTGCTGCCGGACGGCCATGTGCTCCCTGACCACGCCGGTGGAATACTGCACCGGAAGCAGATAGCCGGCAAACGGGACGATCTTCCCACCCTCCGCCACGTGGGTATCGTAAGGGGGTGTTTTCAGCTCCATTGAATCTCCTTCTTTCCCGTATAATATGTCCATAATTACAACAGCAGAGGCACAAATGGCGAGAAATCCCGTCATTTGTGCCTCTGTAATGGAACCTGAAAGATTCTCCGCTTCGCGGATTGCTTCTTCGGTGCGCAATTGCTTTCCAGAGCTTCGTCAGAAACCGATCCCGTTTGCCTGAGAGTTTTTGCTGCCCCTTCGGCGCTGTCGTGCGACAGTCTCTCTCGATTCCTTCATCCGAACGAGTATTCCGTTGTAGTTTGCAATATTTTATCCTACTTTTCCGGCGGTGTCAACCGGCAAAGCGCCAAAAGCGGGCGGCTGGAAGCCGCCCGCTTTGTCATATCTCTTCTGGGAGCTGCGCCGGCTGTGCGGCGGGATCCGGAGCCGGTTCCGGATCTTGCCCCGGTTTGATGCGCCGTGTACGCGACGGCAGCGTGTACAGCAGCGTTGCCAACGCCACGGTTGCCGGCACACTGAGCACCACCCCAAAGCTGCCGGACAGCCCCTGCATGATGGCAATACCGATGTTGTTGGAGTTGATGATCTGCAGCCACGGCAGATCATAGGCATAGTCGAGCACCAGCATCGAAAGGCTGCCGCCGGCAAACGCCAGGATCAGTGTGTTGGAGTTTGTTCCCATCATATCCCGCCCAACGCGCATACCGGCCTGAAACAGCTCTCTGCGGGAAATCCCCGGCGTCTGCATACGGATTTCCGTCATGGCGCTGGCAATGGACATGCCCACATCCATCATTGCGCCGAGCGACGAAATTAAAAGCCCGGAGAACAGCAGGCCGCCCACCTGGATCCCGGAGGTATTCCAGAGCGTCATCAGGCTTTCAATGTCGCTGACATTCCAGCCGGTGATGCCGGTCGAGAACGAAAACAGAGACGAGAACAGTCCCGCCATCACGACACCCGCCACCGTCCCGGCGGTCGCGACAAGCGTTTTGCGCGTCGGGCCGCCGAGCAGCCACATCGATACCACCGTTGTGACGGCGCTCACCAGAACGGCACTCCAGAACGGCGACCAGCCACGGTAGACCATCGGCAGATATACAAGCAGGATGCAGCCAAGTGTAAACACCAGGCTCAGCGCGCCCTTTACGCCCTGCCAGCCGCCGATCAGGCAGAGCACCAGCAAGTACAGTCCGGCGAATGCGAGCACCTGAAGCTCCCGGTCCTGGGAGTAGACACTCGAGGCGACGGTGTCGCCGGACACACTCTGCATCACAATCACACGCATGCCGACGGTACACGGCGCGCCGAACAGGAACCCGGCGCTGGATGTCGTCTCGATCTCCTGCCCATCCAGCTCTCCGCTGGTCATGCGCACGCGCACCACCTGCTCGCCGACACGGGTACCGCTCGGCTGCAGATTGTCCTGGATGATCTCTGTCACCACGCCCTTTTCAAACGTCTGGCCCTCACGGGAAATCAAAGGCACCTTATCGACCTGATTCAGCCAGACTACGAACACCGCAAACAGCGCCAGCAGCACCAGCGGCGGAAGAAACGCTTCCAACTCCATTCGATTTGCCTCAAAGAGCAGTCCTCATTTCCTCAGAAGTAAACAGTGTCTCTCCGCCGGCAGCACCGCCGGCGGAGAGACGGAACGGGTACAGGCGGATCAGCCCAGCTTGGTCAGCGCATAGTCGGCGCTCGACGCCGTAACCACGCTGCCAGTCAGGAGCCCGTTGCTCTGTGCAAATGCCAGTCCCTGTGCAAGCGTCGCGTCAGCAGCGGCGCCGGGCACGCCCTGTGCAGCAGCATAGCGGGTCAGCATGGCTGCAAACTGCGCCTGCGTGACTGTCTCTTCCGGCTGGAAGCTGCCATCACTGACACCTTTGACAATCCCCTCCGCTCTGGCCCATGCCACCGCATCATAGCAGGCGGCGCTGACCGGAACATCGGCAAAACCGGCAGCCGCAGTGACGGCCGGGCGGCCGGCCGCGTCATACAGGCGCTGCACGGCCTCGGCACGGGTCAGCGGCGCGGTCAGGCTTTCGCCTTCACCGGTCTTGGCAATCGTGAACGTCTCATCGATCTGCTGCGTCTCACCGGCGGCGGTCAGCTGATAGGTGTCGATCGAGAAGGAAGTCTCGCTCATTGTGATGACCGACCAGCTCGGCAGCCAGTTCTGGCTGCGCGCGGCGATATAGTCCTGCTGGACGCTGATCAGCTCATAGTATTTCGAGCCGGAGGCAGAGTTGGCAGACATGTACAGCGTGCCGTTGGGATTCACCACGGTGCTGCCCACGGTCGTCTCGATGGTGTAGCAATGGTTGTCGGCCTGGAATGCGCTCATCAGCTCCTCACCGGTGGTGTCGCCGTCTTCCGGCGCAAGCGGGATCTGCGTATCACTGTTGATGTCATAGGCGTGATCCCAGTCGTAGTCGGTGCCGTCTTCATTGAGCTGGAACTCATAGGCGCCGTGGGTCTGGCCGTCACCGTAGAGCAGCTTGGAGCGGCTGTAGGTGTGGTCATGCCCCTGGAGCACCACATCGATGTCGTACTCGTCGAAAATCGGCGTAAGCTGCGTGCGCAGGATCATACCATCGGTGTCGGAGTGATCCAGGCCGGAGCCGTAGATATCCTGGTGAATGGTGACGATGCGCCAGGCCGCGTCCGGATCGGAGGCAACCGCCTCGGCAATGGCCTGCTCATGCTCGGCGACATTGTAGTTGTTGGTGTTGAGCACGATGAAAAGGCCGCTGCCGTAGGAGTAATAATAGTCGCCGCCGGCCTCTGTGGCGCCGTAGTCCGTGGCATTCGGCGTATTGAAGTGGTACATATAGTCCGCATTGAGCGAGTCGTGGTTGCCAATGGTCGTGGCGACCGGCAGCGACGCCAGCACCGCCTGGCTCAGGTAGCCGGCATACTCCTCCTCCTTGGGCTGGCCGGTCTTGTTGACCTGGTCGCCGGCGGAAATGATGAAGCTCACATCCGGATCCTGCGCGACTGCAGCCTCCAGCGTGCGGTTCCAGCCGAACGCGTCGTTGCGGGCTGCCGTGTTGGCCGCACCGGATTCTGCGACCAGCGTTTCGCCGCTCTGCGGCTGTCCCGTAGACGCACCGATCTGCGGATCACCCACATAGAGCATTTTCACCGTGGTGAAACTGTGCGTCTGGTAGGTTTCTACGTCGGTCTGCACACCGTTTTTCTCGACGGTGTAGTAATAGGTGGTGTTCTCACGCAGGCCGGTCACGGTCACATGGTTGTAATCGTAAGCGACACCGCCGGTCAGGCTGGTGTCCACATCGCCGGCCGTACCAGTGTAGGCGGTGAGGTTATTCCGGTCGGTGCCGAAATGAACCACCGGTGTCGCAGCCGTGCCGTTGTCCAGGCTGTACCAGGCAAAGTTCAGCTCCGTCTCGTCCTCGCCGGGTGTCAGTGATACTTTGGTATAGTCGCCCGAAACGGTTTCCCATTCCTCAACCCAAGCGTTCCACTCGGCGCTGCCTCCCACCGTTGCGCCGTCGTTGTAGTTCGCGGTGGCAGCCAGGGCGGGAACCATGATCGCACCCATCAGCACCGCGCCGCACAGCGCGCCGGCAAGAAGTTTCTTCTTGATTTTCATGTTGATCCTTCCTCTTGTTCCATTGTTGATTTCAGGGCTTCCCCTTCCATCTGGGAGTATAGTCCTCCATTCTGGCCGCTGCAAGCAGACGCGAAAACTCTTGAAAATCATTTAATCCGGTTCTAACATTCGGGCCCCCATTTTACAATTCTGTGATCTGCGCGCCATTTTATGCCTCTGGACAGCGCGAAAAAAATCCGGCGCAGGCGGGTTCGTTCGCCTGCGCCGGATGACGCCTGGATTTCGTTTATTCCATACGCAGCCGTTCCACAATGCTGTGCTTTTCCAGGTTGCGGAAGCAGAGATACGGGATCAGCACGGCGAACGCCAGCAGAATCGGCGTACAAATCACAAGCGGCAGCAGGGTGAAGCGGAAGGTGGTAAATCCGCCCTCTACCATCGCCCGGACCACAACGCCCACGGCCAGACTGCTGAGGAGATACGATGCCGCCAGCGTCAAAACCGCATAAAACAATCCCTCGTTCACCAGCATCCGGTTCAGCTGCTTCTTGGTCATGCCCACGCTCTGGATTACTGCAAACTCCCGCTTGCGGGAGACGATGGCGCTCACCATCGAGTTGATGAAGTTCAGCACCCCCACCAGGGCGATCACTACGCTGACGGCGTTGCCCATGACGGCGGAGGACCGGGTTTGGGCCTCATACTGCTCCGCCATCGTCTGGCGGGAAGCCACCGGCAGGCTTGGGTCAGTCTTCTCCATATAGTCATCCAGGAACGCCTGTACCGTGTCGATGTGGGCATCATCCACATTGAGGAACAGCTTGCGCAGCGTGTGATCCGGCCACTGCTCGCGGAACGTCTGTGAAGGCAGGACAAAGGACAAACTGAATTTGTCGCCCGCACCCTGCTGCACCGTGAGCTGGGTCACCGGGTTCAGCGGATAAACCACCGCCATCACCGTATAGGTGCGGCCGTTCAGTTTCACGGTGCTGCCTGCGGAGGGCGCCGGCAGCACCGGGTAATCTGTACCCAGTTCCAGGCTGGGACCCACCGCCAGCACATAGTTCCCGCTGGCAAATTCGGCGGCATCAAAGCTGCCCTCCAGTACATACTGCTCCTGGGTGATAGAATCCAGCGGGATGCCGTCCAGGCCGTACAGGATGGCAGAGCCGTCGCCAGTCTCCAGGACATCCCGAAGCTGCTGGACGCCGGTGGGGTCGTAGGTCTCCCAATCGGCCAGCTTATCCTCGGTGTAGAAGGCCACCACATTTTGCAGGGTTCCCTCGTCCATCTGCCAGTCAATCTGGGCCGAGTACAGGTGGCCGGATGCTTCCACGCCTTCCTGGCCTTCTACCTGGGCCACCAGAGAATCGGTCAGGGTGGTGCCATGCGGATCATACAGGTTCATGTAATCCTCGCTGGTGGCGTCGGACAGCTCAAAGTCCGCCAGAATCAGGTCGGCCAAATATTTGTCCATATCAAAGGCGGCGTTTTTGGCGTAAAAGCTACTGAGCAGCACCAGGCCCAGGGTCAGGGAGCAGATTACGGTGATCGTTCGCTTTTTGTTGCGCCACAGGTTGGCCCAGGTCATCGAGGCCAGGGAAGCGTTTCCACGGTGGCGCTTGGTTTTCTTCTTACTGGAGCTGTCGGCATCGCTCATCCGCAGGGCCTCGATGGGCGATACCGTTCCTGCCAGCCGGGCAGGACGCAGGCAGGAGATCAGCACCGTCACCCAGGCAAAGACCGCCGAGCCAATGAAGATGATGGGGCTGGCAGAGACCACGGCCTCGCCCTCTATCGTCCCCATGAGCACCGGCACCAGCACAGAGCCAAGCAGCCACCCCAGAATCAGGCCGATGGGGATGCCGATGATGCTCAGCCGGTTGGCCTGCCCGTAAATCAGCTTCTTCAACTGCCGGGTGGTCGTGCCCAGGGTTTTGAGCTTGCCATAGAACTGCACATCGGCGGTCACGCTGATCTGGAAGATGTTGTAGATGATCAGGTATCCGGCAATGAATACCAGCACCATGCCCAGATACATGGGCATGCTCTCCTGGGCGGCCATCGCCCCCATCTCCGGGGAGTAGGCAAGGTTGACATTGTATGCAAGACCCGTGAGACCGGTATCCGCCAGGATGCGGTCCATCGTGGTCTCAATGTTCCGGTCGCTTGCCAGATTGACCTGTACCATATAGAGGCCCAGCACCTGGCTTTCATCGGTGGAAATGACGCCGCGGGTCTCCTCATCGGCATAGGCCCGGCTGACCCATGCCATCGAGGAATAACTGGACTGATTGCCTTCCCAGGATCCGCAGAGGGTGAAGGTGGGAATCGGCGTTCAGACAGCAGATTCTATATCTCAATACCTCCCCATAAACGCCG
>CAZGBU010000041.1:0-9023 GCA_964523945.1 uncultured Oscillospiraceae bacterium
CGACTATCGAT
Source organism: uncultured Oscillospiraceae bacterium (assembly GCA_964523945.1). Lineage (GTDB taxonomy): Bacteria > Bacillota > Clostridia > Oscillospirales > Oscillospiraceae > CAKTOF01. The sequence continues at coordinate 12 of CAZGBU010000041.1, forward strand.
ATTATCAGGACAGATGGAACATGCCGTATGCCTCCCAGACGGCACTTGGCGCACTGCGCGATCAGACAGCCATCTGCGGCGGATACTCGCATGCGATCAAACTGTTGTTCGAAAAAGTCGGCATACCATGCTGGAATGTGACTGGTGTCTGGGCGGGAGAGTACCATATGTGGAACATAGCGTGTATTGACGGGCAGTGGCTCTGGTGCGATGCGACTGCGGGCCGGGGCAGTTCCGTAGAATTTGGTCTGCGCGGCTTTGCACTGACCGAGCTGGATGAACAGCAGTATCAATGGGATCCGGAAACAATTGCACCATTGCTGAATGAAAACAGATAAAGAACGCCCCGGCGCTGAGCGCCGGGGCGTTTCTTGTTTCAGGCCATTGCAAAGCCGGCTTTGAACGCGGCAATATTCATTTCTTTTGCTTTGAGCGGTACCATTTCCGCAACCAGCGTCTCCCAGTCGACACCATCGAGGCCAAGCACCTTGACCAGTGCACCAAGCAGGCAGATATTCTGCGCCTTGGTATTGCCGAGCGCCTCTGTTTTGGCCCAAGCGTCGATGACAATGGTATGGATGCCGGCCGCACGGAGCTGGTCGATGGTATCGGTCGGATACGCCTCCTGCCCGGTCAGGACCGAGACAGGATAGATTTCACGCTCATCTGTCACCAGCGTGCCGCCGCGGCGCAAATAGGGGAGTGCTCGGATGCACTCGCACTTTTCAAATGAGACGACAACATCTGCCTCGCCCAGACCAATATTCGGCGCATAGACATGCTCGCCATAGCGGATCTGTGTGGTGACAGAGCCGCCGCGCTGGCTCATGCCGTGAATTTCGGACATCTTAACATCATAACCGAGCTGATTCAGCCCGGCGGCAAGGATCTTCGAAGTCAGGATCGTGCCCTGACCGCCGACGCCGATGAGAAGGATATTTTTCGTCATATCAGCCACCTACTTTCCGAATCGCGTCAAAGTGGCACATCTGCTGGCACAGTCCACAGCCGGTACACGAGGCTGGATCCGCAATGACAGCTTTTCCGTCGCGGAATGCGAGCGCCGGGCACGCGATCTGCATACAGGCACGGCAGCCGCGGCATGCGTCGGGATCAATCTCACAGCGGCGGTCGCCGTTGAGGCGGATAAACTCTTTGAGCAGCGCGCAGGGACGTTTTGCAATGATCACAAATGGCCCATCGACGGCGAGTCCGTCTTCGATCGCCTGATGCATGGCGGCCTGATCAACCGGATCGACAATGCGCAGGTGTTCTTCCGGCAGACCGATCGCGAGAATCACCTTTTCAATGGAGACAGCCGGCACCTCATAGCCGCGCAGATCAACGGCTGTTCCGGGATTTTGCTGATGGCCGGTCATAGCGGTGATCGAATTATCCAGCACACAGGCGATGACATTGGCCTTCGAATGAATGATGTCAACCATACCGGTCAGGCCAGAGTGGAAAAATGTTGAATCGCCCATCATGCCGATCACCTTGCGCGGATCGCCCTGCTGCCGCAGTGCCTTGGCCATGCCAATTGCGGTTGAAAAGCCGCCGCCCATGCAGATACAGGTGTCGATGCCGTTCATCGGCGCGCCGGCGCCGAGCGTATAGCAGCCGATGTCGCCGGTGCGAACCAGCTTGGAAGCGTATTTACGCAGCGACTGGAAGAAGCCGCGATGCGGACAGCCGGCACAGAGCACCGGCGGACGGGCTGGCGCTTTCGCCGCAATCGCATACGGTGTGGGCGGCTCCTCACCGAGAAAGGCACGGCGCAAAACGCTCGCGTCAAGCTCGCCATCTTCCGGAACGACGGCTTTTCCCAAACAATCAAAGCCGAGCGCGCGGACATTCTTCTCAAGATAGCCGTCACCCTCTTCAATGACGTAGACGCGATCCACTTTCGAGCAGAACTCCCAGATCAGGTTGGCCGGAACAGGGAACGTCATACCGATCTTCAAATAGGAGACGCTGTCGCCGAAGACCTCACGCGCGTGCTGGTAGGAGATGCCGCTGGTGACGACGCCGATCTGTGTCGGCCCCCACTCGATGCGGTTGTATGGACAATTATCAGAATATTCTGCCGCGGCGTTCACATTGGCCATGATTGCCTTGTGACGCGCTTTGGCGTTGGCCGGCAGCATCGCGTATTTGGCCGGATTCGGCTGGTAAGTCCGTACTGCGTACGGCTCTCGCTCGCCGAGCGTGACGAGTCCCTTGGAATGGCACACACGCGTCGTCATGCGCAGCAGAACCACCATATCGAGTTGCTCAGACAGCGAGAATGCCGCCTTGGCAAAATCCTTGCACTCCTGTGAGTCAGACGGCTCGAGCATCAGGAGACGTGCAGCTTCAGCGTAATGCCGGTTGTCCTGCTCATTCTGACTGGAATGGCAGCCTGGATCGTCCGCCGAGACAATCACCAAGCCGCCGTTCACGCCGGTATAGGCAGCGGTGAAAACAGGGTCTGCTGCCACGTTCAGTCCGACGTGCTTCATCGCAGCCAGGCTGCGCGCGCCGCCGATTGAGGCGCCAACAGCGATCTCAACCGCAACCTTCTCATTGCAGGCCCACTGTGAATCAATATCGTCTTTGTAAAGCGTTCCGATATTCTCCAGAATTTCCGTGCTCGGCGTGCCAGGATAAGCGGCAGCAACAGAGCAGCCGGCTTCCCAGGCACCTCTGGCGACGGCCTCGTCGCCGGTCATAATCACTTTCACGCCCCGGCCTCCTCTCCGGCCGCCGCGCTGGCCGCTTCCAGCGCCTGTGCCAGCTGATCCGGGCACGATGTCGGCTTGGCGCCGCAGCGGATGCCGCGCAGACGGGAGATGGCTTCTCCAACCTCCGTCCCCTCGGCCAGGCGGGCAACGCCCTGCGTATTTCCGGAGCAGCCGCCCAGGAAACTGACGTTATGGATGCGGCCGTCCTCGATTTCAAAGGAAACCTGACTCGAGCAGGTGCCCCTTGTCCGATAGCTGTACTGCATGTAACACACCTCTGTCATACAAAATCATAAGCATTATAACAGCAAAAAGCCCATTTTGCAATCGGCAGGACACCCGCGGCGCGGATGTCCTGCCGGCGAAGATCAACTGTCGAGGATTCGGCGCGCGCCATAGAAATAGTGCGCGTAATAGCCCTCATTCAGGTAGGAGATCACAACGCCGCGCCGGCTGTTGGCCGCGTGGACAAATTGATTGTCTCCGATGTAGATGCCGACGTGATAGATCCCGCTCTGCGCACCGTTGTTCGAGAAGAACACCAGATCACCAGGCATCAGCTCGCTGGCGTCGACGTAAACGCCATTGTTATACTGATCCTCTGCAACGCGGTTGAGCGTATACCCAAACTGCCGGAAGACGTACTGCACAAAGCCGGAACAGTCAAATCCGTTCGGCGTTGTGCCGCCATAGACATAGCGCGTGCCGATGAAGTCCATCGCATAATCGACCAGCGCAGCCATCTCCGCCGTATGGGCGTCGGCTGAATCTGATGTCACCGTAGAGCCGCCGCCGAGCGATTCGATCTGCATGGCATACGCTTCGCGCTCGCGCTTGTAGTAGCGGAAGAACAGCACCAGCGCTTCCTGACGCGACGCGTCGCTGGTCAGCTGCAGCTGATGGGATGTATTGCCCCGCATCACATACAGATGCACCATCAGCTCAACCGCGTCGAGATAGGTATCGGAAATGTTGTCCGCGTCGACGAACTGGTCGAGAATGTCATCGGCCGGTTCGGTAAACGTCGTGTTCAGCAGCTGGCTGAGGTTATAGAGGATCTTGCAGAACTGTGCGCGCGTCAGATGTTCGTTCGGCCGGAAGGTCCCGTCGGCAAAGCCGTTGACGATGCCAAGCTCAAATGCGGCGCACACAGTGGGGTCGTCCGTATCAAGGAAATAATCCGTTTGGACAGCTGTGTGCGAGATGCCGGTGAGCTTGTCGTAGGTGAGTACGGCAACCGCACACATCTCGCCGCGGGTGATCGGCTGTGTCAGATCCAGCTCTTTCAGGCTGTCCGGAATCAGGCCATATTGCTCGTCCATCTCCTGCAGTTCAGCGTCAAATCCCGCGCCATGCGGGCCGAGTGCAGCAACCGGGAGGACTGACAGCGCGCACAGCAGCAGGCACAGCGCGCTGCGGAGGATTCTGTGCATGCGCCCGCTCATAGCCGATAGAGGGATGAGCCGGACATCAGGGTAACGCCGGCCTCCTGGAGCGCTTTGACCGCCCTGTCGTTTTGATCCACACGCAGTGCGCAGCAGGCTTTTGCGCCGGTCGGCGTTTTAAACGCATAGGTGTATTCCACGGAGACATCCGCCTGTGCAAGTGCGGTGAAGATCTGGAACAGCGAACCGGGCTTGTCATCCAGCTCGGCGGCGATTACATCGGTCAGAGAGCAGGTGATCCCGTGCGCCTTGAGCGCCTCCACGGCGGCGTCGGGATCCGAGACGATCAGGCGAAGAATACCGAAATCGGTTGTGTCGGCCAGGCTCATGGCGCGAATATCAATTTTCTGATCGCGCAGCGTCGTGATAATATCGAGCAGCGCGCCGGGCTTGTTCTCCGCGAAAGCAGAGATTTGTTTGACAAACATGGCAGAACCTCCTTTTCAGATTTTGCGCTTGTCGATCACGCGGACAGCCTTGCCCTCGCTGCGGAGGATGGACTTCGGCTCGACAATACGCACCTTGGCATAAATACCAAGCATCGACTTGAGCGCATCGACAATTTCTTTTTCCTTTGCGGCAAGCGTCTTGACCGAGTCGGAGAACAGCTCCGGCGTCATCTCAACGAGCACCTCAAGCGAATCGGTTGTACTGACGCGATCGACGATAATCTGGTAGTTTGACGTCAGCCCCTTGTTCAGCAGGACAGTTTCGATCTGAGACGGAAAGACATTGACGCCTTTGACGATCAGCATATCGTCGCTGCGGCCCATCGGCTTGGACATTTTGACATGCGTCCGGCCGCACGAACACGGCTTGCGGCTGAGCACGCAGATGTCGCGTGTGCGGTAGCGCAGCAGCGGGAATGCCTCTTTGGTAATGGATGTGAACACCAGCTCACCCTTTGACCCCTCCGGCAGTACCTCGCCGGTGTCCGGATCAATGATCTCAGCGATGAAGTGATCCTCGTTGATGTGCATGCCGGTCTGCTCTTCACACTCAAACGAGACACCCGGGCCGGAGATCTCCGTCAGGCCATAAATATCGTACGCCTTGATGCCGAGCTTCTGCTCGATGTCGCGGCGCATCTCCTCGCTCCATGCCTCGGCGCCGAAAATGCCGGCTTTGAGCTTGATCTTGTCGCGCAGGCCGCGCTCAACGACGCACTCGGCCAGATACGCAGCATACGACGGCGTACAGCAGAGGATGGTCGAGCCAAGGTCTACCATAAACTGAAGCTGCCGGTCTGTGTTACCGGAGGACATTGGCAGCGTCAGGCAGCCAACCTTGTGACTGCCGCCGTTGAGTCCGGGACCGCCGGTAAACAGGCCATAGCCGTAGGATACATGGCAAACATCATCTTTTGTGCCGCCGGCCGCAACGATGGCACGTGCACAGCAGTCCTCCCACAGGTCGAGATCATGCTGCGTGTAGAATGCGACAACACGCTTGCCGGTCGTTCCGGAAGTCGACTGAATGCGAACGCAGTCGGACAGCGGAGAGGCGACCAGCCCATAGGGATAGCAGTCGCGCAGGTCGGCCTTGGACAGGAAGGGGAGCTTGTGCAAATCTTCGATGGAGCGGATGTCGCCCGGTTCCAGGCCGCGATCCTCCATGGCCTTGCGGTAGTAGGGGACATTGTCCCAGCAGCGCTTGACCGTGCGAACCAGGCCCTCGTTCTGCCAGGCGATGATCTGATCGCGCGAGGCGCACTCGCGCTCAGGCTGATAATAGTTACCCATTCTGAATTGGAACGTCCTTTCCTCTGTAATGTGTAGCCGGGAATACTGCTGCTTCCATTATACATAATTCGACAGAAATTTCAACGCAAGAATCGGTACCAGCACCGGTGAAGGCAGAAATTGTGTCGATGAACCGTACATCACCGGGACATGTCTCGGCGCGAATTCTTTTCCGTGGTTGATTAAAAATCCTGATTTTTTTCGGATCAGACGGCAGTTTTTGCGGTGCGGACTTGAAAATTATGGCCATACATGGTATACTGGCCCCATGAAAATTAGAGTGTTTTTGGCCCTTGTTGCCTGCCGGCTGTGCCGGCTGCTGCTCCGCCTTTTGGGCCGCGGAGGAACAGATTTCCCCGGCAGAGTCGCGCTGAAGCTCTGCCCGGGGCTGCTGGGCGTGCTCTCACGCGGTGTGCAGACCATTCTCGTAACCGGCACAAATGGAAAAACGACGACCTCCCGCATGATTGAACAGGTGCTGATCGACTCCGGCGCGTCGTATTTTGCCAATAAGTCCGGCGCGAACCTGCTCTCCGGCGTCACAGCGGAATTCGCAATGCACGCAACATTGGGCGGCCGCTGCCGCCAGGACTGGGCGGTAATTGAGTGTGACGAAGCTGCATTCAAGGCCATTAGCCGCCTTGTCACAGCCAAAGCTGTTGTGGTGACCAACGTGTTTCGCGACCAGCTTGACCGGTATGGTGAAGTCACGCATACGCTTGAGAACATCCAGATCGGGATCGGCAATTGCCCGAACGCTGTGCTTTGTCTGAACGCCGATGATTCGCTGACCGCCTCGATCGCAGACAGTGTGTCGAATTCCATCGTGTTCTATGGTGTCAACGTCCCGGTTTATGCTGAGCGCGTGGAGGAAGTGTCCGATGCACCGTACTGCATTCGCTGCCGGCACGAATATGTCTGCGACTATGTGACCTATGGACATCTGGGCGGATATCGCTGCCCGAACTGCGGCTACAGCCGGCCGGTTCCTGCCGTTGCGGTGACGCAGGTCGTCTGCTCTGACGCAGAGCATTCCGAGGTTGTGTTCTCTGTGGATGGAACGGAATACGCAGCCGATATCAATCTGCCGGGCGGATACAACATCTATAATGCATGCGCCTGCATGGCAGCGTCGCACGCGCTGGCGCTGGATCCATCGCTTGCGGCGCGTTCGCTTGGCCAGTTTGCCTGCGGCTTTGGCCGCATGGAAAAGTTTGAGATCAACGGCAATGCGCTGCGCATGATCCTGATCAAGAATCCGGCCGGCTGCAATCAGGTGCTGAATTTTCTGACCAACAGCGCCGAGCCGTCCGTATTTGTCGTTTGCCTGAACGACCGTGCGCAGGATGGGCGCGATGTGAGCTGGATCTGGGATGTCGATTTTGAGCGTATCGTACAGATGGGCGATCGGCTGACACAGCTGATTGTCTCCGGCACACGCGCCGATGATATGGCGGTCCGGTTCAAATACGCCGGCATCCCGCTTGCAAAGCTCCGCGTGATCCGGGATTACGGAGCGCTGATTGACACCTGTCTGCAGCAGGACAAGCCGGTTTATATCATGCCGACGTACACTGCTATGCTTGAGTTGCGCGAAAAGATCAGTAAAACATATGGCTTTAAGGACTTCTGGGAATAAGGGGTGCGCACAGGATGGAACTGAAGATCTGTCATCTGTATCCGGATGTGCTCAACCTGTACGGAGACCGCGGCAACGTGCAGTGTCTGGAGCAGCGTATGCGCTGGCGCGGCCTGGCAGTCAGTACAACAGGCGTTGGTGTGGGTGATGCACTCGATGCATCGGAATATGACCTGTTTTTCATTGGGGGCGGCCAGGATTTTGAACAGAAAGTCCTGCTTGACGATTTGTCCGGCGATAAGGCCGGGCAGATCCGCGCGGCTGTGGAGGACGGGAAGGTCTTTTTGGCAATCTGTGGCGGGTACCAGATGCTCGGCACTTACTATCGGACATGGGATGGGCAGCAGTTCGACTTTCTCGGTGCGCTTGACCTCTACACCGTTGGGCAGGAGCAGCGCATGATCGGAAATTATATGTTTACCTGTGATGAACTGGATGGACTTCCCGTCGTCGGATTTGAAAACCACTCTGGAAAAACGTACCTTGGCGCAGGCGTCCGGCCAATTGGCAGAGTGCTCGCCGGTTTTGGAAACAACGGTGAGGACGGGTTTGAGGGTGCGAGATACCGCAACGTCTTCGCCACTTATTCACATGGCTGTCTGCTGCCGAAAAATCCTGCGCTCTGCGACCATTTGCTGCGCACAGCGCTCGAGCGGAAATATGGCTCCGTCGAGCTTGCACCGCTCGACGACAGCCTGGAAAATGCGGCACATGATGCGATGCAGCGCCGTCTGTCGCATCCCGCCAAATGACATCAGAAAGGATGGGAGTTATGGATCAGGTCGATCTGGATATTCTCGAGTGCTTGAAAAACAATGCCAGAATGAAAGCGTCCGACATCAGCCGGCAGGTCAATCTCTCCGTTTCCTCCGTCATTGACCGCATCCGGAAGCTGGAGAATTCCGGCGTGATTGTCCAATATACAACGGTGCTGGACCGGCGAAAAATTGGGAACGACATTCTGGTCATCATCGGCATTACGCTTGAGCGGCAGAATCTGGCGAAGATGTTTGAAGAGCAGATCCGCGACGTCCCCGCCATTGTCGACTGTTACGCGGTTGCAGGCGACTTCGACTTTCTGCTGCACCTGGCCGTCTCCTCGCATGAGGAGCTCTACGAAGCGCATCACAGAATCCTTAATATGGACGGAGTCGCGCAGCTCAAGAGCTTCTATGTAATCGAAACCGTCAAACACGATGGTCACTACCAAAAGAAGTGACGCCGCAGCATAATCAGACAGAAAAGGGCCGCGCGATTTCATCTCGAAATCGCGCGGCTCCTGTTTTAGACTTACAATGTTCTCGTACAGATCTCTCGAACCTTGGCCTGAAGGAGCTTCAGATCAATGAACGACTCCGGCCGGCGCGACGGGTCACGCAGCAGGGCAGAGGGGTGATATGTTGCCATATACCAGATTCCGTCGCGCTGTGTCCACTGGCCATGCTCGCGTGTGATCCGGAAGT
>CAZGBU010000041.1:9123-16312 GCA_964523945.1 uncultured Oscillospiraceae bacterium
TGTCGTCCAGCAGCTGCCCGGCTGGGCCAACAAATGGCTCGCCGCGCAGGTCTTCCTGCTGACCTGGCCCTTCACCGATGAACATGACCTCAGCATCTTCCGGACCGACGCCGAACACGACACTGTGGCGCGTTTCACTGAGCGGGCATTGACGGCAGCACAGACATGCCCGCCGGACCTCTTCCATCTGATTCATTCCGGACGCCGTCCTCTCCGTGCATCGCGGCGGCGCATGGCGCGGCGTCTTGCACGCATTGCAACAAGCAGATACAGCAGCACCAGAATGGCCAGCAGAATCAGAATCATCACCCACCAGTATTGCAGCAGGAACGCCTTGACCTGTGCAGCATAATACGAGAATTCCGAGCGGGGCACGTCGGTGATGGCAACCAGGTCGGCGCTGCCCAGCTCCTGCCCGTCGTAGGTCACGGTAACCGAGCCGAGCTTGTCGCCCTCGGACACCGGTGCATCCACGCCGTCGGGGTTGTCGATCGTGACGTCCTGCTCAAGCAGCGATTCGTCGTAGTCATTCGGCAAAACAGTCGTGATGGTCTGATTGGGAGAGACGACAACAGAGTCGGCACCAGCCGAAAAGTTGACGTCAATCTGCTCAATGATGTCAAGGCTGGACAGAACCGTTGCATAATCAAAGTTGTCCAAACCATATTCCAGAAGGCGGCGGCTCTCGGTAAAATTTTCAAGCAGCAGATCGCCGCTTTCTTCCACAATTGTCTTTGCACCGCATACGACGCTCAGCAGATGCATTCCGCTTCCCTCAGCGGTGGAAATCAGGCAGCGGCCGGCCTGACTGGTGTAGCCGGTTTTGACGCCGCTCGCCTGTGACCAGTAGTAATCAGGCGTCATTGCGTCGGACACAAGATAGTTGGTGGTGATCAGCGTGCGCGCATCTGACAAATTGGTTGCCGGAACGGTGTAGCTGGTGGTGGTGCAGATTTCCAAAAATGTGTCGTTCTGCAGCGCAACCATTGTGATTTTCGCCAGATCGCGCGCAGTGGTATAATGGTTATCATCGTGCAGGCCGTGCGCATTGGCAAAATGCGTGCCGGTGCAGCCGATCTGCTCCGCCCGCTCGTTCATCAGATCGACAAACGCGTCGACCGAACCGGATATGTATTCTGCCACGACGTTGCAGGCTTCGTTCGCCGAAGCAAGCATAACGCAATAGAGCAGATCGTAGAGCTGAATCTTCTCGCCTGCCTGCAGGTTGGCTGTACTGCCGTCCGGATGAAGGCCCTCAAGCGCCGTCTCCGAGACGGTAAGCGTATCATCGAGATTACCGTATTCAAGTGCAAGCAAACAGGTCATAATTTTTGTCAAGCTGGCCGGATAGATCTGCCGGTCGGCATCCTGCTCGTAAAGGACAGACTCGGTGTTCATCTCCACAAGGATTGCGGCAGACGCGTCGACTGAAAACGCATCCGTCGCGGCCGCATGTACGGTCAAGCAGGTACCGGAAACAAGCATCGCTGCCAGGAGAAGCAGGCAGAGCCGTCTGGACATTCGTTGCATCGCTTTCATAAAATTCTCCGCTTTCAGACCGGAACAGCATTGCCGCATCCGGTCAGGATGTGATATAATGAAGCAGGCAACGCCCGCCGCAGGGCGAAAGCGCAGCCGGATACCGAAATTATACCACAAACGAAACCGATGTCAATGCTGGGAGGCGCCGACCGTGAAGCTGTCCAAGGCTGAAATTCTGCTGCTGACGCTGACAGGTGCATTTGTCGTTTTCCTGTCTGGCTTTTATATTGGCCGCAGCAGCGCCGGCGGCGTGCTGACCGTACAGACGCAGCGTCAGTCGGAGGAACCGGAACAGCCCAATATCGAACCGGAGCCGGAGGCAGTGGACGAGCCGTCCAGTGAGGCGAAGACTGACGCGGAAGAAGCACCCGCGCAGGACGGCGGAGCCGGGGCTGAAGCATCCGAATCTGAAACGGTACCGGTCAACATCAATACGGCGTCTGCTGAAGAGCTGGAAACGCTGCCCGGCATCGGCGAGGTGCTGGCAGAACGGATCATTGCCCACCGGGAGCAGTACGGTGCGTTCCGCATCGTGGATGAAATTATGGACGTGCGCGGTATCGGTGAGGCGACTTTTGAAGAGCTGAAAGACTACATTACAGTGGGGTAAGTGCGATGAGAATTCTGATTGTTGACGACGAAGAGCTTCTGGTTAAGGGCATCCGGTTCAATCTGGAAAATGACGGCTACGAAGTGATCTCCGGTTCAGACGGTGAACAGGCAGTGCAGCTTGTGCGGGAGGGCGGCGTCGATCTGGTCGTGCTCGATCTGATGATGCCGAACATGGACGGGATGGAGGCCTGCCGGCACATCCGGCAGTTTTCCAACGTGCCGATCATCATGCTGACGGCAAAGACAGAGGACATCGATAAGCTGATGGGATTCGACTGCGGCGCGGACGACTATATGACCAAGCCGTTCAACATCCTCGAACTCAAGGCGCGGATCCGCGCGCTGCTGCGCCGGTGCGCAGGCAACAGCACAGCAAGTACATCTGCGCAGATCACGATCGGGCTGATCACGATCGATTCCGAGCGCCGCTCAGCGCGCCGCAATGGCGAAAATGTAGAATTGACAGCCAAGGAATTCGAGGTGGTTGAGCTGCTGATGCGCAATCCTGGCCGCGTGTTCAGCCGCGAAAACCTGCTCAACACCATCTGGGGACGCGACTATCAGGGCGATATCCGCACAGTCGATGTGCATATGCGCCGCCTGCGGGAGAAGCTTGAAAGCGACCCGGCGCATCCGAAGTATCTTCTGACGAAATGGGGAGTCGGTTACTATTTCAGCGACTAAATCGACCAAACAGACCCGAAAGCGAAACAGGCTCAGCCTGTCCGGCAGCCTGGTGTTGCGCTACTCCCGCGTGTATATTGTCGTCACTGTGCTGGTGTTGATGTTCCTGTACGGCTATACCGGCACCGTCGCAACCAATCTGGTATTTGCATCAAAAGAGTCCTCGATGCTCAACAAAGCCCAGGTGGTTGCCAGCTCGTTTTCCGGCATGGACACGCTCACAGAGGACAGCGTCAGCCAGGTCATGCTGCTGCTCGACGATCTGGACACAGCACGGACCGTGGTCACCGGCGCCGACGGACGAGTCCTCTATGACTCGTCCGTCGCGCAGAATATGACTGGCAGCTTCGCATTGTTTCCCGAGATTGTCAACGCACTCGACGGAAACGATGTGTTTTACTGTGTCTATGAAGGCGGAACATTCATCAGCCACGCGGCCATGCCGCTGATGTACCGCAGCAATCTGATCGGTGCGGTGTATCTGTTGGAGGTCGACACCGAGCAGTCGATTTCCGACCTGACCGGCAATATCGCCAATATTTCAATCCTGCTGGCAGTTCTGGTCATTCTGATCTCTGTCGCGTTTACCGTGATCTTCTCCGCCCGGATGCGCCGGATCCTGCACTCGATTCAAATTGTCCGCGAGGGCGAATTCAGTCATAAGCTGACCATCCGCGGCAACGATGAGCTTGGCCAGCTCGCCAAGGAGTTCAATGCGCTGACTGATCGGATCCAGCGGACGGAGTCCATGCAGCGCCAGTTCGTCTCCGACGCTTCGCACGAGCTGAAAACGCCGCTGGCTTCAATCAAGCTGCTGTCTGATTCCATCCTGCAAAATGAGATGGATATGGACACAATTCGCGAATTTGTACAGGATATCGGCAATGAAGCCGACCGACTGACCCGGATGAGCCAGAAGCTGCTCTCCCTTTCCCGGCTGGAGAGTGTCCCCGATCAGGCGCAGGAACAGGAAATTGTCGAGGTCTCCCGTGTCATCGAGCGGGTCTTCCGGATGCTGCGCCCGCTTGCAGCGCTGCACGGCGTCTCAATGAGCGGCGACTATCAGGAAAACTGTACCATTCTGGCCACACAGGACGACATCTATCAGATCTTTTTCAATCTGATCGAGAACGCCATCAAATACAATGTGCCAAACGGCAGCGTTGAGGTGAGCGTATTTCGATACGAGGAGGACGTTGTGATCCAGGTGATGGATACCGGCGTCGGCATTCCGGAAGAGGACATTCCACATATTTTTGACCGGTTCTACCGGGTGGACAAGGCTCGATCGCGCAGCAAAGGCGGCTCCGGCCTGGGCCTTTCGATCGTCCGGGAAATGGTCGAGCGGCACTACGGAACGGTCTCCGTCTCGCGCCGTTCTGCCAATGGCGGCAGCGTGTTCACGGTGGAATTTCCGTGGATCGGATCGGAGGTGGAGCAGCCATGAGGCGACTGGCAGCGATGCTGTGCGCGCTGGCGCTGGCACTGACGGCCACAGGTTGTTCTTCCGACCGTTCTGTGTCCGCAACCGATCAGATGATTGAATTCTATTATCGGCAGTCGTCGATCCGATACGACGCGGAGAATGGGGTGATTGCCTCCGAGCTGCGGTCGGTTATTGATCCGGCAAAGCTGACAGATTGGCTGCCCTGGTATCTGCTCGGGCCAACGTCGAACGAGCTGCAATCGCCGTTTCCGCGCTCGGTTTCCGTTGTCTCTGCACAGGTTGAGGACAGTACAGCCATGCTGGTCCTCAGCGAGGAATATGCGACGCTCAGCGGCGTGAACATGACGATCGCAAATGCATGCCTGACACTGACGCTGACGCAACTGAGCGGTATCGAGGCCGTGCAGATTGAAATTGAGGGCGACGCCGTTACAACGCAGGAAAGCTTCCGATACACGGCTTCGGACTTTGTCTCCTATGATTATGCAGCCGAGGCGGTCGAGGTCAGTCTGCGGCTATACTATTCCGACCGTTCAATGCGCTACCTGCTCAGCACCTCGCGTCAGGTGGAGTCAGGCCAGTCTGACCATTTGCCGGACTATGTCGTCAGCTGCCTGATTGCAGGCCCGTCCGACGACGCGATGCAGTCCGTCATGCCGGATGGAACGCAACTGCTCAGCAGCACAGTCAGCGACGGAGTATGCACATTGAATTTCAATCAGGCGTTCTATGACAACCGGCCGGAGTCGGAGGCAGAAGAGCGCGTTCTGATCTATTCCATTGTCAATTCTGTGACGCAACTGAGCGGGATTCAGGCTGTCCGATTCGAGATCGAGGGTGAGACGGTGGAACTGTACCGTTATCTGGATCTTTCCATTGACTATCACTACAACGAGGACGCGGTTGGCCCGGTTCGGACAGCAGTCAACGAATTTGACGGCACCGTCTTTATGACGGGGGCTGACCCGGCATATTTGGCCGCGCTGCCGCTGCGCGTGCGTCAGTCAGCGAACCAGACAATGGAAGAAGCACTGCTGCTGGCGCTGCTCGAGTATCAGCCACCCGACGGAATGACCAATCCGATCGCACCCGGTACAGAGCTGATCGGGCTGGAGACAGACGGCGACGTTTGCCGCGTGAATCTGTCCGACGAATTTGAACCGACGGATGCTGCCATCGCCAGCATTGTGCATTCATTGTGTTCGCTTGAGGAGATTGCCCGCGTGCAGGTTCTTGTCAACGGGGAACCTGTGTCCGGTCTGCTTGCGCCGGATGCGAGCTGGCGCTATCCCGTTCCGTAACAAAACGCAGGGGCCTGACAGTCAGCAGGCCCCTGCGTTTTAAATTCAAAGCGAGTAGTCCCGTGCATCCATTGCGGCAAAGTCCGGCGCTTTGGTCCGACGCGGCGTCCGCCGGAGCGGATCATAGGAAAAGGCGCGGCACTGGTCAAGCGGCGAGACAATGCCGCGTTTGGTGCAGATCATCCGGCTTTCACCGGCAAAGCCCGCATGCCTGCAATATGAGCAGCTGCGCTCAATATCCTTTCGAAACAGCATATCCTCTGACCTCCGCATCATTCTGCGGTTATTATACAACAGTACGCTTTGATTTTCCAGACGTCTTTTTCACAATCACAATGGAAATCAGAACAATGATACCAAATACGACCGCGGCAAGCGTCAGGCTGGCGTGCAGTGATGTAGTGAAGTTCGTTGTTGCGATTGCGCTGACCTGCTCGGCATAGTAGTCTGAGACAGATACCTCCAGATGTATCAACCGGCTGACAATCGCAACAAGAATCGAAGAGATCACGCCGTGCAGAAGCTTGCCAAACAGATATGGACGCGTGGAAAGGCCGCTGCTTCCAATAAACGAAAGGACCTGGCAGTGAACAGAGACGCCGGCCCATCCGAGGATAAACGCCGCCATTGCAAGCTTTCCAGTGAGTGTACCGGCTGCCGACTGCAGGCTCCATACGCCGGAGGACATTTCGATCGCGCCGATCAGCAGCTTTTCCGCCCATTCCGATGTAAAGCCAATGGGCGCGAGCAGCCCTCCGAGCGCTGTTGCGGCTGCTGCCATTGCCCCTGACAGAAACAGAATACGAATAACCACGGTAAAGAAGATCACAAATGCGCAGATGCTGAGTGTGGAATAGAGCGCCTCCCGCACCGCACTGGTAAACGCTGCTGTGAAGTGAACCGCTTCGATTGTCTGACGCCGCGGTGGGCTAACAGTGCCGGTACGCCGGCCACGGAAGCGGAACAGCGTGCCGACAATCACAGAGGCCGCAATGTGAACCAGATAGAGCATGATACCGATGGTAGAGCTGGCAAAAATCCCGGCGCCGACAACCCCCAGAATAAAAGCGGGGCCGGAGTTGTTGCAGAACGCGAGCAGGCGCTCTGCCTCATCCTTGGTGCAGTATTTCTTCTCATAGAGCGAGATGGCGGTCTTTGCACCGACCGGATAGCCGCCAATGATACCAAGCGCAAAAGCGGCAGAGCATGCGCCGCCGACCCGGAAGAGCGGACGCATCACAGGTTCAAGCACACGTCCAAGGAACCGGATCAGGCCAAGCTGCACACACATCGAAGAGAGCACAAAAAACGGGAACAGCGATGGAATGATGACATTCGCGCACAGTTCCAGCCCGCTCTGTGCGGCGGCGACGGCCTCCGCCGGGTACAGCAGCAGCGACACCACAGCTGCCAGCAGCGCCACGGCAGTCAGGATATCAACCGCGCGATGATTCGATAAAATCCGTGCCAAGCGGATCACCTCCCCGCCAAGAAGATATGCACCGGCGGAAAATATCTTGCACGTCCGGCATAGAAATGACTGTAAACGGGAGTCTGCAAATAAAAAGTCAAGCCCAAATTGAATAGAAAGTTCAATCGGGAC
>CAZGBU010000042.1:0-12977 GCA_964523945.1 uncultured Oscillospiraceae bacterium
AAACGTCTCCATAAGCGTGCCTCCGATGCAAAGCAGTTTGGTACAGGCCGCCCGCAGGCGGCGAAAACAGTTGCAGTTATTATATCACAGCCGCCGGAAAATAGCAATCATCGCGCCCGGGCGGGGCGCAGCCGGCCGGTGATGAAAAAATTTTTTTGGAAAATTGACGGAAACACTTGCACAAAGGGTTGGAGTGCGGTTATAATTCGAACATGAATGATTGACCAACTGAACGTCAGTACCACTAAATGCGACGCCGGCCAGGTCCGGCAAAGGAGGATTTCATCATGCGTGAAGAAAAGACATTTACGTTTTCCGAGAATTCGCCCGAGGCGCGCTGGCGCCGGCTCGATGCTGCGCACCGCGCCGCGCACGACGCGCTGATGGCCCGCTGCGGGCTCGAGCGCATCGGCAACCCGGTCCTGCTGATGATCCTGGCGCACCAGCCGAACGGCACCATCGCCTCGCAGCGCGAGCTGGCCGACCATCTGCATGTGACGCCGGCGACCGTGACCGTCTCGCTGCGCACGCTCGAGCGCGGCGGCTATGTCGTCAAGCGCGAGAACGAGTGCGACCTGCGCCGCAAGCCCGTCTCTATCACCGACAAGGGGCGCGAGGCCGTGCGCAAGATCGAAGAGGCGTTCGACGAGCTCGACACCGGCATGTACCGCGGCTTCACCGAGGAGGAAAAGGCGCACGTTGCAGACTACTACGACCGCATGGCGCAGAACCTGCTCGACTTGGCCGGGCTGAAGGGCGTGCCGCGTCCGCGCAGGCGCTGACCCATGCTCCGCCGCCTGCTCTCGTACACAGGCGAGCGAAAACGCTATTTTGTCCTTGGCCCGCTGCTGATCCTCGCCGAGACGGCTTCGGAGCTGCTGCTACCGTATTTCATGGGCCGCATCGTCAATAACGGCATCAACACCGGCGACACCGCCTATATCATCCGCACCGGAATCCTGATGGTTTGCATCTGCCTGGCAGGCATCCTGCTCGGCATCGTCGCCACCCGTTGCATCGCGAAGGCCGCCTACGGCTTTGGCGCGAATCTCCGCAGTGCGCTGTTCGATAAGATCCAGACCTTTTCGTTCGCCGACGTGGATCGGTTCTCGACCGCGTCGCTCATCACCCGTACCACCACCGACGTCAAGCAGATGCAGGAGGTCTGCCAGGAAATCCTGCGCACGCTCGCCCGCGCGCCGAGCATGCTGCTGATCTCGGTCATCCTGTGCCTGCGCATGAACGTCGAGCTGACGAGCGTGTACCTGTTTGCGATTCCGTCGCTGCTGGTCATCGTGCTCGTCATCATGCGCATCACCCAGCCGCTGTTCCGGCTGATGCAGGCCAAAATCGACGCGCTCAACGACACCGTGCAGGAGAATCTGATCGCCATCCGCGTGGTCAAGACGTTCGTGCGGCAGTCGTATGAGAAGAAAAAATTCCGCCGCGCCAACGACGATCTGATGGATACGTCCGTCCACGCGATGTACCGCGTGCTGATCATGCAGCCGATGAACACGCTCGTGCTCAACCTGACGACGATGGCGCTGTACTGGTTCGGCGGGCATCTGGTCGGCGACGGGCGCATGCTCGACGGCGATCTGCTCAGCTTTGTCTCGTACCTGAACAATGTGATGATGTCGGTTATGATGTTCTCGATGGTGCTCAACCGCACTGCGCGCGCCAAGGCCTGCGCCACGCGCTATTTTGAGGTCATCGACCACACGCCCGACATCGTCGGCGGGGCCGACGGGCACACCGGCCGCCTCCGCGGCAAAATCGAGTTCGACCACGTCTCGTTCCGCTATCCGCAGTCCGACCGGAAGGGCATGGTGCTGCGCGATATCAGCTTCACCGTCGAGCCGGGCGATTTTGTTGCGATCGTCGGCGCGACCGGCGTCGGCAAGACCAGCCTGGTCAGCCTGATCCCCCGTTTTTACGACGCGACGGAGGGCACCGTCCGCATCGACGGCGTCGACGTGCGCGAATACGATCTGGAGCATCTGCGCGCGTCGATCGGTATGGTGCTGCAGAACAACGTGCTCTTCACCGGCACGATCCGCGACAACCTGCGCTGGGGCGCGCCGGATGCGGACGACGATGCGCTCATCGCCGCGGCGGCCGACGCGCAGGCGTGGGAGTTCATCTCGCGCTTCCCCGAGGGGCTCGACACCATGATCGACCAGGGCGGCGTCAACGTCTCCGGCGGGCAGAAGCAGCGGCTGTGCATCGCGCGCGCGATGCTGAAAAATCCCGCGATCCTGATCCTCGACGATTCGACGAGCGCCGTCGACTCGGCAACCGAGGCCCGCATCCGCGAGACGTTCTATGAAAAATACCGCGACACGACCGTGCTGCTCGTCGCGCAGCGCATCAGCTCGGTGCAGTATGCCGACCGGATCCTGGTGCTCGACGGCGGCGCCGTCTCCGACCTCGGCACGCACGACGAGCTGATGGCGCGCTCCGGCGTCTACCGCGCGATCTACGACTCCCAGCAGGAAGGGGGCGGAGAAGCATGAGACGCGCCGATTCGAAGAAAAAGCAGCCGGAATTCGACGACGACGACGAGAACCTCGCCTCGAACGACCGGCTGGGCGGCGGCGTGCGCGGCGTGCGCGACTACCGCAAGCCGAAAAATGCGCGCGGCACGCTCGTGCGCCTGATCGGGTACATGTTCGACTACAAGCCGCTGCTGCTGCTCGCGCTCGTGCTGCTGCTGATCGGCTCGCTGACCAACGTCGTGGCCAGCTATTTTCTCAAACCGCTGATCGACGACCATATCCTGCCCAACGTCGGCCGCGCCGAAAAGGACTGGTCCGGCCTGATCCGTACGCTGCTCCTCCTCGCCGGGATCTACCTGGTGGGCGTCGTGGCCAACTATGTCCAGCACCTGGCGATGGCGATTCTGTCGCAGCGCTGCACCAACCGCATCCGCCGCGAGCTGTTCGACAAGCTGCAGGACCTGCCGATCAGCTACTTCGACCAGCACAACAACGGCGAAATCATGAGCCGCTTTATCAACGACGCCGACACCGTTCAGATGGCCTATGAAATGACCGCGACGATGTTCATCTCGTCGGTCATCCAGTTTACCGGCACGGTCGTCATGATGCTCTACCTGAGCTGGAAGCTGTTTTTGATTACCGCCGTCGCGCTGTGCTTCGACGTGCTGTTCGTGCGCAAGCTCGGCGCGCGCAGCAAGCGCATGTTCCGCGAGCAGCAGCGCACCCTCGGCGTCGTCAACGCCTACGTCGAGGAGATGGTCTCCGGCATCAAGGTCGTCAAGGCGTTCACGCACGAGAAAAAGGCCCGCGCGGAATTTGCCGCGCGCAACGACGCCTACCGCGACGCCGCGACCGAGGCCAACTTCCTCGGCATGGCCGTCATGCCGCTGCTCGGCCAGTTCATGGGCATTTTCTACGCGATCACCACCGTCGCCGGCGCGCTGATGGTCTTAAACGGCGTGCCCGCCTCGATCGGCGGCGCGGCGTTCACCGTCGGCGGTCTCGGCACCTACCTGATGTACACGAAGCAGTGCACGATGCCGATCAACCAGATCTCGCAGCAGCTTGTCTCGCTGCTCTCGGCCCTGGCCGGCGCGGAGCGCATCTTCGCGGTGATGGACGCGGCGCCGGAGGTCGACGAGGGGACCGTGACCGTCGTCCCCTGCGAGACGTCCGTGACCGGCTACGGCTGGCGCACGCCGGACGGCGCGGTCATCCCGCACACCGGCCGCGTCGAGCTGCAGCACGTCAGTTTTCACTACGTCGAGGGCAAACCCGTTCTGCGCGACATCACGCTGACGGCCGAGCCGGGCCAGAAGATCGCGTTCGTCGGCTCGACCGGCGCCGGCAAGACGACGATCACCAACCTCATCAACCGGTTTTACGACGTGCCCGCCGGCCGCATCCTCTACGACGGCATCGACGTCAAGCAGATCAAAAAAGACGACCTGCGCCGTTCGATGGTCGTGATTCTGCAGGATACGCACCTGTTCTCCGGCACGATCCTCGAAAACATCCGCTACGGCGACCTGAACGCGACCGACGACGAGTGCATCCGGGCCGCGAAGACCGCCAACGCGTATGATTTCATCATGACCCTGCCAGACGGGTTCCAGACCCGGATCACCGGCGACGGCGGCAACCTGTCGCAGGGGCAGCGGCAGCTGCTGAACATCGCGCGCGCGGCCGTCGCCAAGCCGCCGGTGCTCATCATGGACGAGGCGACCAGCTCGATCGACACGCGCACCGAGCAGCTCATCGAGAAGGGGCTCGACGCGCTGATGCAGGGGCGGACGACGTTTGTGATCGCGCACCGGCTCTCGACCGTGCGCAACGCCGACAAAATCGCGGTCATCGAGGCCGGGCAGATCATCGAGTTCGGCAGCCACCGCGAGCTGCTCGCCCAGAAGGAGCGCTACTACGAGCTCTATACCGGCCAGCACCTGCTGGAATAAGATCAAAAAGGCGCCCACCGGGCGCCTTTTCTTTTTCGCTTTGTTTTGATAGGACGCAGGCGCGGGGCTGTTTTGCCCCCGGCGGGGCCGGGCGCGGGCTTTTGGTCTGTTTTGCCTCCGGCGGCAGGGTGCTGACTTTCGGTCTGTCATGCCTCCGGCGGGTATCTTTTCTGCTCGTGCAGAAAATAGACGAAATACCCTTCGGGCACAGGCGACACGCCCAAGGGAGGGACTTTTTACAGCCGTCCCTCCCTTGGGAATCCCTCCCTCCTAAAATTAGAGGCTGGGACGCGCCTTGCTGCACAGACCTGATTTGCTGGTACTTCTATTCTGCTGCCGCGCGTCGTCGCGGACTGCGTACGTGTGCCCGAAGGGTATCGTTCGCAGCGACTTTTTAACAAAAGTCACCGCTCATTCACTCCGTCGCTCATCTCCGCGCCAAGCGCCGCCCTTCGGGCGGTTGCGCTCCGAAACGCGCCTGCGGGCGCAGTCCTTCCAAAATCGAACCCGCTTCGCTGGGCTTCGATTTTGTTGGGGCGGCGCTGGAAAAAGGGCGACGGGGATTCTGCCCGCGGTCATTCTGGACACCGTGAACGCCAGCGCCGAAACGCGGAACCGGCGGCGGGAGCAAAAACGACGCGGAAGCAAATCAGATTTCGTCAGGAGTAAGACCGCAGACAGCCTGCAAATCTGCACAGGGATAGGGGCGTCGGGGGAAGGGAATTTGTTCCCTTCCCCGACTCGCGTTTTCTTCCCCGTTTCTTTTGGCGAAACAAAAGAAACGGGCCGTCGGAGACAAAACAGACACGCAAGTCTACGCCCTGCCCCGCCGGAGGCATAAAGACGCACAACGCCGCGCCTTGCCAAAAGCGAAAAAAACCAAAAATGCGAGACGCTACTGCGCCTCGCGTTTTTTGATCTGGCGGATATCCTCGCCAAAGAAATAGACGTCCTCAAACGCGCCGGTCAGGCGCGAGACGATCTGCGGACTGTAGCGCGCGCGCAGATCCTCCATCGACAGATTCGTCGAGATGATCGTCGACCGGCGCGCCATCAGCCGCGTGTTGACAACCGTGTAGAGCGCCGAGAGCGTGAACTGCGTCGTCATCTCGGTGCCGAGGTCGTCGATGATCAGCAGATCGCACCGCAGGTATTTTTCGGATTGCCCGGCCGCGCCGCCAAATTTCTCGGCCTCGAAGTCGGCGAACAGCTGCACCGCCGTGTCGTAGACAACCGACGCGCCGCCGTCGGCGACCGCGCGGGCGATGCACGCCGACAAAAACGTCTTGCCCAGCCCCGTGTCGCCAGAAAACAGCAGCGAGCCGCTCTGCCCCGGCTGGAACGAGAGCGCCCAGGCGCGCATGTCGCGCAGCACCGTGCGCATGTTCTCGCGCGGGCTGACGCCATAGGCCGGGTCGACCGCGTCGGAATAGTACGACAGCCGGAACGTGTCGAAGCTCTCGCGGCCGCCGAGCAGGCTCGAGAGCGCCTGCTTCTGCTCGAGCCGGCACAGCTCCTGCAGGCACGAGCACATGCGCGCACCGACATAGCCCGTGCCGCCGCAGGTCGGGCAGACGGGCTGCTCGTCCAGGTAGTCCGCGCCCAGGTCGGCGGCCTCCAGGATCCACTCGCGCTCGTGCTGGAGCGCGAGATTTTTGTCGCGGATTTCGGCGATTGCGGCCTGCGGGTCGCCGCCCTTGCGGAAGCAGGCGGCCATCGCGTCGGCCATCGTCGCGCGCAGCTCGGTGTCGATCTCCCGCAGCCGCGGGAACTGCGCATAGGTTTCGGCCACGCGCTGCGCGTGCTGATCTGCGCGCGCGCGGCGCTCTGCCTCGAGCCGCGCGCGGGCGCGCGCGACCACATCCGGTGCGTATGCCATCAGTCGCCCTCCTCTCGGCGCGTGCGGTGCAGCCGGCGGGCGACGGCGTCGCGCTCATACGCGCCCGGCTTTCCGATCGCCTGGCCCGTCTGCCGCGCGCTCTGCGCGGCCGGCCTGGCGTCGCCGGAGCGGATCTGCTCCACCGTCAGCAGCCCCTGGCTGTGCCAGCTCTTCAGGATCGAATTCATGTACGGCCACTTCAGCGCGCCGGTGTTCAGGCAGGTGCGCTCGTAGGCCAGCGCGATCTCCTCCTCGCCGAAGCCCATCTCCAGCCAGGAGAGGATGTATTTCTCCTCCGCCGCCGTCAGCCGCCGCCCCTCGATCTGGAGGATCTCACGGATGCGGCCGGCGCGCGACTGGCGCGCAAGCCCGGCCTGCATGTAGGCCGCGGCCTGCTCGAGCGTGTCGATGCCGCGGTCGGCCCAGACGCAGGCCTCTTTTTCGATGGTGCGCAGGCTCGGCATCCGCGCGCCGCCGCGGGCGCGGGCGCGCTCGATGCAGTAGGTGATCAGCACGCCGACGACGTCGGTCGGCAGCCCGAGATAGCGCACCATCGACAGCAGGATTTTCAGCTCTTCGGTCGAGAGCACGCGGCCGAGCCGCCGCTGGGCCTCGCCGATCAGCAGCGAGAAGCTGCCGGACGGGTCGCGCAGCGCGTCGGTCACGTCGCGCTCGGTGTAGTGCGGCGGCTCATCGGGCAGCGCCGGGCGCGGGTGCGTCTCCCCGGTCAGGCCGAGCTGGCGCAGCAGCGCCATCGCCCGGTCGACGCGCGCGGCGGACAGGCGGAACGCCTCGGCCGCGCCGGCGGCGTCCCCGCCGGCGGACAGGTACAGGAAAAGCAGCGCCGCGTCCGGGTCGGCCGCGGCGAGCAGCCGCCGCAGCGCGCCGGATTCAATTGTCAGGCCGTCCGCCGCCATGCGCATTCCTCCGATCCATGTCAATTGGAGCACTATTATAGCACACTTTGTTGGCGGCGGCAAGCGCGCCGGCGGTTGCATTTCCGCGGGCGGCGCGCTATAATGGGTACGCCCGGTGGCTGTGCCGCCCGGAAAGGAGCCGCCCTATGTTTTTTGACACCCACGCCCACTACGACGATGCGCGCTTCGACGCGGACCGCGCCGCCGTCCTGTCCGCGCTGCCGGCGGCCGGCATCGACCTGGTCGTCAACGTCGGCTGCGACCTGACCAGCTCGCTGCGCTCGGTCGCGCTTGCGCACGAATACCCGCATGTCTACGCCGCCGTCGGCACGCATCCGCACGACGCGGCCAGCCTGACCGACGGGGATCTCGCGATGTACCGCTCGCTGCTGACGGGCGATGCGCGCGTGCGCGCGCTCGGCGAGATCGGGCTGGATTATCACTACGATTTTTCCCCGCGCGAGGCCCAGCGCGCCGCCTTCGAGCGGCAGCTCGCCCTTGCGGCGGAGCTGCATGTCCCCGTGATCATCCATTCGCGCGAGGCGTGCGAGGACACGATGCGCCTGGTGCGGCAGTACGCCGGCCGCGTGACCGGTGTGTTCCACTGCTACGCCTATTCCTGCGAGACGGCGAAGGAGCTTGTCTCGCTCGGCTGGTACCTCAGCTTCACCGGCGCGGTCACGTTCAAAAACGCGCGGCGTGCGCTCGAGGTCATCGAGTGGGCGCCGCTGCGGCGCATCATGATCGAGACGGACAGCCCCTATCTCGCGCCCGAGCCGCACCGCGGCCACCGCAACGATTCGCGCTATGTGCCGCTCGTCGCGGAGACGATCGCGCGCGTCAAGGGCCTGGACGTCGAAACCGTCGCGCAGGCGACGATGGAAAACGGTAAAAATTTCTTCGGAATCGAGTGAGCGATATGATCATTACCTATGTCTACGGACGCAACCTGTATGTCAACACCACAAACCGCTGCACCTGCGCGTGCGAGTTCTGCCTGCGCGCGTCGGGCGACGGCGTCGGCACCGGCACCAATCTGTGGCTCGAGCGCGAGCCGACGGTCGACGAGATCGTCGCAGACGTGCTCTCGCGCGACCTGACGCGCTACGACGAGCTGGTCTTCTGCGGCTACGGCGAGCCGACGTTCCGCTGGGACGACATCGCCGCCGCGATCGACCGCATCCGCGCCGCGCGGGAGGGTGTGCACATCCGCATGGACACGAACGGCCACGGCAGCCACATCAACGGCCGCGACATCACGCCGGAGCTGGCCGGGCGGATCGACAAGGTGTCGATCTCGCTCAACCGCGCCGACGCGGCGGATTACGACGCGATCGTCCACCCGGACTTTGCCGGCGCGTTTGATGCGATGTGCACGTTCACGCGCGGCTGCGTCGCCGCCGGCGTGGACACGGTGATGACCGTCGTCGACAACATGCCGGCAGAGGAGATCGAACGCTGCCGCGCCGTATGCGAGGGGCTCGGCGCGCGCTTCCGCGTGCGCCATTACCAGACCGACTGGTCGGAATGAGCCGGCCCCTGCGGGATCTGTCCGCCGCCGGCGGACACGCAGCTCCACACAGACGACAGAGCGAAAAAATGCAGGCATTTTTTCGATGGGATGCAGCCCGCTGCATCGCGCTCGCTGCACTCGCACGTTTGCGGGCTGAGCGGTGTTTTTTCCGAGGCGCATGTCCCCGGAAAAAACGGATCGCATCTTATTTCGCCGCCTGCAGGCGGCGAAACTCTGCCAAGGGCTTTTTGACGCGCAAGAGAATTTCTGCTTCCTGCACAGGGCTTGCCTTTTTTGACAGTCTGCGAAGCAAACGAAGCAAAAAAGAGCAGCCCTGCGCCGCTCTTTTTTGCTTCTGTTCTTCTGCCAGGGCGCGGCTACTGCTCCGCCGCCCGCAGCACAAACGACTTGTTGTCGATCGCCCGCATCGTGGCCAGAATCCCGTCCAGATGGTCATATTCGTGTTGGATCAGCTCGGACATGTCGTCGTCCATCCGCCGTTCCTGCAGGTTCCAGTTTTCATCCCGGCAGCGGAGGATGCAGTGGCGATAGCGTCGGACGCGGACCAGAAGGCCGGGGAAGGACATGCAGTCATCCAGCAGCTCCATCTGATCGTCTCCCACGAACGTCAGCGTCGGGTTGATGATCACATAGGGCCGGTCGGTCAGCATACAGATAATCCGCTTCATCACCCCGATCTGCGGCGCTGCGATTGCCCGCCCGAAGCCATAGTCTCTGCGGATCCCCCGGATGCAGTCAAACAGATCTGCAAAGACGGGGCGCAGGCCCTCCAGCTCTTCCGGCTCGACCGCCTCCGAGACCGCATACAGCCTGGGGTCGCCGAGCAGCAGGATCTTCCGTTCCATCGCGATGCTCCTTTCAAACGCGGAGTTGTTCCGTCCAGGCGGGCGGCGAAGCGCGCCGCGCCTGCGCCGGTTATGCCGTGATTTTGCCGGGGCCGACCGGGACGAGCAGCTGCTCGCCGAGCATGCGGTAGTGCGCGCACTCGGCCGGGGTGCGCGCGCGGTCGGCCTCGGTCAGCTCGTGTACGACGCGGCCCGGCACGCCCATCACGACCGCGCCGGCTGGGATCCGTTTGCCCTCGGTCACCAGCGCGCCGGCGCCGATCACCGCGCCGGCGCCGATGTGCGCGCCGGTCATCACGGTTGCGCCCATGCCGACGAGCGCGCCGTCTTCCACCACGCACGAGTGCAGGATCGCCGCGTGGCCGATCAGGCAGTTCTCGCCGACGACAGTCGGCTGATCGAGGTCGCCGTGGACGATCACGCCGTCCTGCAGGTTGGTTCCCGCGCCGATCGAGATGGCGGCGTAGTCGCCGCGCAGCACCGCGCCCGGCCAGACGGACACGCCCTCGGCGAGCGTCACGTCGCCGATCAGCGTCGCGTTCTCCGCGACATAGGCGCGCCCGGTCGCGCGCGGGGCTTTCCCATTCCATGCTTTCAGATACATCTCCGGCCTCCTCTCACTTGCCGCCCTTGGCCGCGCGCATGCGGTCGGCGTGGCTGAGCAGGCGCTTGCGAATGCGGATGCTCTTGGGCGTGACTTCGAGCAGCTCGTCGTCGGCCAGGAACTCCAGGCACTGCTCGAGCGAGAGGATCTTCGGCGGCGTCAGCCGCAGCGCCTCGTCCGAGCCGGCGGCGCGCATGTTGGTGAGCTGCTTTTTCTTGCAGACGTTGACGGACATGTCCTCATTGCGCGAACACACGCCGACGACCATGCCGCCGTAGACCGGCGTGCCCGGCCCGATGAACAGCTGGCCGCGCTCCTGCGCGTTGAACAGCCCGTAGGCGACGGCCTCGCCGGTCTCGAACGCGACGAGCGAGCCGGAGGCGCGGCGCGCGATTTCGCCCTTGACCGGCTGGTAGGAGTCGAAGACCGAGGCCATGATGCCCTCGCCCTTGGTGTCGGTCAGGAATTCGTTGCGGTAGCCGAACAGGCCGCGCGAGGGCACGAGGAACTCCAGCTTCATCCGCGCGCCGACCGGCGTCATCGTCTGGAACTCGCCCCGGCGCGCGCCGAGCTTCTCCATCACGGCACCCATATAGTCCTGCGGCACGTCGACGACGACGCGCTCGACCGGCTCGCACTGCTTCCCATCGATCTCCTGATAGAGCACGCGCGGGGGCGAGACCTGGAACTCATAGCCCTCGCGGCGCATCGTCTCGATCAGGATCGACAGCGACATCTCGCCGCGGCCGGCGACGCTGAACGAATCGGTGGAGCCTTCGACCTCGCTGACGCGCAGCGACACGTCGTGCAGCGTCTCGCGGAACAGCCGCTCGCGCAGCTGCCGCGAGGTGACGAACTTGCCCTCGCGCCCGGCAAACGGCGAGTCGTTGACCGAGAACGTCATCTCCAGCGTCGGCGCGGAGATCTTCACGAAGTCGAGCGGCTCGACGCGCTCCGGCGCGCAGATCGTGCGGCCGATTGTGATGTCCGCGATGCCGGAGAGCGCGACGATCTCGCCGGCGCCGGCCTCGGTGACGGGCAGCTTGCCCAGCCCGTCAAACTCGTAGAGCGCGACGATCTTCGCCTTTTCCTGCACGGCTGCGTCGTGGTAGTCGCACACGACGACCTCCTGGTTCTGGCGGATGGTGCCGCGCTCGATGCGGCCGACGGCGATGCGGCCGACGTAATCATTGTAGTCGATCGACGACACGAGCAGCTGCAGCGGCGCGGCCGGGTCGCCGGACGGCGCGGGGATATAGTCGATGATCGTCTGGAACAGCGGGTCGAGCGAGGTCCCCGCAACGTGCGGCGCATACGAGGCGGTGCCTTCGCGCGCCGAGCAGAAGATCGTCGGCGAGTCGAACTGCTCCTCGGTCGCGTTCAGGTCGAGCAGCAGCTCGAGCACCTCGTCGCAGACCGCGTCGACGCGCGCGTCCGGCCGGTCGATCTTGTTGATGACGACGATGACGCGGTGGCCGAGCTCGAGCGCCTTCGAGAGCACGAAGCGCGTCTGCGGCATCGGCCCCTCGGCCGCGTCGACGAGCAGCAGCACGCCGTTGACCATCTTCAGGATGCGCTCGACCTCGCCGCCAAAGTCAGTGTGGCCCGGAGTGTCGACGATGTTGATCTTGACGCCCTTGTAGTGGACGGCCGTGTTCTTGGCCAGGATCGTGATGCCGCGCTCGCGCTCGAGGTCGCCGGAGTCCATCACGCGCTCAACGGTGGCCTGGTTTTCGCGGTAGACGCCGCCCTGCTTGAGCATCTGGTCGACCAGCGTCGTCTTGCCGTGGTCAACGTGGGCGATGATGGCGATATTTCTGATGTTTTCCTGCTGCATCGGCAGGCACTCCCTTTCGTTTCCATGCGTATTCACAAATATATATAGCATAACCGCGCAGGGCGCGCAAGGCTCCGGCCGCCAAAAAATCCCGCCGGCGGACGGGCCGCCGGCGGGTCGCCGCCGCGATCCGGGCACGGATGCGCGGCGCTCAGTTTTTCAGGCTCTGGATCGGCGCGGGGATGCGGCCGCCGCGGGCGATAAAGTCCGCCGCGCTCTCCGGGTGCACCGGCATGACCGGCGCGGAGCCGAGCAGCCCGCCGAACGACACCTCGTCGCCCACGGTCTTGCCCGGCGCGGGGATGATGCGCACCGCGGTGGTCTTGCTGTTGACCATGCCGATGGCGGCCTCGTCGGCGATGATCGCCGCGATCGTCTCGGCCGTCGTGTCGCCCGGCACCGCGATCATGTCCAGGCCGACCGAGCACACGCACGTCATTGCCTCGAGCTTGTCGAGCGTCAGCGTGCCGCGCTGGGCGGCGGCGATCATGCCCTCGTCCTCGCTGACCGGGATGAACGCGCCGGACAGCCCGCCGACGGAACTCGACGCCATCACGCCGCCCTTTTTCACCGCGTCGTTGAGCAGGGCGAGCGCGGCGGTCGTGCCGTGCGTGCCGCAGACCTCCAGCCCCATCCGCTCGAGGATGCGCGCGACCGAGTCGCCCGCCGCCGGCGTCGGCGCGAGCGACAGGTCGACCACGCCGAACGGCACGTCGAGCCGGCGCGCGGCCTCCTGCGCGACGAGCTGGCCCATCCGCGTGATGCGGAACGCGGTCTTTTTGATCGTCTCGGCCACGACGTCGAACGGCGCGCCCTCGCACGCGCGCAGCGCGTGGTAGACGACGCCCGGGCCGGACACGCCGACGTTGATGACGGTCTCCGGCTCGCCGGGGCCGTGGAAC
>CAZGBU010000042.1:12987-16059 GCA_964523945.1 uncultured Oscillospiraceae bacterium
GTCCTCGACGGCGTTGCAGAACACGACGAGCTTTGCGCAGGCGTTGCCGCCGCGGCTGGCCGAGTGCTCGGCGGCCTGCTTGATCACGCGGCCCATCTCGGCGACGGCGTCCATGTTGATGCCGGCCTTCGTCGAGCCGACGTTGACCGACGCGCACACGAGATGCGTGGCCGAGAGCGCCGCGGGGATCGCGGCGATCAGGCGGCTGTCGGCCCGCGTCATGCCCTTCTGCACCAGCGCGGAGAACCCGCCGATGAAGTCGACGCCGCAGCGCTCCGCCGCGCGGTCGAGCATGTGCGCGAACGGGACATAGTCGGTCGTCTCGCACGCGGCGGCGGCCATCGACATCGGCGTGACCGAGATGCGCTTGTTGACGATCGGGATGCCCAGCTCGCGCTCGATCGCGTCGCCGGTGGCGACGAGCTTTTCCGCGGCGTAGCAGATCTTGTTGTACGCTTTTGTGATAAAGCGGGAGCTGTCCGGATCCGAGCAGTTCAGTAGCGAGATGCCCATCGTGATCGTGCGGATGTCGAGGTGCTGGTGGTCGATCATGTCGAGGGTCTGCCAGATGTCATGCTGATTCATGGCGCCACCTCAGATCCGGTGCATGGCGTCGAAGATGTCCTCGCGCTGGATGCGGATGGTCAGGCCCATCTCCTGGCCCTTTTCCTTCAGTGCGTTGGAGACGGTTTCGAACGTCATCAGGCAGTGCGACATGTCCACCAGCATGGTCATCGTGAAAAACTCCTGCATGACAGTCTGGTTGATGTCGGCGATGTTGATGTTGAACGAGGCCAGCTTGGCGCAGACCTCCGCGATGATGCCGACCCGGTCCGGGCCGGTGACGGTGACAATGGCTCTCATGGTATTCCCTCCTGCAAGCGCGCGCGGCGCCGATTGACGTGTCACTCGAGCTGGTCGAGATCCCAGGTGAACGGCTCGAGACAGTTGGCCAGAAAATAGTCGAGCGCCGGCATGTGCATCTGCTCGAGCGCCGCGCGCGTCTGCTGCGCGGCGGATTCAAATTCGCGGTTGCCGGCCTTGAGCTCCTCGAGGCACTTGATGTGCGCCGAGAGCTTGTCGGCCGCCTTGACATACGGGCGCACCGCCTCGTCGTCGTCGTAGAGCAGGTGTTCATAGCCCGGCCGCAGCGGCTCGGGCAGCATGGACAGCAGCTTCAGGCACGCGACCTGCTCGACCTTCTGGTAGGCGTCCCGGATGTCGGGGTTGTAGTATTTGATCGGGGTGGGCAGGTCGCCCGTCAGGATCTCCGACGCGTCGTGGAACAGCGCGGCCGTTGCGCAGCGGTCGGGATCGACGTCGGCGCCGTAGAGCGTGCGGTCGATCATCGCCAGCGCGTGCGCGAGCACCGCGACCATGTGGCTGTGCTCCTGCACATTCTCCGGGAAGCCGTTGCGCATCAGGCCCCAGCGGGCGATGTGGCGCATGCGCGCGATCAGCGCGTAAAACCGGTGCTGCATGGCTCAGTGCCCAACGAGCGATTTGCTCTGCCACTTGCCGGAGCAGTAGCGCCAGACGGCGACGACCGCCGCGCATGCCCAGCCGAGCACCATGGCCCACCAGATCGCGCGGTAGCGCAGCGGCGTCCAATACGCGAGCGCGTAGCTCGCCACGACGCGCACGCTCAGCGCGAGCAGCGTGCACAGCATCGCCATGCGCGTGTCGCCCGCGCCCTGCAGCGTGCCGAGCAGCACCATATACACCGAGAAGATCAGGAAGCACGGCGCCATCGAGCGCAGGTATTCGCAGCCGTAGCCATACGCTTCGCCCTCAACGCCGAAAAAGCGGATGAGCTGCGGCGTCAGCACGAACGCGCATGTCGAGAGCACCACGCAGGTGATGAGCGAGAGCAGCGCCGTCTGCTTGAAGCCGGACTTGACCCGCTCGATCTGCCCGGCGCCGGTGTTCTGCCCGACGTACATCGAGATGCCGTTCTGATACGAGATGATCGGCACGAGAATATACTGCTCGATGCGCTGCGAGGCGGTGAACGCCGCCATCATCGCGCTGCCGTAGCTGTTGACAAGCCGCTGCACCAGGATGTGCCCGCATGAGACGACGCACTGCTGCAGCGCCGTCGGCACGCCGACGCGCAGGATGAGCCGGCATTTTTCCCGGTCGAACTTCAGCTCGCGCCGGGTGAAGTGGAGCAGCTCGTAGCGCCGGGTCATGTACACATAGCCCGCCACGCACGAGCACAGCTGCGAGATCGACGTGGCGATCGCCGCGCCGGCCACGCCCCAGTGGAAGCTGGCGACGAACAGGATGTCCAGCCCGATGTTGATGACCGACGAGATCAGCAGAAAGTACAGCGTGGCCTTGCTGTCGCCGATCGAGCGCAGGATGGATGCGAAGATGTTGTAGCCGAACTGGAACACCAGCCCGACGGCGTAGAACTGGAAATAGCGCACGGCCATGTCGAGCACGCCGTCGTCGGCGGGGACGCCGAGCGCATGCTCGAGCAGCGGCCGGGCCAGCACCACGCCGGCGACCGAGAACACAAGCCCCAGCCCCAGCACGAACCAGATTGCCGTCGAGGCCGCCAGGCGCATTTCGCCGTGCTGCTTTGCGCCGTAGAACTGCGCGACAATGATGCCCGCGCCGGTGGAAAAGCCGATCGCTAGTGCTGTGAACAGCATCGTCAGCGGCGCGCAGGTGCCGACCGCCGAGAGCGCGTGCTGCGAGATCAGGTTGCCGACGATCACCGAATCGGCCGTGTTGTACAGCTGCTGCAGGAAGTTGCCCAGCATGATCGGCAGGGCGAACAGGCCGATGATTTTCCAGGGTGTGCCCTGGGTCAGGTCTTTTGCCATTGCGTTCTCTCCGTTTCTTTTTCAGTCGATCCATTATAGCATCCAGAGGGAAAAATAGCAACAACCGGGGCAAAACGCCGCCGCGGCGCGGTTTGTCCCGGTTAAGTGCTGATTTGTCAGTCTGTCATGCCACCGGCGGGGCACGGCGCAGACTTTCAGTCTGTTATGCCTCCGGCGGGTCTATTTTCTGCTCGTGCAGAAAATAGACGAAATACCCTTCGGGCACAGGCGACACGCC
>CAZGBU010000043.1:0-16029 GCA_964523945.1 uncultured Oscillospiraceae bacterium
CTTGTCGCGCTCACAATAACCCAGCAGGGACATCGTGGTCTTGCGCTGGGGCGTATATTCCTTGCCGCGCGCCTTGATGACCCAGCCCGCGGGGTCGTCGTCCGTCAGGACGATGGGGCGGACACGGCGGATGACGCCGTCGATGGTGTGCAGCGTCATCGGGCCGCCGACGCAGACGCTGTGGGTAATGCGCTCTTTCTTGCTGTCAGAGCGTCTTGCTGTATTGTCCATATCGCGCAGTCCTCCTTACTTCACTTCAACCATCTGGCGGGCATAGTCCGAGCGCGGGTCAATCTCGACCATGCTGCCGATGTATTTGCCATCTTTCCGCTCGAAGCCGCGCATGGCGAAGTCCTCGATGATTGGCAGCCAGAACACACGGCCATCCGGACCCTGGTAGTGTCCACCAAGATGGAACCGATGCAGCAGCAGCTCGATGTCGCCGCCCTCGCCGCTCCAGGTCTTCTGCGCCTGGGCATAATGCAGATTCCGGAAGCTGGGATTGACCACGCCGAAGCGCTCCCAGCGCATTGGACCAATGTTCTCCCAGTCGTCCGTCATGGAATCCATTGTCTCTACGATTACGTCATATACGTCCGTGCCCGGCATGCCGCAGCCCTCAAAATTCTCATACCAGACGCGAAACGCACACATATGCTCGCTCGGGTGATTCTTCAGCGCGTCTTTCACGCGCTGCACCAGCTCTTCCTTTGTCATTGTGACATTGCCCTCCGGAAGATGGAGCACATATTTTTTCACCAAGTCCATGGTTTTCCTCCTCTTATCGGATCAGGTGACCGCCGATCCGGTCGCCGATGGAATCCGTATCGCCGGATTTTCGTGCATCGCCGTAGCCATAGCTCCAGTCGACGGGCAGGCTCTCGATGTCCATCAGCCGGATCTCGCCGAGCAGCCTCCCTGTGCCGGCGTACGCACTGCGGAGCTTCTCAGCCGCAAGCGCGCGGGCCTCCTCCTCGCTCTCGGCGTAGACAGCGGTCTTTGCCGGGGCACAGAACAGATATTTGGGCTCCGTCGGCTTTTCCAGCTGCCGCTTATCCGCTTCAAAAAAATAACGTTTCATCCGCTTGTCACCTCAGTACATTCTGCACTCCGGGATCGGTCTGGCATTGACCCACGGATCGTATTTCGCCATAAAATTTGCGTCGTCGCCGCTGAAGGCATACTGGCCAAGCTCGGTCGGATGGATCCAAGCGTACGTGCCGGCAACGGTCGGCTCGGCCTGCCACTTGTTCATCGCCTCATAGTAGCTGTGGAAGTTGCACTTTGTATTGGTGTTGTGCGTGATATTGCCGCAGACGATGTGCTCGGTCGTGCCGTCGGCCGGCTTTTTGTGGCCGATCATGGCCAGCTTGCCGACCGTGACCTGTATGCCAAGCTGCTCCCACGCAATGCGCGCAGCAGCCTCCTGCTCCGTCTCGCCCGTACGGAGCCGGTCGTGCGGAAACTCCCACAGGCCGTCGTCGCGCCGACGGATCAGAACATTGCCCGTCGGTCCGGCGTGATGCTGGATCAACACAGAAATCTCAATCATGGATGCACACCTCTCATCTTGTCAGGCTCAGAGCGTATACTGATGCTCGTCCGGGACAAAGCCCTCGGCTTCGAGCATGGCGCCGACGCGCTCGCGGAACTCGCGCACCGTCTCAATCTGGACGTTGCGGTCGATCCGTTTGACCTCCCGGCCGTCCTCGCTGGCGACCACCCATTCCGTAAAGCCGCGCCGTGTACTCCGGCAGAAAAATCGATAGGTCTTCATTCCGCTTACAACTCTCCTTTTTCTGTTGGTTCAGAGGGAGCCCCCTCCTGTGCTCCGGCTTCATACGGCGACATGAAGTCGACGTCCTCCACCGACAGCTGGCCGGTCGCATCCAGGAACCGGATAATTCCCTGCTCTGCCGCGACCATCACGCCCATAAAATCCATGTGCGGCTGAAACCGGATCTCAAAAAGCTGATCGGCCGTGCTCGGCAGCTGCTTGAGCATCGCCCGGTTTCGTTCGTTGATTTCCCAGCCTTTGTGCCGTCCCTCCGGCGCGTCGATCGGATGGATGAAGCACTGATATTCATTCCGGTACAAGAATGTGTACATGATCTCATTTTGGGACAAAACCGCGATCATGTTGCCATCCTCGATCGATTGCATCATTGCTTCCCCATCCGCTCGCATCGGGCTGAGCTGGACGTCGTTGTCGTGCGACCGTCTGTGGCGCTTCGCGTCATCGTTCTGACTCATAAAACTCCTTTTGACACCTCGCTTCCTCCGCCCGGACAGGCTGAATCCCCCACAGGAAGCATCATCTCTCCTGCGGTACGGTTCCCTTTTCATTGCGGAAGGCGGCGGCGTTTCCACCGGCTGCCCTGTGGACGCTTGGCCCAGGCGCCGCGGCCATAAGCTGCCCCTTAGGCGTGCGGCGCTCGGAAACGCGGTTTTTTCATTTGCGCGGCGCACTGCGCCTTGTTCAGTCCTATTGTAAACCATGGTACAGTACCAAAGTCAAGTGCTTGTGACTGGAAAAATCCACGGCACGATCCAGTGTTCCGCCGCAGATGTCCCGCAACCGCCTGAATCTATTTTTTTTAATGTAACAGCATCTGCATTCGCTTGTGGCAGATGAAAATTAACAGCTATTTGGTTGTGACCATGCGTATTTCTGCTGTTTCCGCCGGCCGGATTCGCATGCTAAACTGTCAGAAGAATGAACCCGGGAGGTAGATGCGGCGATGGCTGTCAAATTCACGCCGGACAAACAGAGTATCGTCTCGTTTTCTCTGATGGGGCCGGAAAGCGGCGCGCCCTGCCAGGTGGACTCCACCGATGGGCGCATCACGCGAATCCGACCTTACTTTTATGATAAGGAATACACCGACAAGCACTGCAATCCATGGCGGATCGAAGCGCGCGGGAAGACTTTTCAGGCGCCCGAACGCGTGACGATCACACCGTTCGGGCTGGGCTATAAGTCGCGCGTGTACTCCCCGAACCGCGTGCGCTATCCGCTCAAGCGCGTCGACTGGGATCCGGACGGCGAGCGCCATCCGGAAAACCGCGGCAAGTCCAAATACGTCCGCATCAGCTGGGACGAGGCGGCTGAAATCGTCGCGAAAGAGCTCAAGCGGATGAAAGAAGCCTATGGTCCCGAGGCCGTGCTCTGCCAGGCCGACATGCACGGCGAAGGAAAAAATGTCGCCCCGAGCCACGGCTGCCCAAACCGGCTGCTGTCGCTGATGGGCGGTTATACGCTCCAGATGCGCAACATGGACTCCTGGGAGGGCTGGTTCTGGGGCGCGAAATATGTCTGGGGCTGTGAGCCGGTCGGCGAAATGGCGCCGCAGACCAATCTCTACCCGGATATCGCCAAACACGCGGATCTGCTGCTGTTCTGGGGATGTGACCCGGAGGTAACGCCGCTGGGCGTCGTGTCGCACATGCCCTCGCGGCTTTGCTACTGGCTGACGGAGCTGGGAATCCAGAGCGTCTACATCTGTCCCGACCTCAACTACGGCGCGGCAGTTCACGCCGACAAGTGGATTCCGATCCTGCCGAACACAGACGCCGCGCTTCAGCTCGCCATCGCCTACGTCTGGCTGACGGAGGATCTGTACGAAAAGGAATATATCGACCAGCACGCCTATGGCTTTGACAAATTCTGCGACTATGTGCTCGGACACGAGGACGGTGTGCCAAAGACGCCCGCCTGGGCATCGGAAAAGTGCGGCGTCAAGCCATGGACGATCAAGGCGCTCGCCCGCGACTGGGCAAGCAAGACCGCCTCGATCATTCACGGCAACGGCGGGCCGTATATCCGCGGGCCGTATTCATCCGAGCCAGCACGGCTCGAGGTCATGCTGCTCGGCATGCGCGGCCTTGGCAAACCCGGCGTGCACCAGGCGAAAATGATCGAGTGGAACCTCTGGAACCGCGACTATCCTGTCCCCTATCAGGGCAAATTTGTTCCGAAGATCACGGCGATCGCCGACCCGCTGCGCCCGGTTGACGGCGATGTGGATCCAAAGATCAACATGGACCGATTCGTGCTGACCGAGGCGCAGAAAAAGCGTGCGCCTGAGCTGATCGACCTGTTTCGCCAGCTCCCGGCACCGAAGCAGTTTATTCCGCGCTGCTGCATCCATGAGGCGATTCTGAACGGGCACGCCGAATGGCGCGGCCTCCAGTGTTTTTCGTCCAGTCAGCAGCCGGATGAAAACAACTACCGCCATCCGACACAGCAGTACCAGTTCAAAAAGATGCAGTATCCCCGGCCGGGGCTCTCGCGCGTGCACATGATCTGGACGGATGCGCCGTGCCAGGTCACCTGCTGGAACGACGGCCACCTGACACAGCGCGCATTCCAGGATCCATCCATCGAGTGCATTGTCGCACAGCACCCCTGGCTGGAAAACGACTGCTATTTTGCCGATATCATCTTCCCCGTCGTCACCAAGCACGAGATGTATGACCTCGGCAACGACATGTCCTCGGGCGGCTTCACTTCAATCTATCTGGAAGAGCCGTGCTGTCCGCCTGTCGGCGAAAGCGTCTCAGACTTTGACGTGTGCGCACGCGTGGCCGCCAAGCTTGGGCCGGAGTATTACAAGGCTTACACCGGCGGTCTGTCAGAGAAAGAACGCGTTCGCTTTTTCTACAAGGCGACCGGCTGTGAGGATTATATGACCTGGGAGGAATTCCGCCGGCGGAAGATCTTCGTCGTCCCCTGTAAGGAGCATGAGGAGGTTGAAAAGCTGCCGGCCGGTCTGTACGAGTTCTACCGCGACCCGGACGGCAACCCGCTCTCAACGCCGACCGGCAAGCTCGAGTACTATTCGACCGAGATCGCAAAATTCACGCCGGACGACCCCGAGCGCCCACCTGTGCCGCACTGGATCGAATCCGGACCGAGCCATGACGAGCGACTCTCGTCCGAGCGTGCAAAAAAATACCCGCTGCTCTGTATGTCGAACCACGGCCGCTGGCGGATGCATGCCCAGTGCGACGACATTGTCTGGAACCGCGAGGTTGAGACGATGAAAATCCGCGGCAAGGACGGCTATCAGTACGAGCCGTGCTGGCTCAGCCCGCGCGAGGCGGAAAAGCGCGGCATCCAACACGGCGACATTGTCAAGGTGTTCAACGAGCGCGGCATCGTGCTCTGCGGTGCCTATGTCACCGAGCGGCTGATCGACCGCACCTGCTATGTCGACCACGGCGCCCGGCTCGACCCGATCATCCCCGGCTATCTGGATCGCGGCGGCGCGATCAACTGCATCACGCCCACCGCCACAACCTCGAAAAATGCGACCGGTATGGCCGTTTCCGGTTTTCTGGTCGAGGTGGCAAAGGTCACCGACGAGGAGATGGCCGCCTGGCGGCGTGATTATCCCGAGGCGTTTGCGCGCAAAGTCGACCCCGACGCGGGCGTGTGCCTCGACGGCTGGCTGATCCAGGAGGAAGCAATATGAGCCAGATTTTTGTCATTGATGTAGCGAAATGCTCCGGCTGCTACAATTGCCAGCTCGCCTGCAAGGACGAGCACTGTGAAAACGATTGGTCACCCTATGCGGCGCCGCAGCCGCTGACCGGCCAGTTCTGGTGCAAGGTGCATGAGCACGTGCGCGGCACCATCCCCAAAGTCAAAATCCACTATATCTCACAGATGTGCGCCCACTGCCCCGATGCCGCCTGCATGGCGGCGTGCCCTGCCGGCGCGATCCGGCGGCGGGACGACGGCTTTGTGCTGATCGATCCGGCTGCATGCACCGGCTGCGGCCAGTGCGTGCCTGCCTGCCCGTATGAGGCGATCTATTTCAACAACGATCGGCACATTGCACAGAAGTGCACCGGCTGCACGCACCTGCTCGACCACGGAGCAAAACAGCCGCGCTGCGCCGAGGCCTGCCCGACCGATGCAATCCGCTTCGGCGAAATGGCCGAACTGCTCGGCGAGCTGGAAGGGGCAACGCCCCTGCACCCCGGCGGAAAAATCTATTACAAAAACATTCCCGGACGCTTTATCGCCGGCACGGTCTATGACCCGGCTGCGGAGGAGGTCGTCATTGGCGCGCGCTGCACGCTCTCCGGCAGCGGCGGGACACAGCAGACCGTAACGGACAGCTATGGCGACTTCTGGTTTCGTAATCTTCCAGAAGATACAGCCTATGATCTGACCATTGAGGCGGACGGCTTCCAGCCCAGGCAGTTCCCATCGCTCTGTTCCACGCCCGACGTCAATCTGGGCGATATTCCTCTGGAGAAGGTGTAATATGGCAACCATCAACGACATGACGGTTGGGAAGCCGTCCAAAATTATTCTGAGTTTTTCACTGCCGCTGCTGCTCTCCACGGCACTGCAGCAGGTCTACAACATCACGGACTCCGTTATTGTCGGCCAGTTTACCGGCTCAGCCGGTCTGGCCGCTGTCGGCGCAGCGTATCCAATCACGCTGTTTTTCATCGCAATTGCCACCGGCGCTTCGATGGGCTGCTCCGTCACAATCGCACAGCTGTTCGGCGCGAAGCGGATACGCGACATGAAAAGTGCAATCTATACTGCGCTGATTGCGCTGTTCGTACTCGGTGTGGTATTTGCCGCGGCCGGCGTGCTGCTCTCCGGGCCGTTGATGCAGCTGCTTGGCTGTCCGGACAGCGCCTTTGATGACGCGAAGGCCTATCTGGCGATCTACTCCAT
Source organism: uncultured Oscillospiraceae bacterium (assembly GCA_964523945.1). Classification (GTDB taxonomy): domain Bacteria; phylum Bacillota; class Clostridia; order Oscillospirales; family Oscillospiraceae; genus CAKTOF01. The sequence goes on from CAZGBU010000043.1 coordinate 6,704, forward strand.
CGGTGTGCTGCCAATGTTCCTGTACAACTCCGCCAACGGCGTCTACACCGGTTTGGGGGACTCCAGGCGGCCGCTCTATTTCCTGCTGCTCTCTTCCGTGCTGAATGTAATCCTCGACATCATTGCGGTTGGTCCGCTGAAAATGGGCGTCGCCGGTGCGGCCTGGGCAACCACAATCTCACAGGCGGTTGCCGCAATCCTGGCCTGCCTGCTTTTGATCAAGCGGCTTCGCAGTGTGGAATCGGAACCGGGCGTCAAGGTTTTTGATGTGCCGCTGCTCGGGCAGATGACGCGCATCGCGCTGCCAACCATCTTTCAGCAGTCGTGCGTCGCACTCTCTCACACCATTCTGCAGAGCCTGGTCAACTCGTTTGACACGATCGTGATGGCTGGCTATGAGGCCGCGTCCAAGCTGCACAACTTCGCATACATGAGTTTCAACACGCTCGGCACGGCGCTTTCGAGCTTTGTCGCGCAGAATTATGGAGCCGGTATCCGGCATCGCATCAAAGAGGGCTTCAAAGTCTCGACCATCATCTGCCTGATCTGCACGCTGGTCGTCATCGCAGTCTTCCAGCTGTTTCCGCGCCAGCTGGTCGGGCTGTTTGTGGATGCCGGCGCAGAGGCCGCCGTCATTGACGTCGGCGAGAACTATCTGCGGATCATTTCGCCGGTCTATCTCATCATCTGCTTTATCATCACAACGGGCGGTCTGCTGCGCGGCCTCGGCAAGAGCATGACCTTTTTTGTGGAAACCGTCGCCGAATTTGCGGTGCGTGTCGTTATGTGTTTCGTTCTCACGGACGTCCTCGCCAGCTATACCGGTCTGATGTGGGCGTGGTATTTCGGGTCGTCAACTGGGTTTATCATGTGCATTCTGCTGGCAGTCCGCCAATACCGCACAATTCTGAGAGAACCAGCGTCAATACAGTCTTGAAGAACGTGTCGTAACGTGCTATAATAGGTTGGTTCGCTGTTAGGGGGTTCGTGCAGCCCATTTCAGCAGGTTGAACGAATTTGCAAGGAGGAAACTGTTAGCTATGCACACCGAACAGAAAGGTAAACTGTCAAATCTGATCGCCGGCCTTGCCATCATGCTGATTTCCGGCATTCTGTACATGTGGTCGGTCTTCCAGCCGTACGTCATGTCCCATTTTGGCTGGTCCTCGGGCGATGTCGCAATGACCTCGAATCTGATGATTGCATTCTTCGTCATCGGCAATGTCCTGGCCGGCCTGATCCAGGAGAAGTTCAAGCCCCGTAACATCGTGCTCGTCGGCGGCATCATGTTCTCGGCCGGCATGCTGCTGACTTCTTTCCTGACCTCTAGCTATCCCTGGCTGATTTATGTTACATACAGCCTGATCTCCGGCCTCGGCTGCGGCTTTGCCTACTGCACGGTGCTCTATGCACTGCAGAAGTGGTACGCTGCCCACACCGGCCTGATCACCGGCCTGACCGTCTGTTTCTTTGGCCTGTCGGTCGTCATTCTCGCGCCGGTCGCGCGCTCGATGCTCTCCAACCTCGGTGTGCCGCAGACATTCCGCATTCTCGCCCTTGTGTTTATCGTCGTCATTCTCGTTGCCGGGCACTTCGTCAGCAAGCCGAGCACGGAATACTATATGCGCGAAGCTTCCAAGGTTCTGCGCAAGGATGAGTTCAAGCAGTTCCGCCCGACCGAGATGATCCGCACGCCGCTGTACTGGTTCCAGCTGATCTCGATGCTGCTGTCCAATGCTGCATACCTGGTCCTGGTGCCGTATATCACAACCATTGCGCTTGATCGCGGTATCAGCGAGCAGATGGCGCTGATCGCCGTCATGGGTACCGGCGTCGGCAACTCGCTCGGCCGCATCATTGCGCCGGCCCTTTCTGACAAGATCGGCCGCACAATCACCATCATCCTGTGCAGCATTCTCACCGCTGCCGCCTGCCTGATGATGATCTCGGCCAATGGCTTTATGTATGTTATCACGGTGTTCCTGATCGCGTTCGCTTACGGCGGCGGCTCAGGCACCAACCCGGTCATGTCGACTGAGCTGTTCGGTGCAAAGTACTCCGGCACAAACTACGGTCTCGTCATGATTTCGCTGGCAGTCAGCTCCATTCTGTTCGGTCAGATCTCGGCTGTCGTCGGCGCTTCTGGCGACTTTACGCCAGTGTTCATTCTCTGTGCCGTTATCTGTGTCGTCCCGATCGTGCTGATGATTGCCATGCGCCGCTTCTGCATGACTCACGGCGGCAAGCGCATCTGAACACAAAAAATTCCCGTCCGCAGGGACGGGAATTTTTTGTGCCGATCTGCCGCCGAAGAACAGCCTGGTTTCAGCCTGTCAGCGCGGCGTGCTCAGCAGATTGAGTGCAAAAACCAGGCTGTCAATTCCAAGGCACAGCAGATAAAGACCGATCAGATAACCGGCGGACAGAAACGACAGATACGGATTGAAGATCATCAAAATGCCAAGAATCAGCCCCAGAATATTCACAATCAGCGTGAAGTAGTAATAGCCCGTGCCCGCCGTCATGCGGACAAACGGCAGATGCGCCAGCCGGGAAATACAATGCGCGATGAACCAGATTGGAAACAAGACCACCAGGACCCAAGTTCCCGTTACAATATCGCACAGGATCAGAATTCCGGCCAGAACGCTGAGAATGCCGCCCACCAGGGATGCCTCCGGGCCGAAGCCGGTACGCCGTTCCAGCCGGATATAATAGACAATATCCACAATTCCGCTCACCAGTGCGAGAATGCCATAGAGGATCGTGACGCCGGTCATGGCAGCTGCCGGCCGTGCAAAGGTGTAGATTCCCAGCAGAATCAGAAGAATGCCGAGGATCAGTTCGCCCCAGCCCACCAGTTTTTTATTTCGAATCATAAACAGGACTCCTTTCCATCACCGTCGGCCCTGCGGCCGGCCAATCGTATCATTCCTCTATACTGTATCCGATTTTGTCGGAATTGACCACTCGCAATGCTTCCAATTTGTCCTTACACAACCCACAGAGTGTCAGGCCCTGTAAAAAAGCGGCGTCCCGGGCATGCCCAGGACGCCGCAGTGTGTATTTGCTATGCAAAAGCATAGCAAATACGGCCATGTGCCGCTTTCAGCGGCACGGCCATAAAATCAAAGCGCGTGGGCCGGGACGGCCCACATGCGCGAAACTTCATGCGCCGCGCTTTTTTGCCTGTTTCGTGGTGCGCCCATGGCGCATGAAGTTTTATACCTTCCAAAGCCCATGCAGATTGCAATAGGCGTAGGCGGCGATGACTTTGTCACCCGGAACAAGCGCAAATTCCGCAACCGGCTTCTGACCAGGCTGGAGCGTAACACGCTGGTTGCCATGCTTCGTGTGGATTGCGATCCATTCAATCGAGTGTTCCTCGAGCATCGGATGCTCCACCGAGCCGACTGAAACCGTGACGTGTGTGCCGTCAACCGTGACGACGGGGATGTGTTTCTCCGCCGAGGCCTCGACTGTGCCGGGGACGAGTTCCTCCATCTTCTGGCCGCAGCACATCACCGGAACACCGGCGTCGTGCACAAATGCAATGATGTTGCCGCAGTGACGGCAGACAAAAAACTTCATTTCCATAATAATCCGCGCATCCTTTCCGATAAAATTCAGGGTTTGCCCGCTCTAGTGTACCACATTCCGTTCCATCTGAAAAGTCAAAGATGGGGAATATGCAGAAACTTTCCGCATTTCACCGGGGCCTGAATGCAGCGCGCAATTTCTCATACGGTGCCCGGGCGGCGCATATGCTGAATTGAACTCACACAGCATGGGAGGTGCCTACCGATGAGAGAAGACATTGAACAGAGGGCCTGCGATCTGGCTGTGTACATCATTGAGAACCAATCCACCGTACGCGCCGCCGCCAAGCAGTTCGGCATCAGTAAATCCACGGTACATAAGGACATCAGCGATCGGCTGCCAGAGTGCAACCGTCCGCTGTACCTGCAGGTCAAGGAAGTCCTGGACCGCAACAAGGCCGAGCGGCACCTGCGCGGCGGCATCGCCACGCGGAAAAAATACAAAGGTGTCTAAAAACCTCCCCGAAAGAGTATCTCTTTCGGGGATTTTTCTCGTTGATTCCTGTCCGCCGATGTCGTATACTGTTGGTAATCACACTTTCAGGAGGAGTCTACCATGTACGACCGCATCTACAATTTTTCCGCCGGTCCTTCCATGCTGCCGGTGCGCGTTCTGGAGCAGGCGCGCGACGAAATGCTCAACTGTGCCGGCTCCGGCATGAGCGTCAACGAAATGAGCCACCGCAGCAAGACGTTCCTGAAGATCTATGAGGACGCGGTCGCGCTGGTGCGGCGTGTACTCGGCGTACCGGAACACTACAGGATCCTGTTCATGCAGGGCGGCGCGACGCTGCAGTTCGCCTGTGTGCCGCTAAACCTGATGAAGACCGGCCGCGCCGACTATATCATCACCGGCAACTTTGCCAAAAAGGCCTATGAAGAGGGGCTGAAATACGGCGAAGCGCGCATCGCCGGCACGACCAAGGATGTCAATTTCTCCCGCATTCCGCGTCAGGCAGAGTTCTCGCTCGACCCCGCGGCCGACTATGTCCACATCTGTTTCAACAATACGATCTATGGCACGCACTGGGATTATGTGCCGGATACCGGCAATGTCCCGCTGGTCGCCGACATGTCCTCGTGTATTTTCTCCGAGCCGGTCGATGTCTCCAAATTCGGCGTGATCTACGCCGGCGTACAGAAAAACCTCGCGCCGAGCGGTATGGCGCTCGTGATCATCCGCGAGGACCTGATCCGCACCGACCTGCCCAAATACTGCCCGACGCTGTGCAGTTATGAAAAACACGCCTCGAACGACTCGATGTACAATACGCCGAACTGCTGGTCGATCTACATGGTCAAGCTCGTGCTGGAATGGATTGAATCGCTCGGCGGCATCCCGTCGCTGTATCAGCGCAACCTGGATAAGGCCGCGATGCTCTATGACTACCTCGATACCACGTCGTTTTATCAGACCGCAGTCGAGCCGGCATCCCGCAGTCTGATGAACGTCACATTCCGCTGCGCGACAGAGGAGCTCGACGCAAAATTTGCCGCCGAGTCCGGAAAATGCGGGATGTCCAACCTCAAGGGACATCGTTCTGTCGGCGGCATGCGCGCGTCAATCTACAACGCAATGCCCACCGAGGGCGTGGCACATCTGATCGAATTCATGAAAAAATTCGAACAGGAAAACACCTGATTCCGGAACAAGCACCGGCGCGGCTCCGTCTAAACGGGCAGAGCCGTGCCGCGCTTTCCCCTTACACTGCTGCGAGAAAGCGATCGAGCTGGCGCTGTGTCCTAAGCTGCAGCGCCTTATCCGGCCAGGCCGCGGCGGCGGCGCGCAGCCGCGCACGGTTTTGTCCGGTGCAGTCCTGATGGACGACCCACCAGACAAATGACCGGTCTATCTTTTCCGGGCAGCCGGGTGCCATATCTGCGCGCGTCGTGCCACGATAGTACAGGTAACGCCGGATCACGCGCACAAGCCGCGTCAGGCGGTTGAATTCCAGCAGGAGGATCCGGTCAGCAGACGCCAGCCGTTCGTCCAGAAAAAACGCCGGATAATTTCCATCGATCACCCAGTCCGGCTGCTGCATAAACCGGCGCACGATTTCCCGCGCCTCGTCCCGGTCGCGCTCCGCCCAGCCTGGTGTGAACTGCACAGTGTCCAGATGCAGCACGGGCAGACCAAGCCGCTCTCCCAATATGCGGGCTGTCGTCGATTTGCCACTGCCGCTGTAGCCCAGCACGGCGATCTTCATCAGACCACGCGCCACGGGCTGCTCTCGCCCGCGCAATCGGCCAGGCAGGCCAGCATGGCGTTGCGGATCATGCCCGCAATGGTCTGCTCTGTGTAAAACGCCATATGCGGCGTGACAATCACGTTCGGCATATCCCGCAGGATCGACAGCGGACGATTGCCGAGCACGTCGGCACGCCGGTCAATATAGTACAGGTTGAACTCATCCTCCACCACATCGAGTCCTGCGGCCGCCAGATGGCCGGACTCGAGCGCGTCGATCAGCGCCATCGAATCAATTAAGCCGCCGCGCGCTGTGTTGACAATTACCGATCCGGCCGGCATCCTTGCGATGGCGGCCCGACCGATCAGATGAAAGTTCTCTTCGGTCAGCGGCATATGCAGCGAGAAGAGATCGCATCTGTGCAGCAGCTCGTCGAGCGGGAGGTATGTACAAAACTGCCGCACTTCGTCGCTCTCAACCTGATCGTAAGCATAGATCTTGCAGCCGAATCCCTGCAGATCGCGGATCACAGCGCGGCCAATGCGTCCGGTGCCCAGGATCCCAACCGTCCGGTTGCATAACACATCGCCGCAGACGCCCGGGAGCGTAAAATCATTGATCGCCGCACGCTGCAAAATTCGCTTCATTTTCCGCAGCGACATCAGCATCAGCATGACTGTGTAATCGGCTACACACTCCGGTGTGTAGCTGACGTTCGCCACATGCAGTCCGACTTCTTTCGCACGGGCCACATCAATATGATCATACCCGATTGTCCGCGTGACCAGCATGCGGATGCCCAGTGCATGGAACCGGTCGATCAGGGCGGCCGGAACGGGCGTGGTCAGAACGCACACGCAGTCATATCCCGCGGCAAGCGCCGCATTCTCCTCGGTCGGCGCATCCGCCGTCCAACCCAGCTCGACCCCCAGCTCATCGGCGCAGCGCGCAAACCAGGCCGCCTCGTCGAAGCTGCGGTAGCTGTAAGCAAACAGTTTCATCCGAATTCCCCCTTTGCCGCCCATTATAGCACAAGTTTCCGTCTGCGGGCGGGCAAAATTACCCCCGCATACGCGCTGCCAGCGGCACTTGCATTTTTCGACAGCTTGTGGCATGATTAAGGGTATCATACGTTTCACATTTCATGTCGACTTCTGTCGAACCTCCGGAGAGAATATACATGGCCAAACAAACAAAACAACCCAAGCAGAAAAAGTGGAAGCTGTTCGGCAACTGGTATACCGAAAACACCAGCCGCGTTGCGGTCCGCCGAAAGCGGCGCTGGCCGCGCAATCTGGCGATTATCGCAGGCAGCCTTGTCGTACTCTATCTCGTCTGCGCGTACTCCAACATTCCGTTTATTGCGAAATGGCGCACCGCCTACATCGAAACTGCGCTTTCCACCATGAACCATCAGTGGCTGGCCACGGCATTCCTGCCCGACAGCGTTGTCGACGCTGTACGCCAACAGATGGAGCAGGCGTTGGAAGACCAGATCGGCATCAACAGCGAGTGGGACATGGACAGCGAATCCGTCTCAATCGGCGGGCAGGACGGCAACAGCGAAACCGCAACCGACGGCAGCAGCGAGGACGATGAATCGGCCGAGGAAGCCGCATTCTATGAGCTGTTCTGGGAGCTTGACCGCGACACGATGGAGGAATACCTGGACGACCACCCCGATGCACTCGCAGAGGGCTGGGAAAACATCTATATCAATGAAGCAGGACTCGATGACAACGGCACCTCCATCCAGACCACAATGGGAGAGCAGGTGCTGGCGATCGACGCGGCCAACGGCGTATTGCTCGTGCGCGTCTCAGGCACCGGTTATCGCGGCGTCCTGGCTGTCGCCAAGGATCCGTCGCGCGTGACAATTGAGGCGTCAGCCTACATCGGCAGCTCCGGCCAATATGCAGGCGACATTGCCGAGGCACACAACGGCATCCTTGCCATGACTGCCAACGGCTTTGAGGACGTTGATGGCGTCGGCAACGGCGGGCAGATCATCGGCTATTCGATGTGCAACGGCGTGGCATACGGCACCCATTCCAGATGGGGCTATAAGCGCGCAGAGATCCGCGAAAACGATCTGATGTACATTGTAGACGCGCAGGAGCCGGTTGACAGTGACACAACCGATGCGACCGAGTTCCAGCCTGCACTGATCGTCGATGGGGAAATCGTTGTCGACAGCAGTGCCGGCTATACGGCGCTCAATCCACGTGCCTGTCTCGGGCAGTCAAGCCGGTATGAATATCTGTTCCTCGTCATCGAGGGCCGCCTGATCGACTCCATTGGTACAGACGTCATGGTGTGCGCCGATATTCTCGCCCGGCACGACTGCATGCAGGCCATGAATCTCGACGGCGGTACCAGCGCCATTTTGTATTTCGACGGTGAATATGTCACACGCTGCTCCAACACCGACTTGCCCTACGGCCGGCTGCTGCCAAACGCCGTCGTTTACGGTCGGGCGGAATAACGTCATAAATATAAAAAAATACGGCGGGCAAATAGCCCGCCGTATTTCCACGAGAAGCGGGGGAAAGCAACTGCTTTCCCCCGCTTCCTTTTTCATGTTGCCGATCAGTTCGATCAGTTGAACACTGCGAACTGTGCGCACGGCTCATCCGCGCACGGGAACTCAAAGCTTGCAAGCCGATCGGTGTTGTAAACCGTCATGTTCGCGCGCTCGCAGATCGGCAGGATCCGGTACTGCTCAGCCGCCCACTGCTGCAGGCCTGCATAGCCCTCTGCACGCAGATCCGGATCGGTGTTGTAGAGCGCTTCGTTGAAGTACTGCTCCCACTCTAGATCCTGCATGCCGGCCGGCGGCAGCGTGGAAACCGGGCTGAGTGTGTCGAGCAGCAGCGCCGGCTCGTTGATGTAGGCGCCACCCTCAGCCTGCTTGGTCAGAATGTTAGTCTCGCCAGCCTGGAACATCGGGATTGCGGTGCCCGGATCATAGCTCTCACAGGTGACATTAATACCGGCAGCCGCCAGGGACGCCTGCAGCGCCTCCTGCAGGACCTGCTGATCCATCGTGACGATGTAACGCAGCTCAATGCCGTCGGGATAACCTGCCTCGGCAAGCAGCGCTCTGGCGCCCTCCGGATCATACTCCGGCACTTCCTGACCGACATAGTAGTTGACCGAAGACGGCAGGATCGAATCGGCCGGCATGTAGAGCGGACCGTACATCGCCAGCGCCACGTTCTCGCGGTCGACCGCCATGAACATTGCCTGACGGACGCGGATGTCATCAAACAGTTCAACTTCTTCCGGCAGGATAAACATCATAACGTCACGGATTGAGTTCAGATAGTAGCCGGTGAATTCCGGGCAGTCTCCATCGAGGACACGCTGCGCGTCGGTCGAACTGACGGCACAGGCCGCATCCAGCACGCCGTTCTCGAAGTCGATGTACATCGTCGAGGATTCGGAGTAATAGCGGTAGGTCACCTCGGTGCACTGCGGCAGCTCGCCCCAGTAGTCCTCAGCATCCTTGCGGGCATAGGTCGCATACGACGACGCG
>CAZGBU010000044.1:0-14953 GCA_964523945.1 uncultured Oscillospiraceae bacterium
CTACATCACGGGGGCGAACAAGCGCGGCGAAGACGCCTGATACACCCCAACAGAGGTAAAACAAAGCGGCATGGCGTCAGCCATGCCGCTTTTTCTTGCGCACGGAGTTGACAGTACGCTGCAGATTGTGCTATAATTTTGCAAAAGTGAACAGTTTCCGAAGCCAGTTTGCCTAATGGGCTTGCCCGATGGCGGCTGGCCGGAGCCAGAAGGCTCCCATGCCGATGCTGGAAACGGCGCGGTTCTCCGTATTTGAGAAGGAAACAAAGCGTCTGCGCAGGCTTTCCTGTGTCCGTTTCGCCCTGTTTTGAGTTCTCAAGATAGGGTGCTTTTTTGCGCGTGCGCAGATGTCGAATGGGAACTGGAACTTTTTATACATTGAAAAGGAGAGATGTCCCATGAAACCGAACAAACTGAAACGACTTCTTGCCCTGGTGCTCGCACTGGCGCTGGTCTTTGCCCTGGCTGCCTGCGGCGTGAACGACGACGCGACGGACGCGGATCAGTCAGACAGCCAGGGGACGGACGAAAGCGGTCAAACCGAGCAGACGCCGGATGCGGCTGAGGACGCCGGAGATGCCGGAGACACGGAAGAGGCCACCGAGCCGGAGGAGACGACCGATGGCGAAGAGCAGGCAGCTTCCACCGACGAGCCGGTTGAGCTGATTGTCTACGCGGCGGCCTCGCTGACCGAGACGCTGGAGCAGATCAAAGAGGTCTACGAACAGGAGCATCCCAATGTGACGATCGTCTACAGCTTTGGCTCGTCCGGCACGCTCAAGACCCAGATCGAAGAGGGCGCCGAATGCGATCTCTTTATTTCCGCCGCACAGCTCCAGATGGACCAGCTCGACATCACAGCCGATCCCTCGGTCAACACCGACGGGCTGGACTTTGTCCTGAGCGATACGCGCATCGATCTGTTGGAGAACCGCGTCGCACTGGCGGTTCCGGATGGCAACCCGGCCGGAATCGAATCGTATGAGGATCTGAGGACAGCGCTCGAGTCGGGTGAGATCCTGATGGCGATGGGGAACTCTGACGTCCCGGTGGGACAGTACACACAGCTGATTCTGGAATACTTTGGCCTTGACGAAGCGGAACTGGCCGCTGCCGGCGTACTGACCTATGGCTCCGATGTCAAGGAGGTGACCACCCAGGTGTCCGAGGGCACGGTTGACTGTGGTATCATCTACGCCACCGACGCGTTCTCGGCCGGCCTGGAGATTGTCGATTATGCGACGGCAGAGATGTGCGGCCAGGTGATCTATCCCGCAGCTGTGCTGAATACGACGTCCAACCAGGCGGCGGCGCAGGAATTCCTCGACTTCCTGCTTACAGATGAAGCGGCTACGATTTTTGAATCGGTCGGATTCAGCATGGTACAGTAACACACAGCGCAAAAACCGGGCGGGCGCTTCCCCGCCCGGTTTTCACAGTCCACAGAGAGGAGGACGCGTATGGATTGGTTCCCGCTGTGGAACTCACTGCGCATTGCAGCAATTTCCACTGTGATTATCTTTTTTCTCGGCATTTTCTTCGCATACTATATTGCCAAGGCGCCCCGCGTGGTCAAGGGCCTGCTGGACGTGGTGCTGACGCTCCCGCTGGTGCTGCCTCCGACGGTGGTCGGATATCTGCTGCTGCGCGTGCTCGGGCCAAAACGCGTGATCGGGGCATGGTTCCTGGAGGTATTTAACCTCCGGCTTGTCATGACCTGGTGGTCGGCAATTTTTGCCACAGTCATCGTTGCGTTTCCGCTGATGTACCGGACGGCGCGCGGTGCGTTTGAGTCATTCGACCGGACGCTGGCCTGGTCGGCACAGACGCTTGGCCGCTCGAACAGCTATGTTTTCTGGCGAGTCCAGATGCCGTACTGCCGGCAGGGAATCCTGGCCGGTACGGTGCTCGCGTTTGCACGCGCGCTTGGTGAATACGGCGCGACCAGTATGATCGCCGGCTACACGCCGGGGCGCACCGCGACGATTTCCACTACGGTCTATCAGCTCTGGCGAACGAATGATGATGCAGGCGCGCTGCGCTGGGTACTGGTCAACGTGGCCATTTCCGCCGCGGTGCTGCTGGTGGTCAATCTGCTGGAGCGGCGCATCCGCGTGCGGGGCCGGAAAAAGGAGGCGCAGGCATGAGCCTTCAGGTGGATCTTACAAAACGCCTGGATGATTTTACGCTGCGCGTCCAGTTTGAGGCGGAACGGGAGACGCTTGCACTGCTCGGTGCATCCGGCTGCGGCAAAAGCATGACGCTCAAATGCATCGCCGGTGTGGAAAAGCCGGATGAAGGCAGGATCGTACTCGACGGCCGCACGCTCTTTGACAGCAAGGCGCATATCAATCTGCCGCCGCAGAAGCGGCGCGTCGGCTATCTGTTCCAGCAGTATGCATTGTTTCCCAACATGACGGTGGAGCAGAACATTGCGGCCGGCGCGCGTCATTTGCCCCGGAAGGAGCGGCGCGCACGCGTGCAGCAGCTGGTTGCCAGCATGCGGCTCGAGGGGCTGGAGAAGAAGCGGCCGGCACAGCTCTCCGGCGGCCAGCAGCAGCGCACGGCGCTTGCGCGCATCCTGGCCAGCGAGCCGGAAGCGCTGCTGCTGGACGAGCCGTTTTCTGCGCTTGACAGCTATCTCAAATGGGAACTGGAGCTGGAACTGACCGAGCTCCTGGCTGATTTTTCCGGCACGATTGTATGGGTTTCCCATGACCGCGGCGAGGTCTGCCGCAACTGCGGCGCGGTCTGCGTCCTGGCGGACGGCCGCTCCGAACCGCGCCAGAGTGTTGCACAGCTGCTTGCGGCGCCGCAGACCGAGGCATCATGCCTGCTGTCCGGCTGTAAGAATTTTTCGCGCATTGAGCCGATCGGCGGAACGCGGGTGCGTGCGCTTGACTGGGGCGCAGAGCTGACGCTCGCCAGACTGCCGGAGGATGCCAGCCTGATCGGCGTACATGCGGATGCCATCCGCCTGGCAAATGAAGACGGAGAAAACGTTCTCCGCTGCCGCGTGCAGCGCGTGGTGGACGATGTATCATGCAGTGTGATCATGCTTACACCGCCCGGCGGCAGCGGCGGGGCGTTCGCCAAAATCCGGCTGGAACTGCCCAAATCAGACTGGGCTACGCTTGACAGCCCGGGGGAGCTTCTGCTATACATGGAACCAGAGCGGATTCTGCCGCTCCGGAAATAGAGGTGTTGACGATGCGAAAACAGATCCCGGCCGACGATGCGCGCGATCTTCTGCTCTCACAGCCGGCCGCGCCGCGCATTGAGCGTATGCGTCTGGCGGATGCGGCCGGCCGCGTGCTGGCCGAGACAGTCACGGCGCATATGGCGCTGCCGCCGTTTGACAAAAGCCCCTATGATGGCTATGCGCTGCGCGCCGAGGATACGGCCGACGCTTCGCCGGCGCATCCGGTCACACTCTCGCTCACCGAGGAGATCCCGGCGGGCAGCGCGCCGCAGCTGCCGGTTGGGCCGGGGCAGGCGGCCAAGATTCTGACCGGTGCGCCGATTCCGCCGGGGGCTGACGTAACGGTCAAGTATGAGAAGACGGTGTTTACCGACCGGTCCGTCACACTCACCGCCCCGCTCAAACCGGATACGGACATTGTCCGTACCGGCGAGGATATTGCGCCGGGCGATGTCCTGGCAGAGGCCGGAACGGTGATCGACCCTGCCGTCTGCGCGATGCTGGCGGGGCAGGGCATGACGGAAGCACCGGTGTTTGTTCGGCCGCGCGTGCATCTGATTGCGACCGGCTCGGAGCTGGCTGCACCCGGACAGGCACTTGCAGCCGCGCAGATCTACGACACGAACACCGCGCTGCTCACCGGATATCTGACACGCCTGGGGATTGAAGTGACGGACGGCGGCATCCTGCCCGACGAGTCGGAAACGATTGCATCGGCGATCGAATGCGCACTGGCAGGGAGCGACCTGGTGATCACAACGGGCGGCGCGTCGGTCGGCGACTACGATTGGTCGGTACGCACGGCCGAAATGATCGGTGCGGAAGTGCTGTTCTGGAAGACGGCGATGAAGCCCGGCGGATCGATTATGGCGGCAGTACGGGACGGAAAAGTGATCCTCGGCCTGTCCGGCAATCCCGGCGCGGCGGTCATTGGTCTGCATCGAATTGCGATGCCATATCTGAAAAAACTCTGTGGCCGCGCTGCGGTGTTACCGACTGCACTGGAGGCGTATCTGGCACGCGATTTTGGAAAGAAAAGCCCGCAGCTTCGCATGGTGCGCGGTCATCTGGATTTTTCGGAGGGCCGTGTGCTGTTCTGCGCGCACGATGGACAGGGCAACGGCGCAGTGCGCTCGCTTGCCGGCTGCGACGCGTTTGCTGAGATTCCGGCTGGCAGCCCGCCGCTGCGCGCCGGGACGAAAGTGCGGGTGTACAGGCTGGACCGATGAAAGATGGATTTGGACGGGATGTCACCTATCTGCGCGTATCGGTGACAGACCTTTGCAATCTGCGCTGCCGGTATTGTATGCCGGAGAGTGGCGTGGAGAAGCGCGCGCACGATGAAATCCTGACAATTGAGGAGATCGCGGACGCTATTGCTGCGGCCGCGCGCTGCGGCATTCGCAAAATCCGCATCACCGGCGGCGAACCGCTGGTGCGCCGCGGCATTGTGGACATCTGCCGTGCCGCGGCCGGGACACCGGGAATCGATGAGGTCTGCCTGACGACGAACGGCGTGCTGCTGCCCGCGCTGGCGGGTGCGCTGCGCGCGGCCGGCGTCGCGCGGCTGAATATCAGCCTGGATACAATGGATCCGGAAAAGTACGCTGCGATCACATGCCTGGGACGGCTGGACGACGTGCTGGCCGGTCTCCGCGCGGCGGAGGAAGCGGGGTTTTGCCATACCAAGATCAACTGCGTACTGATGGGCGGTGTCAACGACGACGAGATCGCCGATTTCGTCGGCCTGACGCGTGAGTGGGACTATACAGTGCGTTTCATTGAGCTGATGCCGATCGGCGAGAGCGCAGCATGGGATCAGGCACGTTTTCTGTCGGCCGATGCAGTGCTGCAGGCGGTGCCGGCCCTTCAGCCCGATGGGACAGACGGCGTGTCCGAGGTCTACCGTGTGCCGGGCTGGACCGGCTCAGTCGGGCTGATCCGGCCAATCAGCCGCCACTTCTGCCCGGCGTGCAACCGGATCCGTCTGACAGCTGACGGCCATCTCAAGCCATGCCTGCACTCGTCGCAGGAGATCAGTCTGAAAGGACTGGATGGGCAGGCTATGGAGCAGGCGATCCGTGCGGCGATTCTGGCGAAGCCGCAGCGCCATCATCTCGAGGACGGCGCGAGTGAGAGCCTGCGCGGTATGAACGCAATTGGAGGTTGAGCATGGAACTAACGCATTTCAATGCCGATGGGCGTGCACGGATGGTGGATGTGAGCGAAAAGCCTGCCACGCTGCGCGAGGCGGTGGCCGGCGCGATTGTCCGGCTGAATCCGGGTACATTCGCGCTCGTGCGCGATGGAAAGATGAAAAAGGGCGACGTGCTGGCTGTTGCGCAGGTCGCCGGCATTATGGCGGCAAAAAAGAACGCCGAGCTGATCCCAATGTGCCATCCGATTGCGCTGACGGGCGTGGATCTGTCGTTTGCGCTCGATGAGACAGACAGAACCATCGCCATTCGCGCTGCGGTGCGCTGCAAGGGCGAGACCGGCGTGGAGATGGAGGCGCTGACGGCGGCGTCCGTTGCGGCGCTGACGATCTATGACATGTGCAAGGCAGTGCAGCGCGATATTGAGATTGACCGCGTGCGGCTGCTGAAAAAGTCCGGCGGCAAGTCGGGCGACTACATCAGGGAGGAATGAGACAATGGCAAGCGTAGTGGCGGTCTGCATCAGCGAGCAGAAGGGCACACAGAAGCACGCGGTGCCGGAGATCACGCTGCGAAAAGCGCACGGGATCGTCGGTGACGCGCATGCAGGCAACTGGCACCGCCAGGTCAGCCTGCTCGGCACGGAGAGTGTCGATCAGCTGCGTACTGTCCTGCCGGACATTGCGCCCGGCGCATTTGCAGAGAATATTCTGACAGAAGGGATCACGCTTTATACGCTGCCGGTCGGTACAAGATTGCGCGTCGGCGAGACGCTGCTTGAGGTGACGCAGATCGGTAAGGAGTGCCATCAGGGCTGCGAGATCCGCCGCCTGACCGGCGACTGTGTGATGCCGCGCGAGGGGATCTTTGCCATTGTGCTCGAAGAGGGAACCATCCGCGCCGGCGACACAGTGGAGGTTGTGCAATGAAAAAAATCAAAGTGGAAGATGCGGTGGGACAGGTGCTCTGCCACGATATGACAGCGATTCTGGAGGATGGCTTCAAGGGTGTCAAATTCCATCGCGGCCATGTCATCACCGAGCAGGACATTCCCGAGCTGAAAAAGATCGGGAAAGATCATATTTACATCTGGGAGCCGGAGACCGACGAGGTGCATGAGGACGACGCGGCACGGCTCCTGACCGAAGCGATGTGCGGCAGCGGCGTCACATTCTCCGGCCCGTCGGAGGGGAAAATGACGGCCCGTGCGGCGCAGCGCGGCCTGTTCGTGCTTGCGCGCGAAGCGCTGCGTGCCATCAATCTCGTCGATGACTATACTGTCGCCTGCCTGCCGTCATATACGCCGGTGGAGGAAGGACAGGCGGTAGCCGGAGCGCGCATTGTCCCGCTGGTGACAAAGCGTCAGAACGTCGATGCGGCGGTCGGGCTGGCCCGGCAGGCAGAGCCGGTGCTGCGCGTCGAGCCGTACCGTCCGCTCAAAAGCGCCGTGATCATCACGGGCAGCGAAGTCTACTACGGGCGAATCCAGGATGCATTTGAGCCGATTATGCGGGAGAAGCTTGAATCATTCGGCGCTGAGATCATCGGTGTGGAAAAGTGTCCGGACGAGCTTGCACGCATTGTGGCTGCGATCGACGACTTCCTGGCACGCGGCGCAGAATTGATTCTGCTGACCGGCGGCATGTCGGTCGACCCGGATGACCTGACGCCGACCGCAATGCGGACCGGCGGAGCGGAACTGCTTTTCCAGGGCGTCCCGATGCAGCCGGGCAATATGCTGACTATGGCAAAGAAAGGCGGAGCAACGCTGATCGGCGTGCCGGGGGCGTCGATGCATGCAAAGGTGACAAGCCTGGACGTGTTCCTGCCCCGTGTTTTCGCAGGCGTCCCGGTGACAAAAGAGGATGTCATGGCGGCCGGTGAGGGCGGACTTTGCATGAATTGTAAGGTCTGCACCTGGCCGAAGTGCTATTTTGGGAGGTGTTGAAGATGCTTCGAGCAGCAGTGATCACCGTCAGCGACAAGGGCGCGCGCGGCGAGCGGGAGGATACGGGCGGACCGCTCGTCGCACAGATTCTGAGCGATGCGGGGTATACGGTGGTGTACACCGAGATTGTGGCGGATGAGCAGGCGCTGATTGAGCGCGCGTTGATCCATACGGCGGACGAGCTGGACTGCGCGCTGACGGTCACGACGGGCGGCACCGGCTTCTCGCCGCGCGACGTGACGCCGGAGGCGACGATTGCGGTCTGTCCGCGGCTTGTGCCCGGGATTCCGGAGGCAATGCGCACAGCGAGTGCGCAGATCACAAATCGCGCCATGCTCTCGCGGGCGCAGGCGGGGCTGCGCGGCGGTACGCTGATCCTCAACCTGCCGGGCAGCCCGAAAGGGGCGCGGGAGAATCTGGAGGCTGTGCTGCCGGCGCTGGCACATGGGATCGAGATCCTGCGCGGTACGGCTGGCGAGTGCGCGGAAAAATAGAACAGATCTGGAAAAAGCGGCGGAATGGTTATCATCCATCCCGCCGCTTTTTGAAAAATCCATTGACTTCCCTGTATGCTGCCGATATGATAGATCTATCGGAACGATAAAGAGAAGGAGAACATATATGGGTTTCATACAGAAAAACTGGAAAGGCATTGCGCTGTGCCTGGCCATTGCGCTGCCGGCATGGCTGCTGGTGCAGTTTGTCAGCGTGCTCGAGGTGGTCGGTGCACCGGTCATCGCAATCCTGGTTGGCATGATTCTGGCGCTGATTCTGAAGCAGAAAAGCGCGTTTCAGACCGGTATTGCGTTTACCTCCAAAAAGGTGCTGCAGTCGGCTGTTGTGCTGCTTGGCTTTGGGTTGAATCTCCGGACGATCGGCGAGGTCGGCGCAACATCGCTGCCGATTATCGTCTGCACGATTGCAACGTCGCTGATCGTCGCATTTGTATTATACCGCGTTCTGCGTGTCCAGCCGAAGATTGCAACGCTTGTCGGCGTCGGTTCGTCGATCTGCGGCGGCTCGGCTATCGCCGCAACTGCGCCGGTCATTGGGGCCGATGATGAGCAGATTGCCCAGTCCATTTCCGTTATTTTTCTGTTCAATGTCCTCGCGGCGCTGATCTTCCCGACGATCGGCGGCGCAATCGGTCTGACGAATGAGGGCTTCGGCCTGTTTGCCGGCACGGCGGTCAACGACACGTCGTCCGTTACGGCGGCCGCCTCGACTTGGGATACGCTGCACGGGACTAACGGCGCGGTGCTCGAGTATGCGACCATTGTCAAACTGACCCGAACGCTTGCGATTATTCCGATTACGCTGGTGCTCGCGCTCGTGCGCATGCGCCGCGAGAAAAAGACCGCCGGCGGGGAAGGGACGCGTGTCAGCCTGAAGTCGGTCTTTCCGATGTTCATCCTGTATTTTGTGCTGGCGTCGGTTGTCACAACAATCCTGACGAGCGTGCTCTCCGGCGGTGCGCTGGATGCAGCCGACCGGGTGTTCGACTTTCTCAAACAGCTGAGCAAATTCTTTATCGTGATGGCGATGGCGGCCATCGGGCTGAATACCGATCTGGTCAAGCTGGTCAAAACTGGCGGCCGGCCGATTCTGCTCGGCTTCTGCTGCTGGGTGGCGATTGCCTGTGTCAGCCTGCTGATGCAGCATCTGCTCGGCATCTGGTAAATGTGCTTGCCGATTGCAATCCGGCGGAAAACAGTGTAGAATACAGGCAGACTCTGCGTTACTGTATCACACAGACCTGGCTGTCGTCCAATATTCTGCGATCCGATTGGTTCGGGGGAACATGTGTGAAGGGGAACCGTCAGGGTTCCCCTTCGCGTTCCATTCGGGAACAGCATGACATGGCGGACGCCTGTCTGTACGGTGCGGGCAGATCAACTGCAACACCCCCAAAGGAGGCCTGTATGGTTGGACTGATTGATGTCGGCGGCGGCATGCGCGATGCATATGGCGCCGGCGTCCTGGACTATTGCATGGATCACCATCTGCACTTCCCGTATTGTATCGGCGTATCGGCCGGCAGCGCGAATGTTGCGTCGTATGTCTCCGGGCAGCGCGGCCGGAACCTGCGGTTTTACACGGACTATAATCTGCGCCGGCGGGCGATGGGCTTTGAGAATCTCCGGAGCACGGGCTCTTATGTCAACCTGGATTATATTTATGGCACGCTTTCGAATGAGGACGGCGAGGATCCCTGGGACTATGACGCAGCGATCCGGTCCGGCATTCAGGTGCGCATTGTTGCGGCTGAGGCCGAAAGCGGAGCGGCCCATTATTTCGATAATTCCAATCTGGTGCGCAACGACTATGGCCCGCTCAAGTGTTCAAGCGCGCTGCCAATCGCGTGCCGGCCATATCGCTGGAACGGTGCGCTGTACTACGGCGGCGGCATTGCCGACCCGGTTCCGTATGCGCGGGCGTTTGCCGAAGACTGCGACCGCGTTGTCGTGATTCTGACGCGGCCGAAGACATTCCGCCGGCAGCCAGTCAAGCACGCGGCGGCCTATTCGTTTATGCTGCGCAGCTATCCGCGCGCCTTTGAGAAACTGATGAGCCGCCATCTGATCTATAATGATCAGGTTGAGACGCTGCTGCAGGAGCATGTGCCGTCCGGCCGCGCGCTGGTCATTGCGCCAGACGATTGCTGCGGCGTCAATACGCTCACACGCGACCGCGAGAAGATCCATGCACTCTATGAGAAGGGCTACCTCGACGGCAGCCAGATCCGCGACTTTTTATCCCAATGACAGGAGGAAACGGAATCTTGCAGGTTTTACATATCGGGAAAGCGGGCAACGTGCAGCGCAATTCCGTGAGGCTTGCGCTGCCGCCGTATGAGCTGATCGACATGCCGACCGGCCTGACAGTGCAGGAGTATCTGGCTGAGGGCGAAGGCGCGGACATGATCTTTGTTGATGCAATGTACGACGTGCCGGCATCGTTAATCGATGCAATGCCCAATCTGAAGCTGATCCACTCCGAGGGTGTCGGCTATAACCGGATCGACACAGAGGCGGCGCGCCGGCGGCACATCTATGTCTGTAACTGCCGCGGCTGCAATGCAATGGCTGTCGCAGAACAGACGATTCTTTTGATGCTCGGCGTGCTGCGCGACGTGGGCGGCGGCGACCTGGCTGTACGCGAGGGCCGGCAGATTGTGGTCAAAGAGACGTATATGGCAAACGGGACCCTGTACGAGCTGTCGGATTGCCGCGTCGGTCTGGTTGGGTTCGGCGCAATCGGGCAGGCAACGGCAAAGCTGCTCGGCGCATTCGGCGCGTCGGTCTGCTATACCAAGCCAAACCGGTGCAACGCAGCCGTCGAGGCGGAATTTGGCGTGGAATACCTGCCGCTGGACGCGCTGCTGGCAACCTGCGACATCGTCAGCCTGCATCTGCCGGTGACGGAGCAGATGCGAAATCTGGCAGACGACGCCTTTTTTGCAAAGATGAAGCGCGGGTCGTATTTCATCAACACCTCACGCGGCGAGCTGGCTGACAGCGGGGCCATCCTGCGCGCACTGCAAAGCGGCATTCTGCGCATGGCTGGCCTGGATACGATTGCGGGTGAGCCGATCCGGCGGGACAATGCAATTTTGCAGTGTGAACCGGCGCTTGCGCACCGGCTGCTGTTCAGCCCGCACATTGGCGGGATCACGGCTGCGAGTTTCCGGCGCGCCTACCGCATGATCTGGGATGCAGCGCTGGCTGTGCAGGCGGGGAAAAGACCCGAAAATGTCGTAAATTCCTGGGATTGAGGAGGAAGAGAATATGATCAATCAGGATTTCAAGTCCATGCTCTCGCAGCGCTCGGTGATCCGCGAGCAGAGCGAGTTTGCGGCGGAGCTGGGCGCAAAAATCGGCTATGAGAATGTATTTGACTACAGTTTGGGCAATCCGAGCGTGCCGGTGCATCCGGCCTTTACCGAGGCACTGATCCGCCTGCTGCGCGAAAACGATCCGGTCGCCATCCACGGCTACAGCCCGACGCTTGGCATCACCAGCGTACGGGAGCGCGTAGCCGAGAGCCTGAACCGCCGCTTCGGCATGGATTATGAGACCAAGCATATCTTTATGGCGTCCGGCGCGGCTGGCGCGCTGGCACATGCGCTGCGTGCGGTCACCAAGCCGGGCGATGAGGTGCTCACGTTTGCGCCGTATTTCCCGGAATATGGCCAGTATGTCGGGCGCACGGGCGCGGTGCTGAAAGTCGTCCCCGCCGATACGGCGTCATTTCAGATCAATTTTGAGGCGTTTGAACAGATGCTCGGCGAAAATGTGCAGGCGGTGCTGATCAACACGCCGAACAACCCCTCTGGCATCGTTTACTCGGCTGAGACGCTCACCCGCATGGCTGAGCTGCTGCGTGCGAAGCAGGCCGAATATGGACACGACATCTTCCTGATCAGCGATGAACCGTACCGTGAGATTGCGTTCGACGGTGCGCAGGTCCCGTATGCCAGCAAGTTTTATGACAATTCGATTTCGTGCTATTCTTTTTCCAAGAGTCTCAGCCTGCCAGGCGAGCGCATCGGCTATGTCGCGGTCAACCCGCGCGCGACGGATGCAGACATACTCGCGGTGATCTGCGGTCAGATCAGCCGCGGCATCGGGCACAACTGCCCGCCGTCGAGCATTCAGCTCGCTGTGGCGGAGGTGCTTGACCTGACAAGCGACCTGTCGGTCTATGAGACGAATATGAATCTGCTCTACGACAAGCTTGTCGAGCTGGGCTTTACGGTCGTGCGCCCGGGCGGCACGTTCTACATTTTCCCAAAGGCGCTTGAGGACGACGCCGTCGAATTCTGCCGCAAGGCGCGAAAATACAATCTGATCCTTGTCCCGAGCGACAGTTTTGGCGTGCCCGGCTATGTGCGCATGGCCTACTGCATCGATACGGAGAAAGTCAGGCGCAGTCTGCCGGCGCTTGAGCAGTTTGTCCGCGAGAACTACCGCTGACAAAGAAAAAGGCCGCCGGGGCGGCCTTTTCTCTGCGTTCCGCTGTCGCGGTCGGCTTATTTCCATGCGGTTTGTGTTTTTTTCGCCTGCCGATATGGGCGCCAGAAGTGCTTCCCGTATGCGATGATCTCGGCCAGCAGCGCCAGCGGCAGGGCAGCCAGCACATCGAGCGCGGAATGCTGCTTGATGAACATGGTGGACAGGCAGATCAACACAGCTGCAATGACGACAAAGATCTTCCAGGCCCGGCGGACGTCGCGTTCTTTCAGCCAGGCCGATACAATGCCAACGGAATAGGCGACATGCAGCGACGGACAAACGCCTGTGTTGGTATCGACCGAATAGAGCAGACCGACAAGCCGCGTCAGAAGATTGTCCCGCGCAAATTCTGTTGGGCGCAGATCCTGCCGGGAGGGGAAGAGGATATAAATCGCCATGGCCACGAGCTGCGTAACGATGATAAACGTCATCAGCCGTTTGAAGCCCTCCGGGTTGTACAGCAGAAAATACAGCAGTGTGATCACGATGTACACGTACCAGAAGACATACGCGATGACAAAGACCTCACAAAACGGGATCACATCATCCAACCAGCAGTGCATTGCATGGCATTTTTCCGCCGGGATCAGATTTTCCGTCAGAAAATACAGGATAAAGTATACCACCCAGCCCAGGAGGTATTTCAAATGTGCGTATTCAGGCTGATTGATTTTGGACAGGCGGAATGCCCGATAGTCAACGACCGGCTTTTTCATGGGAGATCCCCTCTTTGAGAATATTGGTGGTGTAGCGCTTTCTGGGAATGTTGTTGTATGGAACAACAGTATGCACAGGAAGGCTGCATGCAATGTCTGTAATTTCCGCCATGAGATAACTGCAGATGCGTCGGCGCTCTTCCTTGGCCGGCGCGCTGGAACAGAATGCAACCGGACGTCCCAGATAGATCTTCTTCAGCTTCGGCGCAATGTACATCGGAACGAAAGAAAGCTCTTTCCCGGTCCTTTTGTAATAGGCTCTTGCAAGGTCAATGAACCGGTCCTGAAAGTCGCACAGGATATGGTTGTGCGGCACGTCGTGCTCCGGGAAGATAATAACGCTTGCACCGTTTTGCAACGTTTCGATTGTCTGCCGGAATGTCCGGACCAGACGGGTGTCATGGTAGACCGGGATGGTATGCGCATTGTTGAACACGCAGACGGAAAACGGCGCAATGACATAGGACAATAGACGGTAAAACCAGCGGCTGCGCTTCGGCTTTCGGGACCAGAAGTCCTGGTAGGCATAAGGCGGCACCTCTTTGAGTTCCATCATCTGCGCGGCGCACCAGATAAAATGTTGGCCTGGGTAATACAGCTCGCAGGCGATCGGCCCGTTCATCTGTGCATGGTTTCCGACAGCAATGACAGGGGCATCCGGAAGGTTCTCCAGCCCGACCACCTCTATTTTTGGATAGAAAAACTTTACGGCACCCCGGATGCAGCGGTAGAGCAGAGATGGTCGCTTCTCTTTCATGGAAACACCAGCTTTCAAGGAAATTAAGGCCAATGAAATTGGCAGATCCGGCAAAAACGTGTGTGCCGGGCGACAGAAAACGAGGAGGAAAACAAAAACGTGGCAAGAAGATTCAGAGACAGAAAAGACGGCGTGTACCTGCGGGAAATCAGTTCCATGCATGCAATCATGCCGCTGATGTATCCAAACCGGTGCGATAACGAGGCGTATATCAGTGAGCAGATCGACCTGACAAACATCAATGCGTATCTTGAACAGAAAAACGCGCAGAATCCGCCATACGCATATAATCTGTTTCAGATCATGGTCACCGCGGTGCTGAAAATCATTACCCTGCGCCCAAAGATGAACCGGTTTATTGCAAACCAGACCATGTATCAGCGCAATGAGGTTACCGCTGCGTTCACGGTAAAAAAGCTGTTTTCGGACAATGGTGCGGAGGCCCTGGCCCAGATCCACTCCAAAGGCAGCGACAACATCGATACCATCCATGACGAGATCTATCGCCAGGTGTCGTTCTGCCGCAGCGAGGAAAAGGACCCCTCGACCGCCAGCATGGATGTGGTGCAGAAGCTGCCGAAAACCATTCGCAAGCTGGTGGGAGCGGGTGCCCGTTCGCTCGACCGCCATGGCCGGATGCCCCGGGGCGTCATTGCAACGGATCCGTTTTATTCCTCTGCTGTACTGGCCAATCTTGGCTCCATCGGGCTACATGCCGGCTATCACCATCTGACCAACTGGGGCACCTGCTCGGTGTTCTGTGTGATCGGCGAGATCAAAAAACGCCCCTTTTATGATGACGAGGGCAATATTGAAATGCGCGAAAGCGTGGATCTCGGCCTGACCATCGATGAGCGGATTGCCGACGGCTTTTACTATGCCCAAACCGTCAAGCTGCTCCGAAAAATTCTGGAGAATCCCGCGCTGCTCGAGCGGCCGCTGAGTGAGCCGGTGGACTTCTGAGTCAGGCCGCCCGGAAAAAGGCCGGGGCAAGCGTTCCGCGCTTGCCCCAGGGCAGGAAATGACCGGAAAGCGCGCCGCACAGGCGCTGTCACGCAAAAGAAAACGTCGCCGCGAACGATACGAAGTCCGCGACGACGTGGTGCCGTTGAGCAATCCAAATCCGAACCTGTTTTCATATCGGCAAGGGCGGTCTTGA
>CAZGBU010000045.1:0-14761 GCA_964523945.1 uncultured Oscillospiraceae bacterium
TATGCGCCAGCCGGCGGCTACGCAGCTGCGAACGACGGCTATGCGCCGGCCGGCGGCTACGCGCCTGCGGACGGCGGCTATGTTCCGCCGCAGGAGCCGGCCTATGGCGCCGGCGGCTGGGCCGTGCCGGAGCAGCCGCAGAAAAAGAAGAGCCGCCGCGGCCTGATTGCGGCCATCTGCGCAGTTGCCGCAGTTGCAGTGCTGGCCATCGCGTTTTTTGTGTGGCTGTACCCGACATACCTGTCGTCCGAGGCCAGGTACCGCTCGGCGATGAACCGCGGCGACGCCGCGCTGGCCGATGAGGCGTATGAGGACGCCGTGTCCTACTACACCGACGCCATCGGCTATGCCGAGCCGGACGAGGACGATGAGATGTGTCCGGCGCTGATTGGCCGCGGCGATGCGTACATGGGGCTCGAGGAATATGAGAGCGCCATCGACGACTATGAGGACGCGCTCCGGCTCGATGACGACCAGCGCCGCGTCTGGAGCAAGCTGGCCGCCGCCTATGTCGCCGCCGGCGACATAGGCGGCGCGATCGCCGCGCTCGAGGACGGCTATCTCGCCACCGGCGCGTCCGCGCTGCAGGAGCGCATCGATGAGCTGCGTGCCGGCACGCAGGAAACGCCGCCGGAACCCGACATATCCATTGGCACAGAAGCCCCCGGAACTGGCACAGATGAGCCGGGCGGCACAGCAGGCGATGCGGCGCCCGACACCATTACCATCGGCGGAGAGACCATTTCGACCGACGCGACGGAGCTGTATCTGTCGTATCTGTCGATCGACGACATCTCGGACCTGCGCTATTGCACCGAGCTGGAGTATCTCGAACTGCCCGGCAATTCCATCACCGATCTCAGCCCGCTGTCCGGCCTGACGAACCTGACGTATCTCGTGCTCGACGAGAACGGCATCACGGACCTCAGTCCGCTGGCGCGGCTGACGAATCTGGAATATCTGAGCCTGGAATCGAACGACATCACCGACATCTCCGCGCTGAGCGGCCTGACCAACCTGCAGACGCTGTGGCTGTACGACAATGAGATCTCCGATATCTCCGCGCTGGCAAACCTGCGCGCGCTGGAGTCGCTCGAGCTGTGGGACAATCCGGTCGAGGACATCTCGCCGCTGTCCGGCCTGACCAACCTGCGCTATCTCGATCTGGACGATACACTCGTCTCGGATGTGACGCCGCTGTTTGGCCTGACGAACCTTGAGACGCTCTATCTGTCCGGTGACAACCTGCCGTCCGACGCCTGGACGCAGATCGGTGAGGCGCTGCCGCAGTTCGGCACGAGCAGCGGCGATCAGACCTACAGCGACGAGCTGTCCGTCGCGGGCGAGCTGAACATCAGCGTCTGCATTGACGAGAACTCCGACGGCATGGCCGCCGAGGATGACGAGGGCTATCTGTCCGGCTATGCGATCGATCTGGGCATTTCGCTGGCCGACGAGCTGGGGCTGACGCGCGGCTTCTATGGCTTTGACACGCAGGTCGAGGCGCTTGACGCGCTCAACGCCGGCGTTACCGACTGCATGATTATCGCCGCCACCGTCGACGACTACGGCGAGCAGGGCGTGGGGCTGGCCTTTACGGATCCGTACCTCATCGCGGGCCAGTACGAGCTGTGCATCGCCGTGCGCGAGGAGAATACCGATCTGCTGGCCGCGCTCAATAACGCAATCGCGGTACTGACGGCCGACGGCACGATTGACGAGATCTTCGCGCCGCTGTTCGAGAGCTGACGTGCCGAAACTGCTTGTCGCCATGTCCGGCGGCGTGGACAGTGCTGCGGCCGCGCTGCTTGCGCTGCGCGGCGGGTGGGAGTGCGTCGGATGCACGATGCGCCTGACCGACCCGCCGCCCGGCGCGCCGGACGATGCAGCGGCCGCCGCTGCGGTCTGCGCCTGGCTCGGCATTGCGCACCGCGTGCTTGACCTGCGGCGGGAATTTGCGTCGTGCGTCATTGCGCCGTTTGCGCGCGAATATGAGCGCGGCCGCACGCCAAACCCCTGCGTCGTCTGCAACCAGACAATCAAATTCGGCGCGCTGGCGGACTACGCGCGCGCGCAGGGGTTCGATGCGCTGGCTACCGGGCACTATGCGCGCGTGTTCCGCCGTCCGGATGGGCGGTATGTGCTCCGGACCGCCGAGGATCGCGCGCGCGACCAGACGTATGTGCTCTACCGGCTCACGCAGCAGCAGCTCGCCTTTGCGCGCTTTCCGCTGGGCGGGCTGACCAAGCCGGCGGTGCGTGAACTTGCCGCGTCCGCCGGCTTTGAAAACGCGCACAGACGCGATTCGCAGGACATCTGCTTTGTGCCGGACGGCGACTATGGCGCGTTTCTGGAGCGCCGGGGCGGCAAAGTCTATCCGCCCGGCGACTTTATCAGCCCGGACGGACGCGTGCTGGGCCGGCACCGCGGTGCGGTGCGCTATACGATCGGCCAGCGCAGGGGGCTGGGGCTGGCGCTTCCTGCGCCGGGCTATGTGCTGGCCAAGGATATGGACGCGAACACCGTCACCGTCGGCCCGCCGGAGCGGCTGATGGCGCGGCGCGTCTGGCTCTCCGGCTGCAACTGGATTGATACGGATGCGCCGGCGGGCGAACGCCGCGTGACGGCCAAGCTGCGCTATTCCCAGCAGGCGGCATCCTGCCTGCTGCGCTGGGACGGCCGGACGGCCGAGCTGTGCTTCGATGCGCCGCAGCGCGCGCCGGCGGCGGGGCAGTCGGCCGTGTGCTACGACGGCGAGATTGTCGCCGGCGGCGGCACGATCGAGAGAGCGGAATTTGAAACACCAAAGGAGAGCTGAGCGATGGAGGAAATTCTGGCCGTCGTGCTGGCCGCCGGCATGGGCACGCGGCTGCAGACCGAGACGGATCACACCGCCAAGGTGCTGCGTCAGGCCAACGGGAAGCCGCTGCTGCACTATGTGCTCGCGGCGCTCGATTTTGTGCCGCCGGAACAGACCGTGCTGGTCGTCGGCTACCAGCGTGAGCGGGTGACGGCGGCGTTTCCGGGTTACCGCGCCTGCGTACAGGAGCCGCAGCGCGGCACCGGCGACGCGGTGCGCGCCGCGCGCGCTTATCTGGACGGCTTCACCGGCACGGTGCTCGTGGCCTACGGCGACATGCCGCTCCTGAAAAAAGAGACGTATCTGGGGCTTCTGGCGGCGCACCGCACCGCCGGCGCGGCCTGTACGCTGCTGGCCGGCACGTCGGAGCTCTCGCTCCCCTACGGGCGTGTGCTGCGCCGGGCGGACGGCAGCTTCGACCGCGTCGTCGAAGAGCGCGACTGCACCCCCGAGCAGCGCGCTATCCGCGAGCTGAACGTCGGCATCTATGCCTTTGACGGCAGGCTGCTGCCCGCGGCACTCGACCGCCTGCGGTGCGACAATGCGCAGCGCGAGTACTATCTGACCGACGTACCCGCGATCCTGCGCGACGAATTCGGCGGGAAAATCGCGGTGTACACCTGCGCGCTGGGCGAGCAGATCCTCGGCGTCAACACGCCCGAGCAGCTCGCGCTGACGGAGCAGTACCTGCGCGCGAGAGAAGACGGTTTTACCCGTTTACAATCCATGCGCTTGGCGATATGATGGACACAGATCCATCCGATTGAGGGAGAAAAAGAGGAGGTCAACTCAACCATGAAATTTTCCGCGAAAACACTGTTCGCGCTGATCGGCGTCGTGCTTGCGCTGATCATGTTCTTCCTGCCGTTTGCATCTGCGTCGATGAGCGGCCTGAGCGAGTCTGCCAACGCGTTCTCGGTCATGTTCGACGCGGACGATATCGGCGATCTGTGCATACCGTTCTTCGTCTGGGTCGCATTCCTCGGCCTGATTGCGTCGCTGGTGCTGCTGTTCCTCGGCAAGGCAGCGATCTCCGGCGTCGTCGATCTGGTGTGCGGCGTATGCCTGCTCCTGTACATCGTGACGTTCCAGGGCCAGAGCATCAGCATGTTGGGCGTCACCGCCAGCATCCATGTCGGCGCAGGCTCCTGGCTGGCGCTGATCTTCTTCCTGGCCGCCGGCGTGTTCGCGCTGTTCGGCGACAAGTTCCCGTTCCTGTCCAAGGTCAAGGTCGACGCCGTGACGGATAAGCTCGACACCGCCGCCGCCTCGTTCCAGAAGACGGCCGGCAAGGTCACCTCGAGCGTCCAGGCCGGCGTGCAGGCCGCGGTCGCCAAGGCTGCTGCCGGTAAGGAGATCGATTGCCCGAACTGCGGCGCCAAGGTGCCGGCAGACAGCAACTTCTGCCTGAACTGCGGTGCAAAGGTCGAGCACCCTGCCCCTGCGCCGGAAGCGCCGCAGGCGGATGCTCCGCAGGCCGAAGCGCCCGCCGGCCGCACCTGTGCAAACTGCGGCGGCCCGCTCAAGGAAGACAGCCGCTTCTGCCCGAACTGCGGCACGCCCTGCTGAGACAGACCAATTCAACCGTAAATGCCGCCGCGAACGATATCGTTCGCGGCGGCGTTTTTTTGCCCGCGCACCGGCCTGTGACGGGCCTGGAAAAATATGCGCCGAAAACGGTCAAAACCGGTCGTTGCCTTTTCTCCCGCGGTGTGATACTTTATAGAGTAGAAACCATTTTGAAAGGCGGTGCGCAGATGCGGCGGATTCGATTGCTTTTGGCTGTGCTGGCGGCGGCAGTGCTGCTGGGCCTGCCGGCGCGTGCCGCGATCGAGCAATACGATGTCGGCACACTGCATGTGGCCGTTACCGTCACGCAGGACGGAACATACACCGCCGAGCTGACGGCATCGCTCGCATTTGAGAGCGCTGATACCACCATTGAAATCCCGCTCGGCACCGGCATCACCGAGGCATCCGCGCCGGGTTATGGATCGCAGCTCCGCCGCAATGACGATGGGGTGTACTTCCTGACCATATCGACGGAAAGCGGCTTTTTGACGCCCGGAAATTATACGGTCCGTTATGCCGGCTCGCTCGGCTTCACCACGCGCGAGGACGGCGGGCAGACCGCCGCAATCGAGCTGCTGTGCGCGCACTGGCCGGGCACCGTCTCCGGCGTGACGTTTGCGGTGACGATGCCTGCGGCCATCGACGCGGGCGCGGCGACGCTTGTCAGCGGTTACTACGGCGAACTGGCCGGCGACGCGGTGACGCTGACCGCTGCCGGCACGGCGCTCTCCGGCGGGCTGGACGGCACGCTGCTCGATCACGAGTCGCTCTCGCTCGCGCTGACGCTGCCGGCCGGCTATTTCACCGAGCCGAGCCCGGTCGAGACGATCTTTTCGCCCGACCGGCTGATTGTCCCGGTCGTGTGCGTGCTGAGCCTGCTCTACTGGTTGCTGTTTCTGCGGACGCCCGGCCGCCGCATTCGCATGCAGGTTGAACCGCCCGACGGTGTGTGCGCCGGCGACGTGCCGTATCTGCTCTATGGCGCGCGGCCCGAGGCTGCGCTGACCGTCGCGCAATGGGCAAGTTTGGGATACTGCTCGATTCAGGCCAGCCGGCGTGCCGTGCGGCTGATCCGGCATATGGACATGGGCAACGAGCGGAAGGGCTATGAGCGGCGGCTGTTTGCGCAGATCTTTGCGCCGGGCGACGTGGTCAGCGGCTCGGACACGCGCTTCCGCCAGTGCTGCGAGCACATCGAGCAGCCGCTCGGCGCGCACTGGCAGCGCCGGATCTTTGACCGCAGGAGCGGCTCGCCGGCGCTGATGCAGGCCGGGGCGGCGATTGCGTGCGCGGCTGCATGCGCGCGCGCGATGGCGGCGATCGACCAGATCACCGTAGCCGGCTGGCTGATGGCCGTCCTCGGCGCGGCGGGCGGCCTGGCGGCAGGCGCGCTGGTGTGCTGCGGCGCGCTGCAGCTCCGCCGGCGGCGGAAGTTGCCGGTCGTTGCCGCGGCGGCGGTGGCGCTTGCCGGAATGCTGCTGCTCGGCGCGTTCAGCGGCATCCATACCGCGGTGCTGCTTTCGTGTGCGCTTGCCTGCTTCACCGGCTGTGAAACGGCCTGCGGCGGCCGGCGCACGCGCGCGGGGGCCGAGGCGCTGGCGCATCTGCGCGGCCTGCGGCGCTTTCTGGCCGGAGCGGAGGAGAAGCGGCTGCGCCGGCTGCTGCGCAATGACCCGCAGTATTTCTACCGGATGCTGCCGTTTGCCGAGGCGCTCGGCGTCGGCCGCGCCTTTTCCGCACGGTTCGGCAGGCTGCGTCTCGAGCCGTGCGATTACTACCAGACCGGCGGTACGCCGGCACAGACGGCAGACGGATTCTATGCGCGCTTTCACGACTCGATGGAGCAGATGCGCGGCCGCTGAGACGGCCGAAGAAGTGGCGGGCCACTTTTTCGGGAAGGCTGCAGTCCGCTGCGCGCATCATTTGTCCGCTGAAGGCGGACAAATACCGCACTGGCGGTCTGAGAGGCGTTTTCAGCCACGCACAGGCCGCGGCTAAAGCGAATTTCAATTTTTCCGCCTGCGGGCGCGAACGCTGCGGGGCTTTTTGACAAGCGGAGCGGCCGGGGCTGATGCCAGCCCCGGCCGCTTTTTGCCGGATGACAGGCGGCGGCCTACTTCTGCAGGCCACCGCACAGGCGCTATTTGTGATACTTCGCCCCGGCGAGGATGCTCTCGGCGCGGTAAATCTGCTCAAGCGCCATCACGCGGAACAGATGGTGGGGAAATGTCATATCCGAGACGGAGAGCAGAAAATCCGCTTCGCGCTTGAGCGATGCGTCGAGCCCTTCGCTACCGCCGATGACAAAGCATGCGCCGTGCCGGCCGGACAGGCGAACATCGGAGAGCAGCGCGGCCAGCCCTTCGCTCGTACGCTTTTTCCCCTCGGGCGTGAACAGGCACAGCCAGGCGCCGCGCGGGATTTTGGCGCGCAGCGCGTCGGCTTCTTCTGCCCGCGTGCGCCGCTCGGGCAGCTCGATCACATGCAGGTCGCAGTATGCGCCGAGGCGCTTTTCATATTCGGCGCAGGCGTCGCGGTAAAACGGCTCTTTCAGCCGGCCGACGGCCAGCAGCGTGATGGCAAACATGGCGGCAGCCCCTTTCCTGGCTCCATTATAATATACAGCGCCGCAGAGCGGAAGACGGGTTTTGCGCCCGGTTGTGCCGCGGCGGGAAAACCGGGGTGCAGCCTGATGCTGCACCCCGGCTGCGGCAGGATGGACAGTTTACTGCACCGTGTTCTCGGTGATGACGGTCTCAACGCCGTCCGCCGCGCCAAAGTACGCGTCCATGACCGCGCGCGCGGCATTGGCGAGATAGCCGCCTTGGCCGCCGCGTTCCACATAGACAACGATGGCGATCTCAGGGTCGTCATACGGCGCGTAGCACACAAAGCTGGCATTGTCCGATCCGAGACCGCCGTGCTGCGCGGTGCCGGTCTTGGCCGCGACGGCGACGGGGTAGTCGGAAAGATAGCTCGACGCGGTGCCGCTCGAAGATGTGACGGCCATGCGCATGCCCTCTGTAACGCAGGCGTATGCCTCGTCGGACATATCGCAGACGCTGAGCACGTCCGGCTCATTTTCCAGCAGGATCTCGCTGTAGTCCGAGGAGACAACGCGGCGCAGATACGTCGCGCCGTAGCGCGTACCACCGTTGGCGAGCGCCGCGGTATAGCAGGCGAGCTGCATTGGCGTGAACTTGTTGTCGCCCTGGCCGATGGAAACCTGGAGCGTATCGGCGCCGTACCAGCCGGACTGGTTCGGGTTGTCGGCGTAGATCTCGGCCTTTGTCTCGGGATTGCCGCGCGAGCCGGTTGCTTCGGCCAGCTCGACGCCGGTTGCCTCACCCAGGCCAAGCGATTCAGACACCGCGTCGATCGCCTCAATGCCAGTGACGCGGCCGACCTCATAGAAATAGTAGTTGCAGGAAACGGCAAGCGCCTCCATCATGTTGATGGTTCCGTGCGTCAGGCCGTAATTCCACAGCAGGCACTGGGGCTGGAAGGTGTCATAGTAAGTGTAGACGCCCTCGTCCTCGATCTCATAGTACCGGCCGTAGCCGCCATAATCGATCGCGGCGATGGCTGTCACCATCTTGAACACCGAGCCGGGATCGTACGGCGCGAGCAGCACGCGGTCATACAGCGGTGAGTAATCGGCCTGCAGCAGCTCGGCGATGTCCTCGGAATAGGTTGAGAGCTGATAGGTCGGATAACTGGCCGAGGCGAGCACGTCGCCGGTTTTCACGTCGAGGACGACCATTGCGCCGCCCTGGGCGTCGGTGCCGACCTGCTCAGAGCCGACGCCGTTTTCCCGCAGCGAGAGGATGACATCCTCCAGCGCCTGCTCGGCGGCGGCCTGCAGCTCGATGTCGATCGTCAGGATGACGTTGTTGCCGGCGACCGGCTCGGTCGCGTAGTGCTGTTCCACGATTTCGCCGTCGGAGGAGATTGTTGTCACCAGCGTGCCGTCCGAGCCGTGCAGATATTCCTCAAAGGCCAGCTCTGCGCCGGACTTGCCGACGTAGGCGTTCATCGCGTAGCCGAGTTCGGAATAGGTCTCCCACTCCTCCGCGTCCATCTGTCCCGTGGTGCCCAGTACATGGGCGCACAGATCGGTCGCGTATTCGCGCACGGTCGTTGTCTCGACGCTCAGCCCCGGTGTGTCCAGCTCCAGGATCGCGGCCATGTCGCCCGAGTCGATATCCGTCGTCAGCGTGTACACGCCGAGCGTCGACCAGTCGTAATAGCGCAGCGACAGCTCATAGCGCAGCCCGGCGACCAGCCGGATCTGCTCATCGGTCCAGTCCGATGGCAGCGAGTACATCTGACGCATCAGGCGGATCAGGTTCTCGGCGGACATGTCCGAGTCCCATCCCTGCTCGCGCAGGTATGAGCGGAAGTAGCCCTGCCAGGTGGACGAGAGCGAGTCGGTCGTATAGGTATACGGCCGCTCATAGCTCACCGGCAGATGGTCGACATAGCTCACGCCCAGCTCGATGCATTTTTCCAGCAGCTCAAGCAGGCTGCCGTTCGGGTCCTCGGAGTTGAACAGTGTGTAGTTGGTGATGGTCAGATTGTAGCTGGCGCGGTTAGTCACCAGCACGACGCCGTTTCGGTCGAGCAGGTTGCCGCGTGCAGCAGAGACGGTGGTAAAATAGGTATAGGTACTCTGTGAGCCGGCGGCATCCTCGCCGCTGGCACTGGCCTGCATCTTATAAACCGCGCCGGCAAAAGCCGACAGACACAGGATCGTCAGGATCAGCAGCAGGCCGATACGGAATCGAATGCGTCGTTCCATGGGAAACCTCCTTGGGGAAAACGGGAAAGCGCGGACCGGTCAGGCGGCGTGCCGGCCGATCCGGCCGATCAGACGCGCAAGCCCGTACGCAAATGGGCACACAAGCATCGACAGCCCGATCGTCGGCGCGAGCACGCTGAGCGCCTGCGCGGCAGCCGCGCTGCCGAGATACAGGCGCAGCAGAAAGCACACGCCCTCATTCAGCACCAGCGCGCCCAGACTGATGGCGACAGCCGGCCCGAACCGGCGCGGGAGCGCGTTCGAGCACAGCCCGCCGGAGAGCACGCCGACAACGGTCAGCGTAATGATCTGCACGCTGCCGTAGTCCGCGCCGGACAGGCACCAGACAAGCGACGCGAGCAGCGCGAACAGCCCGCCGGACTCGGCATTGAGCTGCATGCAGATGCAGCCGAGCGCGACCGGTACGCACTTGATGTCCAGCCCGAACGGCGAAAAATGGCCGAACACAGTCGTCTGCAGCAGCAGGGCCAGCAGGAACTCCAGCGCGTACAGCACCCAGCGCAGCACACCGAGCCAGCGTTGGCGCGTCATCGGCGGGCCTCCTTTCTTCCAACGGCGCGCAGCTTACGCACCGAACTGTGTGATGATAAAGACCTGCTCAAGCGAATCAAAGTCGGCGGCCGGCTCCAGGTCAGCGTACTTCGACACACCGGTTTCATCAAACCCGGCGCCGGCAACATAGCCCAGTACCAGCCCCTTCGGGTAAAGGGCCGAGCCGGTCGTCAGCACCTGGTCGCCGTTCTGCGGCACAGCCGTGGTGGACAGATAGTTCAGCCGCAGCGTATAGCCGCCCTCGGTCTGCCACGCGCCCTGCACAACGCCGGTGTCGCCGGTCGAGGCGACAGAGGCCGGCACCTCGCTCGACGCGTCGCGGATGGTCGTGATGGTTGCCCAGTTGACGCCGACCTCGGTCACAATGCCGACGACCTGGCCATATTCGGTGATGGCGCACATGCCCTCTGCCAGGCCGGCCGACTCTCCCTTGTCAATTGTCAGCGTGTTCGACCAGTGCGAGCCGGACGAGGCTGTCACATACGACGACACAAGCACATAGTCCTCGTGCGCCTCGGTCAGATTCAGCAGCTCGCGCAGCCGCTCGTTTTCGCGCGCAAGCTCTTCGCTGGTGCGGATGGCCTCCTCCGCCTCTGCCAGGCGGGCGCGCAGCTCGCTGTTTTCCGCCTCGAGCGAGTCGTATTCAAACAGGTACCCGTACAGCCGCTCGGCCTGGCGCGTCAGCGCAGCCATCCCGCTTCGGAATGGCGAGAGCAGCGCACCGGTTACATTGCGCCCGATCGTCGTGCCGCCGCCGATCATCACGGCCAGCGCCGTCAGGATCGCCAGCACGACCGCCGCGATCAGGATCACGCGCACGCGGGTGGTCAGAATTTTTTTCATCAGGTTTCACCGCCTTGCGGGATCGGTATGCCGAAGCGCGCCAGCAGCCCGGCCAGCGCGCACAGTGGCAGTCCCACGACGTTGGAATACTCGCCGTCGATGCGCGCGGCGAATACGGCCGCGCGGCCCTGGATGCCGTAGGCGCCGGCTTTGTCCATTGGCTCGCCGGTGGCGACATAGGCGTCAATCTCCCGGTCCGACAGGTCGCGGAACCAGACGCCGGTTGCGGCGGTCACGCCCGCCTCTTCCGCACCGCGGCGGACGCTCAGCCCGGTCAGCACCGTGTGCCGCCGGCCGGAGAGCGCGCGCAGCATGGCTTTGGCCTCTGCTTCGTCGTTCGGCTTGCCGAGCACGCGGCGGTCCAGCGTGACCACCGTGTCGGCGGAAATCACCAGCTCGTCCGGCGCGCGCTGCGCCGCTGCGCCTTTGGCGCGCGCGACGCGCAAAACCTCCGCCGCTGCGTCCTGCGCGGGATCAAAGCGTTCTTCCGTCTCAGCCGGGCGGACGAGGAACGAAAGCCCCGCCTGCGCAAGCAGCTCGCGCCGGCGCGGCGAAGCCGAGGCCAGCACAATGGTCATGGCAATGACTCCTTTCGGATGCTGCAAATCATTCGGTCTACTCGACGCCGCGGGCATACAGCCCGCGCGTGCAGTTGCCCGGCTCGAACGGCAGGGCATTGTCCCAGCTGCGCAGCGCCGCGCCGACCTGGCCGGGGCTCTCGGTTGTGAAGCGCAGCCGGACGGCCCACAGGCCCAGCCCGGCCAGCTCGCTCTGCCGGTCGAGCAGATAGAGCTTTTTCCCGTTGAGCACCACGTTGCGGCAGGTGCCCGGGTCGCGCACAACCGGAAAATTCTCGCCTTTCCGGTCGGTCAGCGTGAAGCCCTGGCCGCATGCGCAGGTTCCGGTGCGGTTGCGGATGATGCAGTTTTCCGTCAGCATCAGCGGCAGCCGGCCGTAGGCGATCAGCTCGGTGTCGATGTCCTTCGACAGGTCGCGGATCTGCGGGAAGCTCATCTCAAACGAAACCGTCGCGGACAGCAGGCCCTCATGGGCGAGCTGCTTCATCGCGCGGGAATTGAACAGGTTCAGCCCGAAATCGCCCCGGACGGCGAAGCCGCGCGAGCGCGCGGGCGTGATGTGGCCGAGGTTGCCGAGCAGCGCCTGGCGCACGCCGAGCGCGTAGGCGTCGTCGAGCTGGCGGACGACATGCTGCAGCTCGCTGTCGTGGATGACGCGCGGCAGCACGGCGCACACAGCCGTCTGTTCCGGCACGCCGCGCAGACATTCGGGGTGCCCGGTCAGTTCGCTCAGGGGGATGTACAGCACGGCGGGACGGCGGCGGAACACCTCGGCCGTCACCTGTGCGGCCGAGCGCACCTCGACCGTCAGCACCGGCCGCCCGGCGGGACCGGGCACGATGTTCGGCTCGGTATATGTCCCGATCTCGGCCGGCGCGGCGCGGCCGCGCACGGCGGTCAGATGCGAGAGCACATCGCGCCGCATTGCATTGATCTCTGCCGCCGGCAGCGACAGCCCTGGCTCGAGGATCGCGCGGCAGCCGGCAGCGCGATAGGGTGTGCCGCCGGTTTTTGACAGCCGTTCGGTCAGCTCCTCGGTCGTCAGCTCGCGCGTGCGCGCGTCCTGCGGGACGGCGCCGGCCGTCTTGCAAATGTTGCCCTGATCGTCCTCGGCGGCGAGCAGCGCCGGCTGGCCGCGGGCGATGACGGCGTAAAAGCGCACGGGGGTGCGCCGGTGCTCGCCGGATTCATAGCTTGCGCGCAGCTGCGCGAACAGCGCCCGATCGGGGCGGTCGCTGCCGCGCGTGCCGAACATCTCCGGCCCGATGCGGCCCTCGTAATACCCGCTGGTGAAGCCCTCGCGTGAAAATACGCGCGCGAGCTGATCGATCTGCTCGCGGGTGACGGGGCGGCCGTCGATCGCGTCGCGGTAGAGCCGCGTGGCGGCGGCGACATATTCCGGCCGCTTCATGCGGCCCTCGATCTTCAATGAACTGACGCCGATTCCCTCCAGGTCCGAGACATACTGTGCCAAGCAGTTGTCCTTCAGGCTGAGCGGGTATTTCGTTTCGGCGCGGCCGTAGCCGTAGGGCAGGCGGCACGGCTGGGCGCACTTGCCGCGGTTGCCGCTGCGCCGGCCGATGACGGCGGACAGATAGCACTGCCCGGAATAGCTCATGCACAGTGCGCCGTGGACAAAGACCTCTGTCTCGAGCGGGCTGTGCCGGCACAGGTAGACCAGCTCGCTGCGCGGCAGCTCTCGCGCCGGTACGATCCGGCGCATACCGAGGCGCTCGGCGGCGCGCGCGCCCTCGAGCGAGTGGAGGCTCATCTGCGTCGATGCGTGCAGCGGCACGCCCGGCGCCATCTGCCGGCACAGCGAGACGATGCCGAGATCCTGTACGATGAACGCGTCCACGCCGGCTGTCGCCGCGGCGGTAATGGCCGAAGCGGCCTGCGGCATCTCGCGGTCGGTGACGAGCGTATTGAGAGTGAGGTAGACCTTGACCCCGCGGATATGACAATAGGTGACGGCCTCTGCCAGCTCCTCCAGGGTAAAATTGCGCGCGGCCGCGCGCGCATTGAATGCGCCGGCGCCCAGGTAGACGGCGTCCGCCCCGTTTTGTACGGCGGCGTGCAGCGCCTCGGCAGAGCCGGCGGGCGAGAGCAATTCTATCATGGTAAAGGGCCCCATTTCCCTGTGGTAGAGATTCGGTTTGGGCGCGGCGCATGGCGCCGCCGGCCGCGGGCCGGCACGCGCCGCCGGCCGCCCGCCCCCGGTTGGGCGCGGCAGAGAGCCCGTCCGGCGCGCGCTGCGGCGGCCGCTTCTGGGCAAGGAGTAGAATATAGTTATTATATCACACAGCAGGGTTACATAAAAGCCGGAATTTCAACTTCACGGCAAAAATATTCCCGGGAAATTCCCGGGATGGTTTGTACGGTTTGCCAGCCAGTGGCAGCCAGGCAGCACGAGCGGCGACCCCCCGGCCGGAGGCCGCCGCTCGCGCGTCCTGTTGGGGCGCCGAATTGCGGATGCAGACCCGCCGCGTCCTGCATCTGCTTGTCCTGCGCGCTATTCCAGCTTGGGGGCGCGCAGACCGGCGTGCAGCGTCTGTGCGGCCTGTTTTGTGAGTGCGAGCACAGCGATCAGATTGGGAATGGCCATCAGGCCGCTGCCGATGTCGGCCAGCAGCCACGCCCGGCCGCCCGGCAGCAGCGCGCCTGAGGCAACCGCCATCGTAAACACCAGCGCGAACGGCAGACCGGCGCGCGTGCCAAACGCATACTCGGCTGCGGCACGGCCGTACCAGCTCCAGCCGAGAACCGTCGAAAACGCAAAGCAGACCAGTGCAACGGCGACGAACTTGCCGCCCCACGCACCGTAGGACGCTGAAAACGCCGCCGCCGTCAGCGCCACGCCGGTCAGCGGCCCGCCGGGCTGACCGATGGACGCATAGCTTGCGCGGTAGACTTCCATATCGTATACGCCGGATGTCAGAATGACCAGTGCCGTCATCGTGCAGACGATCAGCGTGTCGACCATCACTTCAAACATCGCCCACATGCCCTGCTGCGCCGGGGTGCGGACCTCGGCCTGCGCGTGGACAAGTACGGTTGAGCCAAGCCAGGCCTCGTTGTAGAACACGCCGCGCGCCACGCCGGTGCGCAGCGCGAGCCACAGCCCGCAGCCGGTGCCGGATGCGCCGGCGCGCAGCGAAAACGCCTCGCGAAAGATCGAGCCGATCGCCGCGGGCAGCGCGCTCGCGTGAACGGCCAGGCAGCACAGCGAACCGAGCAGGTACAGTCCCACCATCGCCGGCACGAGGTATTCCGTCACACGGCCGACGCGGCGCACGCCCCCGACCGCGACGGCCAGCGTCCCTGCAGCAGCCGCGACAGCCGTGATTGCGCGCGGCACGCCAAACTCCGACAGCAGCCCCTCCGCGATCGAACTGGCCTGCACGGTGGAGCCGATGCCCATCGACGCGCCCAGGCAGCACACCGCGTAGATGACGGCCAGCCATTTTGCGTGCAGGCCGTGCTCCATGTACGCCATCGGGCCGCCGCGCCAGCGCCCGTCCGGGCCGCGGATGC
>CAZGBU010000046.1:0-14659 GCA_964523945.1 uncultured Oscillospiraceae bacterium
CTGCCACAAAGAGCAGCCGGTACTCGAGGAGGTTCTGCCGAACCACTTCGTCGCCTGCCACTACGTCAGAGAGATCAACAATCTCGACTGACGCACAAGCGGATTGCAACGCCGCCGTGCCCAGCACGGCGGCGTTTTCCCGGCGCGGATACAGGGGAAGCCGCAGCGTGCGGCGGCCGGATCGGCCAAAGTTGGATTGACAAAAGAATAACACGCAATTTCCCTTGCACAGTGTCAAATCTTCGCTTATAATGTACTCGTTTGATTGAATACGATTCAAAAAGGAGCCGACTATGAACAAGAAATACCCGACGATGTTCAGCCCGATCACGATCGGAAAGGGCAATGTGGTTTTCAAGAACCGCATCTGGACCGCGCCGACCGGCGTGCATCTGCTCGCGGCCGGCGAGCCGTACCCCAATGAGGCGATCATCGCGCACTACCGCGAGAAAGCGCGCGGCGGTGCGGCATGCATCACCTACTCCGCGCAGAACATGAACCTGCTCGGCTTTGAGCATCCGGATGCCATCCACTCTGACCCCAACATTTTTGAAGAGCGCTATCACAACTACTGGTACCGTCTGACGAGCGCCGTGCACTTCTTTGACGCGAAGATCTCGCTCGAGCTGCTTGCGTTCATCCGCCAGGACCGCGACGAGGACGGCAACGAGTACTTCTGGAGCGTCAGCGGCGAGGTCGACGAGGAGACGGGCGAGGAGATGCCGGCGATTCCGCTGTGGGCAATGGAGAAAATGGCCGACGACTACGCGCAGGCGGCACAGTACGCCGTCAAGGTCGGCTTCGATATGATCATGCTCCATTTCGGCCATGGCACATTCCTGGGGCAGTTCCTGTCCCCGTGGTCGAACCAGCGTACCGACGAGTTCGGCGGCTCGGCCGAGAACCGCGCGCGCTTCCCGATCATGATCATCGACCGCATCCGCGCGGCCATCGGCCCGCGTGTGCCGATCGAGGTCCGCGTCTCCGGCGATGAGCTTGTCCCGCAGGGCGGCCATGTCGAGGACTGCATTGACTTCCTCAAGCGCGTCGAGGACAAGATCGACATTGCGCATGTCTCCTGCGGCACCGTCATGGAGGATGTCACGCAGACCCGCATGCACCCGGTCGAGTTCTACGAGCCGGGCTGCAACGTCGAATTTGCGGCCGCCGTCAAGGCATCCGGCATCAAGATCCCGGTTCTGACCCTCGGCGCGTTCCAGCGCCCGGAGCTGATCGAGGAGACGCTTGCCTCCGGCAAGGCCGATATTGTCGCCATGGCACGCGGCACCATCGCCGACGCGGATTGCGTCAACAAAGCGCGCGACGGTAAGGAGGATGAGATCATCCCCTGCCTGAAGTGCTTCTTCTGCCTGTCGTACGACATGGAGATGGAGTTCGGCTGCGCCGCCAACCCGAAGGTCGGCCGTGAGTACATCCTTGACCAGTTTATCCCTGCCGAGACGACCCCGAAAAAGGTCGGTATCATCGGCGGCGGCCCGGCCGGCATGGCCGGCGCGATCTTCGCCGCGCAGCGCGGCCACGATGTCACGATCTATGAAAAGGCCGGCGAGCTCGGTGGCAAGATCGTCTTCGCGCGTCACTGCTCGTTTAAGTACGCGCTCAACGATACGCTCGAGTATCAGAAGCATATGGTCGAAAAGCTCGGCGTCAAGGTCAAGCTGAACTGCGAAGCCACGCCCGAGATGATTGCCGCGGAGAACTACGACGTCGTCTTTGCTGCCGTCGGTTCCGACCCGGTCATCATCCCGATTCCGGGCCACGATCTGCCGTGCGTCACGACGGCCGAGCCGTGCTTCGGCCACACCGATGCGCTGGGCCAGCGCATTGTCGTCGTCGGCGGCGGCGAGGTCGGCTGCGAGACGGCGCTCTACCTCGCCGAAAACGGCAAGCAGGTCACCGTCATCGAGATGCTGCCGGAGCTGGCGATGGCCTCGGCCTATGCGCCGCAGCTTGCGCTGATGGACCGCGTTCCGAAGGCATGCGACGTGCATGTTTCCTCACCGGTGACGCAGATTGTGCAGGATGAAAAGGGCACCCGTGTCGGCTACAAGGACGCGTCCGGCAACGAGCAGTTTGTCGAGTGTGACACGGTCGTCTTCTCCGCCGGCATGCGTTCGCGCACCGCGCTGGCCGAGTCGTTCCGCGACTGCGCGCCGATCTTCTTCAAGCTCGGCGACTGCTTCCAGGCCAAGAATGTCCGCGTGTGCAACCGCACCGCGTTCGACGCTGCAATGCAGATCTAATCATCCACAAAGAAGCGGAGGGCAGGTGCCCTCCGCTTTTTTTGCCTGAAGCGGCGTCCCTTCTGCCGATGGCTTGCCGGCAGCAGCGCCTGTTCGC
This sequence comes from uncultured Oscillospiraceae bacterium, assembly GCA_964523945.1. Classification (GTDB taxonomy): domain Bacteria; phylum Bacillota; class Clostridia; order Oscillospirales; family Oscillospiraceae; genus CAKTOF01. Next base: position 2,362 of record CAZGBU010000046.1, read on the forward strand.
GCGCCTGAAACCGGTGCAGCCAGCAGTGCGCCTGAAGCGCTGCCGGGCGAGCGCGGCGCACCGCCGGATGGCAGCGGTTTTCGGCACATCAAGTTGTTAGGATTCGGACTACTTCGCTAAGTACCCAAATTTTTGCGCTGATGTTTGTCAGACTTGCCGACTGGCAGAGCATGGGATGTTTCGTTATAATATCAATAACCGCCCGCAGCGGCGCAATGAAACACAGGAGGAACGACCATTATGGCAGATAAGTATCAGAAGCTGCAGCCCGACGAATACTTTGACTGGGAACAGCCCGAAGTCGATCAGCACCTGGCGCAGTTTGAGGAATACAAAAAAGACCCCGGCGGCCACTTCCTCGGCGAGATCGTGCTGACCGAGGAGATGATCGTCAACCACAACAAGCGCTGGAACATTTTTGATCCGCTCTACACCGACACCGAGTATGCCCGTGCGCACGGCCATCCGGGCTGCCCGGCGCTGCCGTGCTTGGTCGGTATGGGCGGTCACGGCGCTGCGCCGTGCTCGAATTTCCCGCATGACATGGGCGACCGGTTCTATTACACCGCCATCGGCGGCGATATCCGCTATGACAAGCCGCTCTACGCCGGCGACAAGGTGTTCAACTACTCCGGCCGCGACGGCGAGCTGCGCGACGGCACCATCCCCGGCGACCGTGTGCGCAAATGGTTCATGACCTCGCACACCGTCGGCAAGGACGAGGCCGGCAGCCGTGTGTGCGACGGCAAATACTACATGGTTGACGCGTACTCCAAGACCATCGACGCTTCCACACCGCCGAGCCAGTCCGAGCAGCTCGCCGAGTGGACAACCTACTGCCCGCCGGCACACTATACGACCGACGAAGACTACGCCTATATGCGGGAGCTGTGGAGCAAAGAGGTCATGCGCGGCGACGAGAAGCTCTACTGGGAGGACGTCGAAGTCGGTACCACGCTGCCCGGCACCTGTTCCGACGGCCCGCTGACCTATATGCACATGGTCGCGATGAACCCGGCGCCGATCGAGTTCATGTTCACCCGCGAGGAGCTGTCCGACCCGAAGTACACCGCCGAGCTGTTCCGCGATCAGTACGGCCAGTACCTCGACCAGACCGCGCTGCACTACGGCGGCCGCAATATTCCCGGTTCGCGCGCGATGTTCTATAACCACAACGCCGCGCTGCTGCTCACCCGCGTCGTGACGAACTTCATCGGCGACTATGGATATCTGTCCCGCCTGCAGTGGGAGCTGTACCCGTTCTCCCGCGAGCTGCAGACCGAAACCGTCGGCGCCGAAACGCTCAACAAGGTCCCGTATATGAAGGGGAAATTCTCCGCCCGTCACGGCGGCGAGGGCGATACCGTCATCGGCCACGGCTACGTCACGAACAAGTATGTCGACGAGGCCGGCCGGCACTGCGTCGAGTTTGCCGTCTGGGGCGAGACGCTCGACGGCGACATCATTCAGGTCTGCGAGATGGAGGCTGTCCTCCCGTCCCGCGGCGCATAATCGGTTCGTCCGGATCCAGCCTGCAAAGCCCGGCCGCGCATTGCGCGGCCGGGCTGATGATTGTTTACAATTGGTCGGTTGCAATTCCTGCTGGCGCGTGTATAATAAAAACAACTCTGCTGAAAAGGAACGGCGAACGAATGAGACGAATTGTTGCAGGAGTGCTGCTGGCTGCGCTTGTGGCCGGTTTCAGCCTGTCCGCGCTGGCCTACGAGCCGGATGAGATTGTCGGCGAGGTGGCCGAACTGCTCCAGGGCACGAACGAGCCCGGTTCACAGATGACCGGCACACCGCTCGGCTACGCGGCGGCCGACGCGCTGCGCGACGCGGCCGGCACGGAGCTGGCCATTGTCAACGGCGGCGACATCGTGCAGAATCTCCAGGGCGGCGAGGCGACCTGGGCCAATCTGCGCGCCGTGTTCGATGAGGACCGGACGGTCGGCCGCACAGAGGTCACGGCGGTGGAGCTGAAAGCAATGCTGGAGATTGCGGTGGAGAATTTTGTCACCGGAGAAGACGACCGGCTGATTGTAGAGGAGTCGAAGTCCGAGGCGTTCATCCAGCCGTCCGGCTTTTCGTACGAGTGCGACGGCTCCGCGGCGGCCGGGGACCGCATCCTGGAGATCCGCCTGCTTGCGACCGATGAGGTGCTGGATCTGACCGATGACACGACGACCTACACGCTCGCCGCAAGTGAGTATATGCTCTCCGGCGGCTACGGGATGCCAGCGCTGGATTATGAGCCGCTCGAGCTGACGCTGACCGACGCGCTTGTGCAGGCTGTCGCGGGGGGGACACTCACCATGCCGGACAATGACCGCGTCAGCATCGTCGGAACGGCTGATGACCGGCTGATCGACCGCTTCCCGATTGGGATCATTGTGCTCGCCGCCGTGCTGATCGGCCTGTTCAACTTCCGCAAGAATACGCGCTTTGATTTCACGCGCTACAACTACCGCAACGAAGAGGGGTACGAGCGCAAGCGTTATATCAAAAACTAATTTAAATAAATGAAAAGACGGGGCCGCCGGATGTCCGGCGGCCCTGTCTGTCGGTCCTGCATACGGCGCAAAGGTTCGGAGGGGAGGAGGGAAAGGGAGCGCCGGGGTTCCCCTCTCCCGTTCGATCCAGAACGGATCTGCGGCCGCCTGGAGCAGCCAATCCGCGCCCCGTTCTATTCTTCCAGCTCGAAGACCTGCCCCGGGCCGGTCAGCGCGAGGACGCGGTCGCGGTACGGCGCGGAGCACGGCAGCGCGCGCAGCCGCTCCACCAGCGTGAAATCGTCCCAGCAGTGCATCGGGATGGCCCAGCGCACGTCAAGCGTGCGCATCAGCGTGTCAATCCCGCGGTAGAACGCGCTGCTCAGGCGCGGATCGAGCGGGACAAACGCCAGGTCGATCGTCATGTCGCGCAGCCAGGCCAGCTCGGCGCGGTAGGCGCGCTCCATCTGTTCCGCTTCCTGCGGCGTGTCCTCTGCGCCCCAGTCCCACCAGTTGAGGTCGCCCATATGGAAGATGCGCTGGCCGGCGTATTCGACGACAAAGCTGACGCCCGCATCGGTAGAGCCGAGCGTCTCGATGCGCACGCCGACGAAATTGGCCGCCTCATGCGGCGCGAGCCGGGTGACCTGGGCGCGCAGACGCGGCGCGGGTACGTCGGACGAGAGGATGAACTGCGTGTCCGGCCGGCCGGCAAAGCGCTCGAATACTTCCGGCGAGTAGTGATCCGCATGGGCGTGACTGACGAGCACAAACAGCTTCTTGTCCGGTGCGATGGGCGGAATCTCGCCGCGGAACCAGTCGAACAGAAACGCCGCCTGTCCCAGCTCGAGCAGGAAAGACGAATGGTCGATGTATGTGACGCGCATGGCTGCCTCCTTTTCCGGCGCGCGGCCGGCTCTTTTTCTGCGTTCAGTATAGCATGCCCAGCGCGGCAGGAAAAGCCTGCAGGTTGGATTTTTGCCGCAACCGTGCGAAAATGTTTGCAGTTTCTTTTCCATTTGTTCATAGCATGGACATATTTTCCGGGTAATCTAATAACCAGAAGACAGGCAAGCCTGCTTCACGGAGCGTTTGTTTCTCCCCTTTCTCTTTTTCATGCTCCTCTTTTATATTTTCCTCCCTTTTCTCATTCGGACCTGCGCGGAATCCCCGGCGCGGGTCCGAATTCTCTGCGGCGTGGTTTTGAACTTAAAAAAACTGAAAAATTCAAAAATTATTCCCGGTCTGTTCACAGCATCGACATATTTCTCCGGTATTCTAGTCTCAGAAGCAAGGGCAGTTGTTTCTAAATCGTTTCTTTTCCTCTCTTTTCTCTCTCTTTCTCTTTTCAAAACGCACAGGCGCCCGTGGCTGCTGGCCGCGGGCGCCTGTGTGTTTTCTGCGCCGCAGGAAGTGAATTGCATGAAATCCCTTGACAAACAGCGGCAAACACGATACGATGAAATACGCCCACAAACATTCTGCATGCGAATTGAAAGAGAGGGGTTCCCTTGAACAAACTGCTCGGCAGGGTTTTTGTTGCGGATCGGTCGTGGTATCGCATGATGCTGACCATTGCCATTCCGATTTCGCTGCAGTCCCTGATCACGTTCGCCGTCAACCTGATCGATACCATCATGCTCGGCCGTGTGGGCGAGGTGGCGCTGTCTGCGTCCTCGCTCGGCTCGAGCTATTTTATGATTGTCAATGTGATCTCGATGGGCATCGGCTGCGGCGCGTCGGTTATCACGGCGCAGTACTGGGGCAAGCACGAGCTCGACCCCATCCGCCATACCGCCGCCATTGCGCTGAAGCTGTGTACAATCTCTGCGCTGTTGTTTACGGCTGTCACTGCCGCAATCCCGGATCGAATCATGTCGCTGTACACCAAGGACGCCGCTGTCATCGCCGCCGGCGCGGACTATCTGCGCGTGCTGTCAACCTCGTTCCTGCTCTCGAGCCTGACGACGTGTCTGACGGCGCTGCTGCGCTCGGTCAGCGTTGTGCGCATTTCGCTCGCCGCCTCGGCAGGGGCGTGCCTGGTCAACACGTTTTTCAACTATATGTTTATTTTCGGCCGGCTCGGTGCGCCGGAGATGGGCGTCGCCGGCGCGGCGCTCGGCACAGTGATCGCGCGCGTGTTCGAATTCGGCGTCAACGCAGTCTATTTCTTTGTGGTTGACCGGCGCGTCGGCTTCCGGCTGCGCCATCTGCGCGGGTGGGACCGTGCCATCGCCCGCACGTTCCGCTCTGTTGCGCTGCCGGTTGTGCTCAGCGATCTCATCATGATTCTCGGCAACAATCTGCTCGCCGTTATCATCGGCCACATCGGCACGGCGATGACAGCAGCCAACTCCATTGCGGCCGTCGTCAATAATGTCGTCGTCAATCTGTTCTTCGGCCTGTCGAGCGCCGCCACCGTCCTGACCGGCAACACCATCGGCGCCGGCCACCCGGACGAGGCGTATCTGCAGGGGAAAACCTATTATGCACTGGCCATCCTGATCGGCGTGGTGGGCGGCCTGGTGCTCTATCTGCTGCAGGGACCGATCATTTCGATTTACAACGTTTCCGGCGAGACGCGTGCATACACCGCCCAGATGTGCACGGTGCTGTGCTGTATGATGCCGGTGCTGCTGCTCGATCATCTGCTGACCAAGGGGACGCTGCGCGGCGGCGGCGACACGCGGTTCCTGATGTTTGCCGATACGGCGTTTGCGTATCTGGTCGCCGCGCCGCTCGGCGCGCTGACGGCCTTTGTGCTCGACGCACCGGTCTGGCTTGTCTATCTGTGCCTGAAGAGCGACTATATCTGCAAAACGATCCTGTGCTCATGGCGCTTTTTTTCCCGCCGGTGGATCCGCGACGTCACGGTCCGGCAGGCCTCCTGAAGCCGATTGCCCGCTTGTGTGAAAAGCACAAGCGGGCCTTTTCCTTTTGAGCAAATTTCCGGAAACAGGCCGTTTTGCGGCCTTTTGCCGCGAAGTGCCATTGACAAATCCGGCGGATCTGTTAAATTAAAAGCGCCCGAACGGAATACTGTCTTATTTGAGACAATCTATATCAGGGGGAATTGACATGGATAAAGTCAAACTGCAGAGCAAGTACCAGCTTTTCATCGGCGGCAAATGGCGCGACGCAGCCGACGGCGGCACATTCAACAGCGTCTGCCCGGCCAACGGTGAATATCTGGCCACCTGCGCCAACGCCACGCACGCGGATGTCGATGCCGCGGTCGACGCGGCCTGGACCGCATTCCGCACCTGGAAGAATACCACTGCGTCCGAGCGTGCTGCGATTCTCAACAAGATTGCCGACATCATCGACGAAAACGCCGAGCATCTGGCAATGGTCGAATCGATGGACAACGGCAAGCCGATCCGCGAGACGATGGCCATCGACATTCCGTACTCCTCGGCGCATTTCCGCTATTTTGCCGGCGCGATTCTCGCCGACGAGGGCTCGGCCAACATGCTTGGCAACGACACGCTTTCGCTGATCCTGCACGAGCCGATCGGTGTCGTCGGCCAGATTGTGCCGTGGAACTTCCCGTTCCTGATGGCGGCGTGGAAGCTTGCGCCGGTGCTCGCCTCCGGCTGCTGCACGGTGTTCAAGCCGTCGTCGATTACGTCGCTGTCCGTGCTCGAGTTCGCGCGTCTGATCGAGGATGTGCTGCCGGCCGGCGTGTTTAACATCATCACCGGTGCCGGCGCCGACTGCGGCGACTACATGCTCCAGCATCCGGGCTTCACAAAACTCGCGTTCACCGGCTCGACCGAGGTCGGCCGCAAGGTCGCGCAGGCTGCCGCAGAGAAGCTCATCCCCGCGACGCTCGAGCTCGGCGGCAAGTCTGCGAACATCTACTTCGATGACTGCAAGTGGGATATGGCGCTCGACGGTCTGCAGCTCGGCATCCTGTTCAACCAGGGCCAGGTCTGCTGTGCCGGCTCGCGCGTGTTTGTGCAGGAGGGCATCTACGACAAGTTCGTTGCCGAGGCAGTCAAGGCGTTCAACAAGATCAAGGTCGGCATGCCGTGGGAGAAAGACACCCAGATGGGCTCGCAGATCAGCCAGGCACAGCTCGGCAAGATTCTCGACTACGTCGACATTGGCAAGCGCGAGGGTGCGACAGTCGCCTCCGGCGGCGCGCGCGCAACGGGCGGCCTGCTCGACAAGGGCGCGTTCATGCAGCCGACGCTGCTGACCGATGTCACCAATGACATGCGCGTCGCCCAGGAGGAAATCTTCGGGCCGGTGGCCTGCATCATCAAGTTCAAGACCGAGGAGGAGGTCATCGCGATGGCCAACGACAGCACCTATGGCCTCGGCGGCGCTGTCTGGACGCGCGACATCAACCGCGCCATCCGCGTGGCGCGCGCGATTGAGACGGGCCGTATGTGGGTCAACACCTACAACGCCATCCCCGAGGGCGCGCCGTTTGGCGGCTACAAGACCTCCGGCATCGGTCGTGAGACGCACAAGGTCATGCTCGAGCACTATTGCCAGACCAAGAACATCATGATCAACCTGTCTGAGTCGCCGTCCGGCTTCTACCCGGCGTAAGCGATCTCCATACACACCACCAAAAATTATGCCCTGCGCCGTTTTGGCGCAGGGCATAATTTTTTTATTATCCCAATGCGATTCCCGCTGCAAGGGAGGGGCGCTCATCGGCGCAGGCGGCGTTCGAGCAGAACACTGAGCTGCTGTGCGTCAGCGGCAGCGGTGTTCCGTCCAGTGCCGTCGCAATCCCGCCGGCCTCCTGCACGATCAGCGCGCCGGCGGCAAAGTCCCACGGCGCGAGCGTGCATTCGCAGAACAGCTCCGCGCGCCCGGCCGCAATATGGCAGAAGTCAAGCGCTGCCGCGCCGAACCGGCGCACGTCCATCGTCCGGTCAAACAGCCGCCGCGCCAGCAGAAACGACGCGTCGGCATATTCGCGCGTATAGGCCGCCGTGCCAAAGATCGCGATACCCTGTGCGGCCGGCCGGTCAGAGACGCGGATGGGGCTGCCGTTGCAGGTTGCGCCCTGGCCGCGCACGGCGCAATAGAGCGCATCGGCATAGGGATCGTAGATCACGCCGAGCTGCCGCACGCCGTGCGCGCAGAAGCAGATGGAGATGACGCTCTGCCGGAAACCGCGGACAAAGCTTGTCGTCCCGTCAATCGGATCGACGATGAAAAGCGGAGCGCGCTCGTCCACTGTGTGTGCGCTCTCTTCCCCGAGAAACTGCGCGTCCGGCCGGATTGCGGCGAGCCCCTCGCGCAGCAGCTGCTCGACGCGCAGGTCATACTGCGTCACAAGGTCGGCCGGACCGGATTTGCAGTGCGCCTCGATCCCATCCGCGCTGCGGATCAGCGCGCCGGCGCGGCGGGCCAGATCAATCACCCTCGAGCGCATCGCTGGATGTCCTCCAGGCCAGGATGCGCCAAATGACAGCGCATGCATGGCTGCGGGTGAGCGTGGCGTCCGGCGAGAAGATCAGATTGCCGGAACCGTCGTCGGCACCGTTGAAGATACCCGCCTCAAACAGCGCGGCGGCTGCCGCGCTGGCCGTGTCGGAAAACGGGCTGACGGCGCTGCCGGTGTCCAGCCGCAGCGCCGCGGCGGCCAGCTCCGCCAGATCCAGCCGCGTCGCGGGGGCGGACAGGTCCGTCCACCGGTCCTCGGCCAGAATGCCGTTGCTCACCGCCAGCGCATAGTACCCGGCGGCCCAGCCGGCCTCGCCGGTCTCGTCCTGCGCCGGGTAACCGGCTGCGAGCAGCACGAGTTTGAGCGCCTGCGCGCGGTTGACCATGCCGTCCGGGCGGAACGTGCCGTCGGCATATCCGCTGACGACGCCGGCCGCCGCCAGATCGGCCACATAGCCGGCATACCACGCATCTGCCGGCGCATCGGAGAAGGCCGGCGCCGCTGCTGTCTCATCCGATGCGGCGCCGTCTGACGCCGGCTCCTCCGGCAGCGCGTTGCCTTCCAGCCACTGCGCGGTGACGGTCAGGTTTTCTTCGACGGTCATGCCCTCGGCCAGGCGCGTGCCGTCATCCAGATACCAGCCGGCGAGCGTGTAGCCCTCGCGCACGGCGTCCGGCAGGGCGGGATAGGCCGTGCCGGTTTCATAGAAGTAGATGTCGGCATCCGTTGTACCTGCCCCCGCGTCGTAGATCACATAGCAGAACTGCTCGCCGGTGCCGGTATAATCGCCATAGAGAAAGATCGCGGCCTCTGCGGCGCGGCGCGCAGCGAGGTGCGCGCTGACCGCCGTGCCGACGTGGCACCAGATCCCGAGCGCACTGGCCAGCTCGTGGGCGGTATAGTCGCCGCTGACAATCGTCTGCACGATGCGGTATGCGTCGCTCAGCCAGATTGTGCCGGCATTGTAGGCGAGAGAGACGAGCGCATCGAGCTGCTGCTGGTTCAGCGTGACGCCGCGCGCGGCGAAAAACGGGATGATTTGATCGGCCAGCCCGGCTAGCGTCTCGCGCAGCAGCGCATCGGCCTCCTCCGTCGTGATCCCGTTCGGATACGCGCCGGCCGGAACAGCCGTACCGTATCCGATGTAGCCGCCGGTGCGGTAGGCGACAAAGCCCTCCCAGCCTTGAATCAGCGCAACCATCTCGTCGGATACGGCGGCGGCCGGCTCAATTTCGCCGGTCTCGTCCTGTGCGGCGGCCGGCGCGGTCAACAGGCCGATTCCGAGCGCCAGGCACACCGCCAGCGCCAAAACTCTGTTTTTTCGATTCGACATGAGAATCTCCTTTATCTTTTTGATCTTCATGCGGTATCATTTTGGAACTTTATTCACCAAAATCCGACCCATTATACCATGAATTTCCCTAAAATGCAAACCGCGTCCGGATACGGGGCGGACGCTTGCGAAACGGGTGCGGCTGTGATAAAATACCCGCGTGAATTTGTCAGGCACTAAACAGTGCCCGGAGATCGAAAAGAGGGTGTTCCATGCGCAAAAATGCCACCATGATCAACGACCTGACGGAGGGCAATCTGACCCGGCAGCTCATCATTTTTTCCATCCCGTTTATGCTCTCGAATCTGCTGCAGTCGCTTTATTCGGTGATCGACATGGTCGTCGTTGGGCAGTTTGTCGGCTCTGACGGACTTTCGGCGGTGTCGGTTGGCAGCCAGATCATCAGCTTTTTCACCTGGCTCGGCATCGGGTTTGCCACGGCCGGGCAGGTTATGATCGGCCAATACGTCGGCACGCACGACGAAAAGGGCATCGAGCGCACGATCGGCACGCTGTTCACGCTGCTGCTGGCCGTGTTGGTGGTGCTCGGTGTGGGCGGCATCCTGTTCGCGCATCCGGTGCTGCGCGTGATGAACACGCCGGACGCAGCCTATGGCGGCGCATACGACTATATGGTCATCTGCTGTGCCGGCATGCCGTTTATCTTCGGCTGTAACATTGTCAGCTCGGTCCTGCGCGGCATGGGCGAGAGCACGCGGCCGTTCGTGTTCATCGCCATTGCGGCCGTCACCAATCTGGTGCTCGACCTGCTGTTCGTCGCCGTGTTCCACTGGAATGTCGCCGGCGCGGCGCTGGCCACCGTCATCGGTCAGGCGTTCTCGTTCATCGCCTCCATCGTCTATCTCTACCGCCGCCGGGCGCAGTTTGGGCTTGATTTCAAGCCGGTCAGCTTCCGCCCGCACCGGCGCACGGCGGCCAATCTGACGCGCCTGGGCGCGCCGATGGCGCTGCAGTCGGCGGCCATCAGCCTGTCGGCCATGTTCACCAACTCGTTTGTCAACAGCTATGGCGTTGCGGCCTCGGCGATCACCGGCGTCGGTTCAAAGCTGATGGATCTGAGCGGCGTTGTCACCCGCGCGATCTCCAACGGTGGCGCAACCGTCGTCGCCCAGAACATGGGCGCGCAGAAATATGACCGCGTGCGCAAGTTTGTGCGCGTGGCGCTCGCGCTTTCGGTCGGTACGACCGCCGTGTTTGCGCTGGTCTGCGGGCTGTTCCCGGAGCAGGTCTTCGGCCTGTTCGACCGCGATCCCGCAACGCTCGCGCTTGCGCCGCGCTATGTTGCGCCGCTGCTCGTCGGCTTCGGTGCGAATGCGCTGATGTCGCCGTACTATGCCGTCGTCAACGGCATCGGCTATGCAAGCCTGTCGTTTGTCATCGGCGTGCTCGACGGTGTCGTCGGGCGCATCGGGCTGTCGGTGCTGCTCGGCATTACGCTCGGTATGGGGCTCGAGGGCTTCTGGTTTGGCTCGCAGCTCGCCGGCTATGTCACGGCGCTCTGCTCGGCGGCGTATTACTACTCCGGCCGCTGGAAGACGCGTAAGCTGCTGATTGAACAGTAAGCCTGCTGCCGCGCTGCCCGGGAGAGTACCGGCGAAAGAGGGGACCTGTTTTGCTGCTCAGACAGATGAAGTACTTTGCAGCCGTGGTGGACTGCAACAGCTTTACCGAGGCTGCGGCGCAATGTTATATCTCGCAGTCTGCGATTTCCCAGCAGATTCAGTCGCTGGAGAAGGAGCTGGGCGTGGAGCTGATCCACCGGGCGAACCGCAGGTTTACCCTGACGCCGGCCGGTGAATACTTCTATGGCCAAAGCAAGGCCGTCCTGGAACAGGTGGACGACCTGGTCCGTGAGACGAAGTCGCGCGGCGCCGATCCGACGCGCCAGCTGCGGATCGGCTATCTGCGCTGCTACAGCGGGCTGGAGCTGCACCGGGCAGTCGCGGCATTTTCCAGGCGGTATCCGGATGTCGCGATCAGCATCGTGCATGGAACGCATGAGGAACTCTATGATCTGCTGCGCTTTGGCGGCGTGGATCTGATTTTGAACGACCAGCGGCGGGCTTTCTCAGAGCTGTATGTGAACTTTGAACTGATGCAGTGCGGCTGCTATGCGGAGCTGTCGCAGCATAATCCGCTCAGCCGGCGCGATCAGGTCAGCCTGGCGTCGCTCAAACGCGTACCCTGCATTCTCATCTCGTCCCGGGAGCAGCAGAATGCGGAGCAGGCGTATTATTCAGAATACGCTGGGCTTCGGCGGCAGCTATCTGTTTGCGGACAGCCTGGAAGAGGGGCGGCTGCTGGTGGTCGGGAACCGGGGCTTCCTGCCGGTCGAAAGCGTCGGGACGCTGCCGCCGGCGGGAGATTCCATCCGGCGGATTCCGATCTGCCGGAACGGCCGGCAGATTATGCGGACCTACTGCGCCTTCTGGAAGAAAGAGCACAGCAACGACTATGTGGAGGAATTTGCGCAGATCCTGCGAAATCTTCTGCGGCAGGAGGCGTAAGCGCCCGGCGGCGACGATCCGCCGGCAGAACGTGTGAGACAGCCGCAGCACGGAACGTGCCGCGGCTGTTTTTCGCATTAGAATAACTGATCGAAGTCATTCGAAAGTGAAATTGCAGGTTCTGCAATTCCGCGTGAAATAGAGGCAGGAAAAAGAAACAGGAAGGATGCAAATTCCATGAAAAACGTGATGATTCTGACGGGCGCCGGGCAAATCGGCATGGCCATCGCCCGCCGCATGGGCCATGGCATGCAGATCGTCATCGGCGACAAGAAGCCGGAGAACGCGCAGGCGATTGCGAAGATCATGAACGAGGCCGGCTTTGATGCCGCGGCACAGGAGATGGACCTGTCCGACCGGGATTCCATCCGGGCCCTGATCGCCCGGACCCGGCAATACGGAGAGATTACCATGCTGGTCAATGCCGCCGGCGTCTCTCCCAGCCAGGCCCCCGTTGAGGCCATTTTGCGGGTAGACCTGGACCTGTTGACAAAAGCCCCAAAAACTCCATCCTTATGGTATAATAGAAACA
>CAZGBU010000047.1:0-14222 GCA_964523945.1 uncultured Oscillospiraceae bacterium
ATTGCGGCATTGATTCTGTACTCAGTTTATCGCAGAAAAATCCCCATTTCAAAGGCTGTTTTGCACAAAAAAATTCGGTGTGCAGTTGCGTCAAAATGACGATAGCCGCACGGGCGGGCGGCTATCCATGACTGGTTCAGCGATTCTTTTTCCACTCAGCGAATTCCTCGTAGGTGCAGGTTCGGTCGAGGATGGTACCGTCTGGCTGGAATTCGATAATTCGGTTTGCTGTAGATTGCAGCATCTCATGATCATGACTGGCCAGCAGAATGTTGCCCGGGAACACCACCAGACCATCGTTGACAGCAGTAATCGATTCCAGATCAAGATGGTTGGTCGGTTGGTCAAGCAGCAGCACATTCGCACCGGAGAGCATCATTCTCGAGAGCATGCAGCGCACCTTTTCACCGCCGGAGAGGACCTTGACCTGCTTGAATACATCCTCACCGGAAAAAAGCATCCGCCCGAGGAAGCCGCGCAGATAGACCTCACTCTGGTCCTCGGAATACTGCCGCATCCAGTCAACCAGATTCAGTTCACAGCCGTCAAAATAGCTGCTGTTGTCCTTGGGCAGGTAGCTCTGGGATGCAGTGGATCCCCATTTTATGCTGCCGGTGTCCGGCTCAATCTCTCCCATCAGAATGCGAAACATCGTCGTCTGTGCCAGCTCATTTTCGCCGACAAACGCGATTTTATCCCCTTTGTTCACTGTAAAAGAAACGTCCCGCAGCAGTTCTGTACCGTCTATGGTCTTGCTAATGCCCTGCACAGTGAGAATATCGCGGCCAACTTCGCGATCCGGCTTGAACTGGACAAATGGGTATCGGCGTGATGAGGCCGGAATCTCCTCGACAGTCAGTTTGTCGAGCAGTTTGCGGCGGGAGGTCGCCTGGCGGGACTTGGATTTGTTTGCAGAAAAGCGCGCAATGAATTCCTGCAGCTCTTTGATTTTCTCTTCGTTTCGCTTATTTTGGCTTCGCAGCAGCGACTGCACAAGCTGGCTCGACTCATACCAGAAGTCATAGTTGCCGACGTACATTTTGATCTTGCCATAGTCGATGTCGACAATATGCGTGCAGACGGTGTTGAGAAAGTGGCGGTCATGGCTGACCACAATGACCATACCGGGAAAGTCGAGCAGGAAATCCTCAAGCCAGATGGTGGAGTCGATGTCCAGATTGTTGGTCGGCTCGTCGAGCATGACAATATCCGGATTGCCAAATAACGCTTGTGCAAGCAGGACCTTGACTTTCTGCCTGCCATCGGTATCGCCCATCCGGTCGCCATGCTGCTCCACCGGAATACCAAGCCCCTGCAGCAGCCGGCTTGCATCGGATTCCGCTTCCCAGCCGCCCAATTCGGCAAACTCTGCTTCCAGCTCTGCGGCAAGAATGCCGTCCTCCTCGGAAAAGTCGGGTTTTTCATACAGGGCGTCTTTCTGCTTGCCGATTTCGTACAGGTGCTGGTTTCCCATGATGACGGTATCAAGAATGGTGTAGTCATCGTACTGGAATTGATCCTGCTTCAGCACGGACATGCGCACATTCGGCGCCAGAACAACTTCGCCCGAGGTGGACTCCAACTCGCCTGACAGGATCTTCAGAAAAGTGGACTTTCCGGCGCCGTTCGCGCCAATGATGCCATAGCAGTTACCGGACGTAAACTGCAGATCGACATGCTGGAACAGCACACTGCCGCCATACTGCAGCCCGAGGTTGTTGACAGTAATCATAGATTGCTCCTTTGTTATTTTCGTATCGCTCATTATACCGGAACCGGCCGATTCTTGCAACCGTACGTTGATACTTTTGCCCATTTGTGCTATAATCCGCGCAATGGAGTTGATCGAATTATGGAGTATTTGAACACACTGCTGTCCACCCTGACCGTATATCGTGCGGCTGCCAAACTGCCGGCTGTCTGTGCGATCCGGCGCTGTCTTGATGCGCTGTATGATCCGGAGCAGCCGGCGCAGACGATGCTCACGCAGTATGCCGAGAGCATCAGCGCGCTGCTCTGCGACGGTGCAAATACGTTTTCTGACTGCCTGCGCACACATCTGCTGTATGATGAGAACCCGTTTGCCAATGCCTGCGCGCGCGGCGAGGAGACCGAAGCGTGGCGTGCCGCGGCAGCACGCGATATCGAGATTTTAAATGAGCTGGCACAGCTTGACCTGGATATGCTGCGTCGCGCCATGCGCCTGCGCGCGCCGGAGTATGCCGAGGTCATTGACGAGCTGCCAGTGTGTTCGCCAGGTACAGCGCTGCGCTTTGACGAACTGCTGGCATCGTACCGGAAAAATGGCTGCGGCCTGTTTGCACATGCGCGCGCGTTCCATTGGGAAAAAGGCGCGCTGACTGCGGTGCGCAATCCGGACCCGATCGGGGAGATGATCGGCTACGAATGGCAACGCGAGGCGGTTGTGCGCAATACACGTGCGCTGCATGAAGGAAAGCCATGCTCCAATGTCCTGCTGCACGGCGACAGCGGCACGGGCAAATCCGCGACGATCAAAAGCCTGCTCAATATGCCGGAATTTCCGCGGCTGCGGATCATTGAGGTGGCAAAAAACAGTCTGGAGGAGCTGACACAGATCCAGCGGCTTGTCTCGACGCACACGCAGAAATTCATCCTCTACATTGACGATCTGACGTTTGAGCAGAATGACCGCAGCTATTCCGCCCTCAAGTCAGCGCTTGAGGGCGGGCTCGAGCGCCGGCCGGACAACGTCGCCATCTATGTGACATCCAACCGTCGCCACATGGTACGCGAGACATTCACCGGCCGCGGCAGTGATGAGATACACCGCGAAGAAACCATTCAGGAGCAGACAAGCCTGTCCGACCGCTTTGGTTTGCGCCTGCCGTACCTCGCGCTTGACAAGCCGGCGTATTTGTCCATGGTTGACATGCTGACTGCGAAAGCCGGACTGGACATGGACCAGGAGGCGCTCCACGCGATGGCCATGCAGTGGGAGATCCGACATGGCGGCCGCACGCCGCGTACTGCGACGCAGCTGGTTGCGCATTTGCTCTCCGAGGCATGAAAAAGGTCTTGCAAATTGATGAATATGCGTTATAATAGGTTTAGCACTCACGATACAGGAGTGCTAAACCTATTATTTTTCACGAAGGACGTGTTCCATATGGCAAAGAAGCAATTCAAGGCGGAATCCAAACGGCTGCTGGATCTGATGATCAACTCAATTTACACACACAAGGAAATCTTCCTGCGCGAGATCATCTCCAATGCGTCGGATGCCATCGACAAGCTGGCCTATCTTGCGCTGACCGACGACGCAGTTGGGCTCAATCGCGACGATTTTGCTATTCGCATCTCGGTGGATGACGAGCACCGTGTGCTGACCATTTCCGATAACGGCATCGGTATGTCGAAAGACGAGATGGAACAAAACCTCGGCACAATTGCAAAATCCGGCTCGCTGCAGTTCAAGCAGGAGATGGAAGAAAAAGACGAGGTTGACATCATTGGCCAGTTTGGCGTCGGCTTTTATTCCGCGTTCATGGTGGCCGATGCAGTCACCGTCATCTCGCGCAAATACGGTTCGGAAGAGGCGTGGATGTGGCAGTCGTCCGGCGCGGACGGTTACACGATGACCGCCTGTGAAAAAGATGCGCCCGGTACCGACGTCATCATGAAACTCAAGGCTGATACGGACGATGAAGACTATTCCCAGTATCTGCAGGAGCATATGTTGCGTCATCTGGTCAAAAAGTACTCTGACTACATCCACTATCCGATCAAAATGGAAGTGAGCAAGACACGTTATGTACCAGATCCGGATGACAGCGAAAAGCAGAAGCGAGAGGAGTATTGCGAGGACGAGACGCTCAATTCGATGGTGCCGATCTGGCAGCGGAAAAAGAGCGATGTCACGCAGGAGGAATACGACAACTTCTACAAGGATAAATTCTTCGACTATGAAGCGCCGCTGCTCACACTGCGTGTCAGCGTTGAAGGCGCAGTGACGTATACTGCGCTGCTGTTTGTTCCATCGCACACGCCATATGATTACTACACCAAAGAGTATAAGAAGGGCCTGCAGCTCTATTCCTCCGGTGTGATGATCATGGACGCCTGCGAGGATCTGCTGCCGGACTGTTTCCGCTTTGTCAAAGGCGTTGTTGACACCCAGGACCTGAGCCTGAACATTTCGCGTGAGATGCTGCAGCACGACCGCGCCGTCCATCTGATTGCCGTGAATCTGGAGAAAAAGATCCGCGCTGAGCTGGAGAAGCTGCTGAAAAACGACCGCGAGAAGTATGAGAAGTTTTATGCCGCGTTTGGCCTGCAGCTCAAATACGGTGTGGTCGGCAATTACGGTGAGAAGAAAGAGCAGCTGCAGGATCTGCTGTTGTTCCGCACCGCCCGGACAGAAAAACCTGTCACGCTCAGCGAGTATGTCGATGCGATGCCGGAGGATCAGAGCGCAATCTACTACGTAGCCGGCGACAACACGACGCGCCTGACACAGCTGCCGCAGACAGAACTGGCGCTTTCAAAGGGCTTCGACGTGCTGCTACTGACCGACGAGGTTGATGAGTTCTGTCTGCAGATTCTCTCACAGTATCGGGAAAAGCCGTTCCAAAGCGTTATCGGGAGCGACCTCGGAGCAGCCGATGCGGAAGACAAGCCGGATGAAGAGGCAGCAAAGCCGGTTCTTGACTTCGTGCGCGAGACGCTCGGAGATCAGGTCAAGGATGTGCGGCTGTCGCAGAGCCTGGGCAGTCATCCGGTATCGCTCGCTCCGGAGGCGGGTATGAGCTTCGAGATGGAGAAATACTTCAACCGCATTGATCCGGAGAACGGTGTCAAAACCGGCCGCATTCTCGAACTGAATGCTTCCCACGCAGTGTTCCATACGCTCGAACAGGCAATGACAGACGATCCGGAGAAGGCAAAGCGCTATGTGCAGCTGCTCTACTGCCAGGCATTGCTGATGGCGGATCTGCCGATTGAAGATCCAACCGCCTACACCGATCTGGTGTGCGAGCTGATGCAATAAACCCCAAAAGCCCCGCGGAAAGCATCGTTCCGCGGGGCTTTTTTTGCTTTTATTCCACGCTGATCGTGAAACAGACTTCAAATGTGCGGTTCCAAGGCAAATAGGGATCTGTAATGCTGACGGAAAACGGTCCGGCCGTCTCTCCATCTGTGCCAATCAGGACCGGGCTTTCGGAGAGATTTCCGCACAGCGCCTCGCATGCGGGCAGGAGCGTCTGCTCCAGCTTGTCCTGAATCAGCTGCATCTGCTCAGCCGTGCCGAGGATGTTGCTGGTTGACAGGCCAAGCTCTGAGCTGATATAGCTGTCCAGCGTCACTTTGGCCGTTGCCTTATACGGTGTGGCAAGCACCATGCCGACAGCGAGCGACTGCACAAAGCTGTCCGCAGATTCTGCTGCAGCTTCTGGATTCGATACCAGGCAGGCGTAACGCGCAAAGCCCTGGCTGACGCCCGCGCCTGCAATAATCGCCAGATCGCAGAAGCCGGAGAAGCCGAGCAGCGAACCAAGCGGTACCTGCTCGAGCAGCATCGCGTCCAGTTCTGCATACTGATTGGAGGACGCGTCGATATAAATGGTTGGAATGCCCTGTGACAGATTCTCTGACAGCAGGCTGACCAGTGCCTGACAGTAGATTTCAGACTGCGTTTCATCTGCCGGTGCCGTCAGCACTACAATCTGCAGATCGGCCTGCGCCGGATCATCCGTCTGTGTACCGCCAAGCGCCTGAATGTGATAGAGAACAGTGTCAGAAAGAATCTGGTGATCATACATCGTGGTCGGCTCGTTTTCCATCCCGCCGATGTACTCGACATATGCCGAGATGGAAATCGCAGCGTCATCAACAGCGATGCGCGCGACCAGCATCATGCCGAGATCATCGACGCCGTTGACGATCAGGCCGCGTCCGTCCAGCGCCTGCTCCAGATAGGCCATCTCGTTGGTCTGCACATTGACCTGATCAGACGAGTCGTCTACGCCAATCAGGAAATAAAACTGATTCTTGCCTGCCGTGGCCTGGAGCACCTGGTCGATCAGACGCAGCTTCCGCTCCCGTGCAGCCAGATAGCTGCCTGTCACGTCCTCTGTGAGCAGCGCGCGCAGGGAATCGTCTTCCACAAGCTGCTCCGCTTTCGTCGTTCCATCGGCGCCCCACGGATAGGCGGCGACAACAGCGTCCAGTGTCAGCTCCGCTTCGGTGAGCGCCGGCCTGGCGATGTTGCCATAGGCGCGGATGGCGTTATAGTGTTCCAGATCATAACCATTGTAACCGACTGTGGAAGCCAGCCGCATCAGACTGTCAAAAATATAGACACGGTTGTTCGGATCGTCGGCCAGCGAGAGCAAATATTCGTCGACGGCCGCAGTCTCACTCAGCACCGTCCCGTCCGAAAAGGTGATATCCTCCGACTCGCTCATTGCGCGCGAATTAACCAGCCCGCCAGAGAGCAGTTGATCGAGCGAGAGCAAAAACAGATCGCAGCCGGCCTCGTCCGCCGCGCGCACCCACTCAAGCAGAGCCGCACGGTCACCGTACTGTGTGCCATTTTCATTCATCTGCTGCCCGTCGAGCCGGGTAGAGAACAGATCCTCATCCGGAAACACGATTCGGTATCCGGCAGATTCAGCGAGATAGACGACGCGCTCTACATTGTCCGGCCGGTCATCGAGCGGGATATAGGCGATGGTGCTTTCCCAGGCGTCAACTGTTTCAACGGGATCACTGCGCACTGGCGGGTCGTATTCTGTATCAGGCGGCGGCGCGACGGGAGAGCCGCTATCCGCCGTTTCCGGTTCCTCCGGTGCGGCTTGGCAGGCACTGAGCGCCAAAGCAGCCAAGAGACAAAGCGCAAACAGTCGGTACAGTCGTTTCATGTCGGCCTCCTACAGCCCGAGCCCGTAGACCCGGTTTGCGTTTTCGAAGAATACAGCGTCCCAATGACGCTCCGGCACAAGGCGCTGGATAAACGCCATATAATTGGCGATATTGACAGCCGGCAGATCAGTGCCGAACATAAATTTCCCCCAGTCCTCAACATAGGCCATCCAGGTGCGGAGCTGCTCGGCATAGCCGGCCTGTTCTTCAAAATAGATGTCCCAATCCCGCACGCCCTCGATCAGGCCGGACAAATCACAGAACACATTGTCATTCTTCTCGAGAACGGCGGCTGCCTCCTGCAGAAACGGGTTTCCAAGGTGGCACATGACAAAACGCACGTCCGGATGGCGGACGGCGGCTTCATCCATCGTGAGCGGATGGCTCGCGCGAAGCAGTCCGCCCGGACCGGCTGTCATCCCCATATGAGCGGCGACCGGCTTGTCATACCGCGCGGCAAGCGCGTAGACAAAATCGTAAAATGGATCGTTCAGCGTCCGCGCATCGTAGCCGGTATAGAGCTTGATGCCGACACAGCGCGGCCGTTTCAAGTTTTCTTCCACCAGAGCGGGCATTTCGTCAGGTGAATAGCGCGCAAGCGCCCCTGTGTCCAGTCCGACACAATAATGAAATGGCGCGCCGCGGTCGAGTTCATCCGGATCGAGCGTGTGGTTGCCCATGATCACGCCGCCGACAATACCGTGCGCCTGATAATAGGCTTTCAGCGCTTCAACCGTGTTTTCATGCCCGTTGCGGCGCATCTGATCGTCGACAAACGGAACGCCCGGAAACAGATGAAAGTGTGCGTCGATGATTTTCATGCAATAGCCTCCAATTAACCCCCATTATAACATCCCGGCGCGCAAACAACAACTACGAATCCACTACCGCGTCAGCATAGAATGCAATAGAGGTGATGGACATGATCTGGCTGATACCGGCGCTTGGCCTTTTGCTGCTGCTGGCTGGCATGGCAATCCTGACAGCCGGACTGCGTCATGCACGCGGGGCAGAGCGGCTGTTTGCACGGATGCAGGGAAACGGTGTGAGTGCATTTGCCGCCGGCCTGTTTGGGACGGTGCTGATCCAGTCATCGTCGGCGTCAACCGTGCTGATCGCCGGCGCATATGACGCTGGCCGGCTTGGCACACGGCAGACGGCTGCTGCGATTGTCGGCGCGAATATCGGTACGACGCTGACCGGCTGGCTGTTTTGCCTGGGACTGGGGGAGAGCGTCATCATTCCCGCCGCTGTGCTGGCGCTGGCCTGTCCGGTACTGTATCTGCGCGGCCGCCGCGCGGGACTGCTGACCGCGGGCGGATTGCTGTGTATTCTGCTTGCGTTGCGCCTGATTGGGCAAGCCGAGGCCGCAGTCAGCCTGACGCAGCTGATCGGCACAGGTTCGCCGCTGTCTGTCTTTGCGCGTACAACGGGTCTGACGGCGGTCATTCAAAGCTCTGCCGCATGCATTGCATTTGTGCAGGCTTCGGCCGCATCCGGTGCGCTGCGTGCATCGTCTGCGGTGGCTGCCGTGCTTGGGGTAAATGTCGGTACCTGCGCAACTGCACTGCTCGCGTCGATTCCGGCCGGGCGCGGCGCAAAGCGCGCGGCATGGATGCATCTGGCCTATAATCTGCTGGCGGTTCCGGTCATGGCATTGTTCTGCCTGCTGGCCGGACCATATCTGCCGCAGCGCCTTTCGGCATACGATGTCGCAGCGATCAACAGCCTGTCAAACCTGCTGCTGTCCATCGCGCTGCTGCCGGTGCTTTTCCGGGAAAAATGACGGTTGCGCAACATAGAAATCTATACTATGATGAGATCAGAAATAAAAGAACAAAAGCGGAAACAGAGGGACAATATGAAAAAAATCCTGAAAACCATTGCCTGCGTGCTGGCAGTTTTGGTGTTGCTTGTCGCAGGGTATGCGGCCTATGTATTTCTGGCCTATAACCGTCTCGAAGACAATCTGACGCTGTCTGTCGAAAACAATCCGGCACAGACTGCAACGGCAGACGACGCGTTTACCGTTGTCAGCTGGAATCTGGGATTCGGTGCGTATTCGGACGACTATTCATTTTTTATGGATGGCGCCACTGAGTCACGCGCCTATTCGCAGGAAGCTGTCTATGACAACATTGGAAGCGCGCTCGCGCGCCTGCAGGAGATGGACGCAGATTTTGTTTTCCTGCAGGAAATCGACACAGACGGCACGCGTGCGTACCATGTCGATCAGCGCGCACTGGTGGTCGATGCAATGCCGGAGTATGGGACGGTATTTGCGCAGAACTACGACTCGCCGTATCTGTTTTATCCGGTTTTCTCTCCGATTGGTGCGAACAAGTCCGGCCAGATGACGCTCAGCCGCTATCACATGACGGATGCGCTTCGCCGCAGCCTGCCGATCGAGAGCGGCTTTATGAAGCTGTTTGATCTTGATCGATGCTACAGCGTCACCCGTGTTCCGCTGGAGAACGGGAAGGAGCTTTGCCTGTTCTGCGCGCATTTGTCGGCGTACACCTCCGGCGGTGCAGTGACGGACCGGCAGATTGAGATGTTGACAGCGCAGATGCTCGAGGAATATGAAAAGGGCAACTATGTTGTCTGCGGCGGCGACTTCAACCGCGATTTGCTGGGCAATTCATCCGCGGTTTTTGGCGTGGAGGGGGGCGATGCATCCTGGGCGATTCCGTTCCCGACAGAGCTGGTGCCGGAGGGGCTGACGCTGGTCGCGCCGCTCGACGCGTCGAATCCCGTGCCGTCGTGCCGCCAGGCAGACAGCGCCTATCAGCCCGGGACAAGTTTTGTGCTTACTGTGGATGGTTTTCTCGTCTCGGATAATGTGACACTGGAATCGAGTGAAGTGATTGACACCGGCTTCGCATGGTCCGACCACAATCCGGTCACAATGACCATCCGCCTGAACTGATCGATGGGGACGCTGCTGGAAAAGCGCCTGTTCCTGCTTGACCTGGACGGGACGCTCTATCTCGGGGACACGCTGTTTGATGCTGCACCGGCGCTGCTGTCGCACATCCGGCAGCGCGGCGGACGATACCTGTTCCTGACCAACAACTCCTCGCGCGGCGTAGGCGCCTATGTGGACAAGCTGCGGCGGCTTGGCATTGACGCGCAAGCGGATGACTTTCTGACAAGCGTCGATGCGACAGTTCGCTACCTCCGGCAGACGCACGCGGATGATCTGCTCTATGCGTTTGGCACGCACAGCTTCCGCGCCCAGCTCGAAGATGCCGGTCTGCATATCACGAATCGATTGTCTGATGAAATCCGCGGCCTTGTCATCGGTTTTGATACGGAGCTGACCTTTCAGAAGCTCGAGGATGCCTGCATTCTGCTTGGCCGCGGCGTGGACTACATTGCAACCAATCCGGACTGGGTCTGTCCGACGCCGTATGGATATGTGCCAGACTGCGGCTCGGTCTGCGACATGCTGCGCCGCGCGACCGGGCGAAGCCCCGTTGTCATCGGCAAACCGCAGCCGGAGATGGCGCTGCTCGCGATGGAGCGCGCCGGCCTTGCGCCGGCGCAGACGCTCCTCATTGGAGACAGGCTCTACACGGATATTGCCTGTGGCATCCATGCCGGCATCGACACGGCGCTGGTACTCTCCGGTGAAACCAGCCGCTCCGACCTGACAGCCGACCAACCCGGACCGACCTGGGTGTTCGACGATATCGGTGCCCTGCTTGCGGCGCTGAAACTGGAGGAGGAGACAACATGAAGCTTGATGTCAAGCGCACCATCTTTGTCGGCTTTGCCTTTATGGCGATCTGCGCGTTCTGGCAGGTCTACGACAGCATTGTCCCGTTGATCCTGAAGAATACGTTTGACTTGAACGATGCGCTCTCCGGCATCATTATGGCTATGGACAATGTGGTCGCTGTGGTGCTGCTGCCGGTATTTGGCCTGCTGTCTGATCGGATTTCGACACGCTTTGGCCGCCGGATGCCGTTTATTGTCTGTGGCATGCTCTGCGCCATTGCGGTGATGTTCCTGATGCCAATTGCGGACAATGCGCGGCTCCTGTGGCTGTTTGTGCTGGGGCTGTCGCTGTCGCTGCTGGCAATGGCGACATTCCGCTCGCCGGCCGTCGCGCTGATGCCGGATGTCACGCCGAAGCCGCTGCGCTCCAAGGGCAATGCGATTATCAACCTGATGGGTGCGGTCGGCGGTATCGTGATCCTGCTGGTGATTGCACTGATTGTCCCGGAGGGTGAGCACCCGAATTATCTGCCGGTCTATCTCTTTGCCGGTGGGTTTATGCTGCTCTGTCTGCTGATTCTGGTTCGGACAACGAATGAGCCGCGTCTGGTCGCCAGGATGGCGGAGGAGTCGCATGCGCTCGGTGTGACCGACAGCGTCGAAAAGGCAGCCGCGGCTGAGTCTCCGCTGCATAAGGTTGCCCGGCGGGCGCTGCGGCTTGAGCTGGTCTCGGTCTTCCTCTGGTTTATGGGCTATAACGCCATCATCACCTCGTTTTCCAAATACGCCAATGTCTACTGGGGACTGGAAGGCGGTGCGTTTGCCTATACGCTGATGATTGCGCAGGCCGCGGCGATTGTCAGCTATGTCCCGGCCGGTCTGATCGCAACGAAGATTGGCCGCCGGCGCACGATCCTGGTCGGAGTTGCGCTTCTGGCCATCGCGTTCGGTTCGTGTGTCTTCTTCCAGACATTCTCCGGTATGATCTTTTTCTTCTTTATCCTGGCTGGTGTCGGCTGGGCGACAATCAACGTGAACTCCTATCCACTGATCGTCGAGATGAGCGGCCCGCAGAATGTCGGAAAATATACGGGGTATTATTATTCTGCCTCGCAGGCGGCGCAGATTATTACCCCGATCCTGTCCGGCTTTGTGCTTGAATACGGTTGGAAAATTCTCGGCAGCACCAATCCGGATGCGGGCTATGTGCTCCTGTTCCCGTACGGTACACTGTTTGTCGCCGCATCCTTTGTGACGATTCTGGTCCTGCCGCATGCAAAACATTCTTCGAAGCCTGAAATGCGCAGCGGTCTTGAACTGTTCGATGTGGACGGATGAGCGATGGGAATCCTGATTGGTTTGATCGCTGCGGCGATCGTGATCGTGTGTGCCGCGCTGTTTCTGATTGCGCCGCGGCGCAGGCCGCCGGCGCTGCTGGACCAACTCTGCCGGTATCGCTATGCGCACCGTGGTTATCATGACAGCAGCGCCGGCATTCCGGAGAACTCGATGGCGGCGTTCCGCCGTGCTGCGGCGCACGGATTCGGCGCGGAGCTGGATGTACATCTGTCACGTGATGGTCGGCTTGTCGTGATGCACGATGAGAGTCTGCTTCGCACCTGTGGTGTGAATCAGGAGATCTCCGACCTGACGGCGGCAGAGCTTTCACAATTTCGCCTGGAGGGGACGGATGAGCTGATTCCTGATCTGGAGCAGGTCCTCGCTCTGGCGGAGCAGGAGAAGATGCCGTTGATCATCGAGGTGAAGCCAGTCCGACGCAATCATGCCGCACTGTGCGCTGCCGTCGTTGCGATGCTCGATCGTTTTTCCGTGGACTGCTGTCTGGAGTCGTTTGATCCGCGCGCCGTGTACTGGTTGCGCCGTCATCGGCCGGAGCTGGTGCGCGGGCAGTTGACGGAGAATTATTCGCGACATGGCGAGCAGCTCTCGGCGCCGACGCGTTTTGTTTTGCATCAGCTGTTGACCAATTTCCTGACGCGCCCCGACTTTATTGCCTGCCGGGTAGAGGACAGAGGCGATTTCGCTGTCCGGTTGTGCTGCGGGCTGCTGCATGCGCAGGAATTTGGCTGGACAATCCGAACGCCGGAAGAACAGTGTGCGGTGGAGCACAGCGGCGGCGTGATTATATTTGAACACTTTGACCCATCAAAAATGAAAGTATAGTGAAAAAGATGCGCCCGCGCCGGCATTTGCCGGCGCGGGTTTCTTTTACTTTGGTATAAATTTGTCCAGAATTGTGTAAAATCTTGTCTGCTGTGATCATCCGATCGGTTCCTGAATTTAGTAAAATTTAAATGTTATCAAGATTTCAATGCCAAAGGCAGCAAAGTCAGACGAATAGCATTATGCGCGGCAGCCACACTAACGGCAGCAAAAGAGTAAAGGAGCATGGGCATGGAACAGCGAACAATTACGCAGCAGCAGCTGGAAAACTTTGCGCAGCAACTGCGGCGGGAGGAACGCAGTGAATCGACAGTGGAGAAATACGGAAGGGAGGCGGCACAGTTTGCAACCTACCTGCAGGGGGCACCTGTGAGCAGGGAGGGCGTTGCAGCCTGGAAAGAGCACCTCCTTGCATCGGGGCTCAGCCCTTCGACGGTGAATGGCAAGCTGACTGCGCTTGACCGGCTATTTACTTTTCTTGGCTGGGGCGATTGCTGTGTCCGACATCTGAAACTGCAGCGGCGGCTCTTCCGCGAGGCCAGCCGGGAGTTGACGCGGCAGGAATATGAGCGGCTGATTGCCGCTGCAGGCCGGAAAGGCAGAGAGCGCCTTGCACTTCTGATGGAGACGATCTGCGCTACAGGCATTCGCGTCTCTGAGATTCGCTATCTTACAGTAGGCGCAGTGCGCAATGGCAAAGCAGAAATTGCGCTGAAAGGGAAGATCCGTACCATCCTGATCCCCACAAAGCTCTGCCGAAAGCTGCTGAAATACGCACAGAAAAGAAAAATCGCTTCCGGCGAAATCTTCCTCACCAGAAACGGGAACAGCCTGTCCAGAAAGCAGATTTGGGCTGAAATGAAAGCAATCTGCGAAGCGGCTGGCGTTGCTGCAAGCAAAGTGTTTCCTCACAATCTGCGCCACTTGTTCGCACGCACGTTCTATCGCGCCTGTCGCGACGTTGCGCGTCTGGCCGACGTGCTTGGCCACAGCAGTATGGAAACGACACGCATCTATCTGATTTCCACCGGGGCAGAACATGCGAAGATCCTGGATCGCCTGAAGTTGGTTTCATAGCAATTCGGGACGGAATCCGCCTTTTGTCTCAAAAGATTTACATGAGTCAACCTTTCAAAAACACAGCGTGATATTTTTGTTAATTTTACCACACGGAATTTACATATTCAAGTAATTATTTTCGACAAGTGCGCGCAAAAACGCAAGCCGCCGGCAGGGAGAGTCTGCATGCGGCCAGGTTTTTGCGCGCACATTCGTTTTTTCGACTGAAAATTTGCTGTGACTGCAACTATAATTTTTTTGAAAAAATCCAAACTGTCTGGCAATTCCGTCAAAACCACCGGAATTTCAAGCATTCCGGGGGTTTCTCTTCTTCGCCTATTCCTAATTTGTTA
>CAZGBU010000048.1:0-14011 GCA_964523945.1 uncultured Oscillospiraceae bacterium
ATGAGATCCCGGCGGAATATCTTGAGCAGATGATCGACAAATTCGTCTATGCGGCCAAGCAGTACTGCGCCTGCGGCTATGATATTCTCTGCTTCTACATGACGGCCGGCGGCTGCCTGCTCGGCCAGTCGCTCTCGCCGCATTTCAATACACGCACCGACCGCTTCGGCGGAAAGACGATGGCCGAGCGCGCCACGCTCTCGCTCGAGATTTTCCGCCGTGTGCGCGCAGCGTGTCCCGACGTGCTGCTCGAGGCCCAGGTCAGCGGTGCGGAAACCGTCGAGGGCGGTTATTCGGTCGATGATCTGATTGCATATCTGCGCTGCGTGGAGGATTATATCGACATCGTGCAGGTGCGCGTCCCGCTCAATCCGGGCGAGGGAGACACGCACCTGACCGTGAACGAAGGGGACGAGCCGCGCACCATTGCCTATGCCGCTGCAATCAAAAAAGCCGACATCCGCTGCGCCGTCGCGCCGACGTCGGGCTACCACGATCCGGCGAAAAACGAGCAGTATCTCGCCGCGGGCATGGCTGACTTTTTCTATACCTGCCGGCCGTTTTTCAGTGACCCGGAGCTGATGCAGAAGATCCGCGAGAACCGGACGGATGAGATTGTTCCGTGCCTGCGCTGCAACAAGTGTCACGCGCGCCCGGGCGACGCAGATGCCGGCTGCTGTGTCAACCCGCAGATGATCCTGTCGCTGACCGACCGCGAGCACTGGAAGATCGAGCCGGCGCCTGTCCGGCGCCGTGTGGCGGTGATCGGCGGCGGCCCGGCTGGTATGGAGGCTGCGATTGTCGCTGCGCGCCGCGGCCATGATGTGACGCTCTACGAAAAGACCGGCGCGCTTGGCGGGCAGCTCATCCATGCCGACTATTTCCCGTTCAAGTGGACCCTGCGCCGCTTTAAGGAGACGATGATCCATCTGGTGGACAAGGCGGGCGTGCACGTCGAGCTTGGCGTGACGGTAACGCCGGAGTTCCTCTCTGACAAGGGCTTCGAGGCAATCGTGCTGGCCGCTGGCAGCGAGCCGAACCGGCTCAGTATCCCCGGCGCCGACCGGGAGAATGTCTACACCGTGATGGGCATGCTCGGCCATGAGGCGGAGCTGGGTGAGCATGTGGTGGTGACAGGCGGCGCGGAAAACGGCGTTGAGACGGCGCTGTACCTGGCCGAGGCCGGCCATCAGGTCACGCTGCTGACGCGCAGCAACCGGCTGGCCGGTGACGCGCAGCCGATTCACTACCGCGAATATTTGATGGCGCGCTGCTGGAAAAATGAGCCGCAGCTGACGTACATCACCCATGCGACCATCCGGGAGATCCGCGACGGCTCGGTCGTTTACACCGACCGCGACGGCAATGCGGTTGAGATCCCGGCCGACAGCGTAATCACCAGCGCCGGCAGCACCAGCCGCACCGAAGGATTTGCAGAATACAGCGCACTGACCGATCAGTTCTGGATCGTCGGCGACTGCCGCAGCGTGCATGATGTGCGCCGCGCGCTCAAATCAGCGTTTGCCGCTGCCGTCCGCATCTGAACAAGCACGGCTGATCGTTCTGCGGACAGTGTTCGAGCCGCTCCCCGCAGGGGGAGCGGCTCGGCTGTTTGGCTCGCTGCGGGCATACGGGCAAAGATGCAACCTACACCGGATACCACTGGACATTTCAATCCACGCACCCTTGCGGGGAGCGCCCGGCACCGCTGGGAGCGGAAAACGCCGGCTATTGGGCATTTCAATCCACGCCCGAACAGGGCGACAGCGTTCAGTTCAAAAAGTCTTTCAGCTTCTTTGAACGGGAGGGGTGACGCAACTTTCGCAGCGCCTTGGCCTCGATCTGGCGGATGCGCTCGCGTGTGACATTGAATTCCTTGCCGACCTCTTCGAGCGTGCGGGCGCGGCCGTCCTCCAGGCCAAAACGCAGCCGCAGCACCTTCTCCTCGCGCGGCGTCAGCGTGCTGAGCACGTCGACGAGCTGCTCGCGCAGCAGATTGTACGACGCGGCCTCAGACGGCTCGGACGCGTCCTCGTCCTGAATGAAGTCGCCGAGATGGCTGTCCTCCTCTTCTCCGATCGGCGTCTCGAGTGAAACCGGCTCCTGCGCGATCTTCAGGATTTCCTCGACCTTTTCCGGTGCGATGTTCATCTCCTTGGCGATCTCGTCGGCGCTCGGATCGTGGCCGAGCTCCTGCAGCAGCGCGCGGGAGGTGCGCACCACCTTGTTGATTGTCTCGACCATGTGGACCGGGATGCGGATGGTGCGCGCCTGGTCGGCGATGGCACGGGTGATGGCCTGCCGGATCCACCAGGTGGCATATGTAGAGAATTTATAGCCCTTGGTGTAGTCAAATTTCTCCACCGCCTTGATCAGTCCCAGGTTGCCCTCTTGGATCAGGTCAAGGAAGAGCATGCCGCGCCCGACATAGCGCTTGGCGATCGACACGACCAGCCGCAAATTTGCTTCAGCCAGGCGCTGCTTGGCATCCTCGTCGCCCTCGG
This sequence comes from uncultured Oscillospiraceae bacterium, assembly GCA_964523945.1. Classification (GTDB taxonomy): domain Bacteria; phylum Bacillota; class Clostridia; order Oscillospirales; family Oscillospiraceae; genus CAKTOF01. The sequence continues at coordinate 2,505 of CAZGBU010000048.1, forward strand.
CCATCCGGCGTGCCAGATCGACCTCTTCTTCGGCGGTCAGCAGCGGTACTTTGCCGATCTCCTTGAGGTACATCCGGACCGGATCATCGACGGACAGCGTATCCATCAGCACCTCAGTGTCGACCAGTTCCTCTTCTTCGATCTGCTTGATCTCACTGTCGGCCGGCTCGGCGTTTTCGTCGAGGTTGACAGCCTGGATGACGTCGAGAATGTCATCGACGTCAATCTCAATGCCGCTGGCCTCAAGCCGGTCGTAGAAATGCTCGGCCTGATCTGCGTCTGCGCCTGCGGCATCGAGCGTATCGACGACCAGGCGCGAGGGCAGCTTCCCGCTTTTTTTGCCCTGGGCGATCAAATCGTCGAGCTTCTGCTGCGGGGTGCGTTCGGCCGCCTGCTCCGAAGCGGCCGGTGTTCCGGTCTGCACGTCGACCTGCGCCTCGGGCAGCACCGTATCGGGCTGCATCGTTTCCGGCGCCGGCCCGGTCACGGGGGTTTTCTTTTCGGTTGCCATGGTTTATCCTCCGTATCCCTTGGTTTGTTTGAGTTGATCCCACATCAGTTTGAGATTTTTGTCTTTTTTGAACTGGGACAGCCCGCTCTCGCGGCGGATTGTCGCCAGATAGTCGGCCAATTCGTCTTCGTTGACAATGACGTCCTGCCGCTGTGCCACAGCGGTCAGGTGGGCGATTTCCTCCGCGGAGAATTCGTCCGCGCTGAGCGCACTGATCGACGGATACAGCCCCTGCTGGTACAGCGATCGGAGCGCCTGGAATGCACGGCCGAGCAGCGGTGAGGAAAATGCCTCCGGTGCCAGCTCCGCCGTTTTGTCGAACAGTGCCGGTTCGGTCAGCAGCAGGCGCAGCAGCCCCTCCTCCGCCAGTGCAGAGCGGACGTTGTCGTAGTGCAGGCTGCGCGCTTTCGGCTGCAGCGCCGCTGCCGGTGAAAGGTCGATGCGCGCCTGCTTTTTTTTCTGCGCGGCGGTGCGGCGCCGGTATGCGGCCGCGATCTCCTGCTGCATGGCCTCCGGCGTAATGCCGGCGGCCTCTGCGGCGCGCGCGCCGTACAGGTCGCGTTCAATCGCGCTCGACAGCGTGGCCAGATAGCGCGCGGCCTGCTTGCCGAATTCTGCTTTCTGGTCGGCCTGCGTCAGGTCGAACTGCGTCTGAAGCCGCTCGAGCTGGTATTCCACCGGGTTCTCCGACTGCTCCAGCAGCAGCCGGAAGCGGTCGGCTCCATATTTGCGGAGGAACTCGTCCGGATCTTTTGCGCCGTGCACGCGCAGGATGCGTACGGTAACACCGCTCTGCTCGAGCAGTGAGATCGCGCGCTGCGTCGCATTTTGTCCGGCGGCGTCGGCGTCGTAGGTGATGACGACTTCCCGGGTATACTTCGCAATCAGCGTCACATGGTCCTCCGTCAGCGAGGTGCCGAGGGAAGCGACTGCGCAGTCGAATCCGTACTGGTGCAGTGTGATCGCGTCCAAGTAGCCCTCGGTGAGGATCAGGCGTCCCTGTCGGCTCTTTTTGGCGAGGTTCAGTGCGAACAGGTTCTTGCGCTTGTTGAAGATGATCGTCTCGGGCGAGTTGAGATATTTCGGCTCACCGTCGCCGAGCACGCGGCCGCCGAAGCCGATGACATTTCCGCGCACGTCGATGATCGGGAACATCACACGGTCGCGGAAGCGGTCATAGATGGAGCCTTTCTCGCGGCTCTTGACGGCCAGACCGGCGTCGAGTAGGTCCTGCTTTTCGTAGCCCTTTTGTGCCATCGCGTCGATCAGATTGTTCCAGCCCTCCGGCGCATAGCCGATGCCGAAGCGCGTCTGGATCCCCTTCGGCAGGCCGCGTTGCGCGAGATACGCACGCCCCGGCGCCCCGGTGCGCTCGTCGAGCAGGCAGTCGTGAAAATAGCGCGCCGCCTCGCGACAGAGCGCCCAGAGACGCTGCTTGCGCCTGTAGGTGGAGCCGTAATCGTTTTCCGGCACCTCCAGCCCGGCGCGGCGGGCGAGAAATCGCACCGCGTCCGGATAGTCCAGGCCCTCCTGTTCCATGATGAAATTGATGACGCCGCCGCCCTTGTGGCAGCCGAAGCAATAATAGATCCCCTTGTCGGGCGCGACGGAGAACGAGGGCGTCTTTTCCGAGTGAAACGGACACAGGCCAAACAGATTGCTGCCGCGCCGTGTCAGCGTCACATATTGCCCGACGACGTCCTCAATTGGACTGCGAGCAATCAGTTCGTCAAGAAATACTGCCGGAAACGCCACTTCGTCACCTCCTTGCCGTGCGGGAACCGTTCAGTCCCGCAGCTGCCAGGCCGTGGGGATGAAGATCTCGCTGAATTTATAAATGGCGTATTTGTCGGTCATACCGGCGATATAGTCTACAACGGCGCGGTCGGTTCCCTCGCGCTCGGCAATGCGGCGGTATTCTTCGCTCATCGCTTCCGGGTGGGACAGGTAGTACTCATACAGGCGCTTGACAATCTCCTTTGCCTTGCCCTCTTCACCCTTGGCGACCGGATTGCGGTAGACCTTTTCAAACATGAAATCGCGCAGATTCTCCATTGTGCGCTCGATCTCCGGGTGCATCCGCAGCGATGCCTGGCCGGCAGACGCTTCGATCATATCGGTCACAAGCGTGTTGATGCGCTGCTTGTGGTTGACACCGAGCACATCGGAGATCGCGGCCGGGATATCCCCGTCGGAGAGGATGCCGGCGCGCATCGCGTCGTCGATGTCATGGTTGATATAGGCGATGCGGTCGGCATAGCGGATGATCTGTCCCTCCAGCGTCTCGGGGATACGCGGCCCGGTATGGCCGACGATGCCCATGCGGACCTCATAGGTCAGGTTCAGCCCCTGACCGCTTTTTTCAAGCAGATCCACCACGCGCAGCGACTGCTCGTTGTGATAAAAGCCGCCGCCGTAGATCTCGCGCAGCGCATATTCGCCGGCGTGACCAAACGGCGTATGGCCGAGATCATGGCCGAACGCGGCCGCCTCGGTCAGATCCTCATTGAGCCGCAGCCCGCGTGCAATGGTGCGCGCAATGCGCGCCACCTCGAGCGTATGGGTCATGCGTGTGCGGTAGTGATCCCCCTCCGGCTGCAGGAATACCTGCGTCTTATGCATCAGACGGCGGAAGGATTTTGAGTGCAGAATGCGGTCGGTATCACGCTGAAAGCAGGTGCGGACTGTACACGGCTCGTCCGGATGCGGACGGCCCCTTGATTCGGCTGCGTGCGCGGCGTATGGCGCCAGGCGGTCGTATTCCTCCTGTTCGAGCCGCTCGCGAACGGTCATCATCTCACCTCCCGAAAAGACAACCTCTTTTTTATATACGCAAAAACAATGCGGATTCCCCCTGTATGCGGGCCGGAAAATCATTTTCTCATCCGCCGACGGGGACTGCGCGGTATTCCTGCCCGCCAAGCACCGGCATGAGTGCCCCGGCTGAGAACTCGGTCAGCCGCTTTGTGAATGTTTCGGTCTGCTGCTGCGGGATGAGTGCGCGGATCAGGACGTCTGCGCCGTATTCCGTGTCGGCAATCAGTCCGCCGCAGCGCGTGATCTCTTTCCGGACGCGCTCAAACAGGCTGTAAGGACAGGGGATATCAGCCTCCTGCCAGATGCGGCGGATGGAAATGCCGGCCGCTGCAAGTGCCAGGTGCGCCGACTTCGCGTATGCGCGTACCAGTCCGCCTGCGCCGAGCAGTGTGCCGCCGAAATAGCGCGTCACGACGCACAGTACGTCCTCCAGCTTTTCCCGGCGCAGGACCTCGAGCACAGGCATGCCTGCCGTACCACCCGGCTCGCCGTCGTCGGAATAGCGCGTCGGACCATCATGAATGATATAGGCGTAGACATTATGCGTTGCGTCCCAGTGCGTGCGGCGCACGCCGTCAAGCGCCTCCAGCGCCGCCTCCTCGTGCGCCACAACGAAAATCCGGCCGATGAAGCGCGAGCGCTTCTCGGTAAATTCCGCCTGCGCATCTGTGGTCGGAACGAAGTATTCCTCCATGCTCATACCTCTTCCCGGTACGGGCGCAGGCGGCCGAGCACCGCGTCGTCGCAGACGGCTTCAACAGCAATGCCACTTTCCAGATACTCGCACGAGAGCACCTGTGCCGTCTGATATAGGGTGTCGACCTGGCCGGCCATTGCGTAGGGCAGCAGAAACCGTACCCGGTGCAGCCCGCGGTTGAGATTCTGTTCGATCAGCCTGCACAAATCCGGGATCCCGCGGTTTTCCCGCGCGGAGATGGCGAGCCGGTTCTCACCGCGCGGGATGTCGTCTTCGGTGACCAGGTCGCACTTGTTGTATGCCTCGATCACGGGGACGCCCGGCTTGGCCAGCTGCGCGATCAGATGATCGACGACCGCAATGTGTTCGGTGCGGTTTGGATCGGCCGCGTCGATGACGTGGATCAGCAGGTCGGCGTATTCAAGCTCTTCGAGCGTTGCTTTGAACGCCTCGACGAGATGATGCGGCAGCTTGGCGATGAAGCCGACTGTGTCGGACAGCAGCACCTGACAGGTGTCGGACACGCTGAACTGGCGCGTGGTGGTGTCGAGCGTGTCAAACAGACGGTTGTTGGCGGGAATGCCGGCATCGGTGAGCAGATTGAGCAGCGTCGATTTGCCGGCGTTGGTATAGCCCACGATGGCAACAACCGGCACGTCGTTTTTCAGCCGGCGCTCGCGCTGAACACCGCGAATGCGCCGCACATCTTTCAGCTCCTGCTCGAGCCGGGAAATGCGCTGGCGAACCAGCCGGCGGTCGGTTTCAAGCTGTGTTTCGCCGGGGCCGCGTGTGCCGATGGCGCCCTCCTGGCGCTCGAGATGCGTCCACATGCCGGCCAGGCGCGGCAGCAGATATTTATACTGCGCCAGTTCCACCTGCAGCTTACCCTCGCGCGTCTTGGCGCGCTGGGCAAAAATATCGAGGATCAGGGCGCTGCGGTCAAGCACCGTTACGCCGGTCAGCTTTTCAAGCGCGCGGTTTTGCGACGGCGTCAGGTCATTGTCAAAGATAACCATATTCGCCTCGCCATTGCGGATCAGCTCGCACAGCTCGTCGACCTTACCGGCACCGATAAAGCTGTGCGGGTCGGGCGCATGCCGGTTTTGCAGCATCCGACCGCAGCAGACGCCGCCGGCGGTTTCGAGCAGCGCCTCGAGCTCATCGAGCGTCTCCTCGGTTGCAGTTTCCTCTTTGGTGAGCACGTCGGCGTTCAGACCGACGAGCACGGCGCGATCAATTCTTACGGGGGCCGTGTCCAAATCCGGCGCCTCCTTTCGTATGCGGCGCATCCATGCGCCGGAATGAGAAAAAAGCCCGCACCAAACCAATGGTGCGGACTTTGCCTCTTACTTCAGGCCGTACTTCTTGTTGAAGCGCTCGACCTTGCCGCCGGTGTCAACCAGCTTCTGCTTGCCAGTGAAGAAGGGGTGACACTTCGAGCAGATTTCAACCTTGATATCCTGCTTAGTTGAACCGGTCTCGATGACATTGCCGCAGGCACAGCGAATGGTGGTCTGCTGATAGTTGGGATGGATACCCTCTTTCATTTGTCTCACCTCTTCCTTGCGTTTCCAAAGCGCGATGCGCAAAATTCTTGATTCGCCATAGTATCATAGCATGAAAGGCGCGGTTTTGCAAGTGCTTTTTCTAATTTTCTGTGCAGGGCGCGGCAGGATGTGTCTGGAAATGGATGCGCCGTCCCGTTTCATCGGCGCATTCGGGCGCGCCGGCGGAGAACAGGCCGTACAGCGCGCCGGCGCGCCGCTCCAGCTCGCCGAACGCGGGCTCCGGCCCCGGCTCACCCGTGTGAATGACTGGGATGAAGCCTGCTGCGCGCGCCGCGCGCAGCAGCGCGCGGCCGCGGTCGGAAAATGCCAGCGCACGCACATACGGCGCTGGTGTGTCGAGTGCCTGTGCATCGATGCCGAGAAATGCGCACAGCAGCAGACGGCTCAGCCGCGTGCGCGGATAGCGCTTCGAGAGCGAGGCGCTGAGGATGTCTGCAATGGAGGTTTGCGTGCGGGCCGCCTTCATCACCTTGCTCCACAGCCCCTCGGTGCCGAATGGGACGGCACGCCAGTCTGACTCGTCCAGCGCGCGCAGCCGCGCAAGCACCGCCCGCTCGCCGTATGACAGCGCATGCGGCGCGGCCGAAACGTAGCAGGCGGCCGCCGCCGGCGGTACAAGCGCACGGTAATCCGTCCCAGCCAGGCAGCGCGCGCGCACCGCGCTGGCTGACGGACTGTCCGGCGTTTCGCCGCTATGGTAGTCACCCTCGCGCCGCAGCGCCAGCGGCTCGATGGTGCTGCCGGCGCGCTGCAGCGCCTTGCAGTATTCCACAGCGAGGATGTTGTTCGGCCGACGCAGCAGTGCGCCGAGCCCGGTCAACTCCTGTACGGCACGTTCGCGCGCGCTTGCAAAGGAGAGCCCGTCGCTGAGATACCGATGCAGAAGCAGCGGGAAGCGCTCGGAGGCAAGCGCGGAAACGATCGACTGAAGCTGACCGGCTTCGCCGCATTCGCACCCAAAGCTGAGCGTGTCGACACAGCCGAGTCGCGCGAGGATGTCGACTGCGCCGCGCGCAAATCCCTCGGCTGAGCGCAGCGCGCACGTCACCGGCAGCTCGAGCACCAGATCCGCGCCGCATGCAACGGCCGCCCGCGCACGAACCGCCTTGTCAAACAGCGCGGGTTCGCCGCGCTGTACATAGTTCCCGCTCATCAGGCAGATCAGGGTGGTGTCATCGCCGAGCGCGGCGCGTGTGAGCGCAAACTGACGCAGATGGCCGTTGTGAAACGGATTGTATTCGCAGATGATGGCCGCCGTTGTCACAAAAATTCCCCCTGAAATCCCGATTTTTTTGTATATTGCCAGTTGTCCTTTTGGCTAAACTATACTAAAATAAAACCAGCGTGTTTTTATCGTATCACAAGTTGCGACAGAAAACAAATTGATTTAGGAGTGACATCTGACATGAAAGTTCTGGTAATCAATGCCGGCAGCTCGTCGCTGAAGTACCAGCTGATGGATCCGGACACCAACACCGTGTTTGCCAAGGGGCTGTGCGAGCGGATCGGCATCGACGGCAGACTGACGCACAAGATTCCCGAGCGCGGCTACAATGAGTCGTTTGACATCCCGATGCCGACGCATGCCGAGGCAATTCAGGCAGTGCTCGATGCGCTGCTCGATGCCGAGCACGGCGTGATTTCTTCCGTTTCCGAGATCGATGCCGTCGGCCACCGCGTTGTCCACGGCGGCGAGGCGTTTGCCGCTTCCGTCAAGATCGACGATGAGGTCATGAAGGCCATCGAGGCGTGCAATCCGCTTGCCCCGCTGCACAACCCGGCCAATATCATCGGAATCCGCGCCTGCCAGAAGATCATGCCGGGCGTGCCGATGGTCGCGGTGTTTGATACGGCGTTCCATCAGACCATGCCGCCGGTCGCGTACACCTACGCCATCCCCGAGGAGTACTATGAGAAGGATAAGGTCCGCCGCTACGGTTTCCATGGAACCTCCCACCGCTATGTCACGGAGCGCGCGGCTGCAATGCTTGGCCGGCCGATTGAGGAACTCAAGCTGATCTCCTGCCACCTTGGCAATGGCTCATCCATCACGGCGGTCAAGGGCGGCAAGTCCGTCGACACCTCGATGGGCTTTACGCCGCTGGCCGGTCTGCCGATGGGCACCCGCTCCGGCGACCTCGATGCCGGCATTCTGGAATATCTGATGGGCCGCTACGACATGGACATCAATGAGATGGTCAGCATTCTCAACAAGAAGTCCGGCGTGCTGGGTGTGTCCGGTGTTTCCTCCGACTTCCGCGATCTCGATGAGGCTGCTGAGAAAGGCAACGAGCGCGCTGAGCTGGCCATTGAGATGTTTGAGTATGACGTCAAGAAGTATATCGGTGCGTATGCTGCTGCGATGGGCGGCGTCGATGCGATCATTTTCACTGCAGGTATCGGCGAGAACTCTGCCGACATGCGTGTGCGTATGGTCGAGGGCCTCGAGTTTATGGGCGTTCAGATCGATGTCGAGAAAAACAACTGCCGCGGCAAAGAGGTCGATGCCTCTGCCGAGGGCAGCAAGGTTCACGTCCTCGTCATTCCGACCGACGAGGAGCTGATGATCGCAAAGGACACTGCTGCGCTGGTCTGAGCAGGATGAAATATAAAAAACAAGGGCATGTGTTCCTGCCCTTGTTTTTTATGCAATTGATTCAGTTGACGGCCCAGTCGGAGAGCTTCAGCAGTCCCTCCTTGCCGCCGGAGAGAACCAGAATATCATTGTTCCGGAAGACGTAGTCCGGTTTGACCGTCTCAACGACTTCACCGCGGTTTTCCACCGCAATGATGTTCAGACCAAAGCGTGCGCGCAGGTCGAGCTCACGAACGCTCTTGCCAACCATCTGCTCCGGAACGAGCAGCTTAGAGATATTGAGCGTTTCACTCAGCTGGATAAAGTCAAGCACGCTCGACGTCTCGAGCCGGCTGGCCAGACGGATCGCCATATCCCGTTCGGGATAGACGACTTCGGCACCCAGTTTTTCCAGGATCTCGCCGTGTTCTGCGCTTGAAGCCTTGGAAATCACATGTGGGATGCCCATGCTGACCAGATGCAGGGTGGTCAGGATGGAGGTATCCATCTGTTCGCCGATGCAGACGATCGCGACATCGCAGTTCTGGATGCCCGTCTCGAGCAGCGATTGCTTGTCAAGCCCTTTGACGACAAATGCGTTTTCTGTTACATCACGCAGCGAGCGCACTTTTTCCTCGTCCCGGTCAAGCACCAGCAGCTCTGATCCACCGCTGGCCAGCCCCATTGCGAGCGCATAGCCAAAGCGGCCGATGCCGACAATTCCGTATGACGTTTTCTCTCTGGCAGATTTGTGAAACATAATTCTCCTCCGCATTAACCGATTGCAATATTGCCGTCCGGGTAGCGGACGCGCTCGCCGTTCCGGAAGTACCAGAGCGAAGCGACGGTCAGCGGACCAAGACGACCAATGTACATCACAAAAATCGAAAGCAGTTTGCTTGCGTCGCTCAGATCCGCCGTGATTCCGGTGGACAGACCGACTGTGCCGAACGCGCTGGTGACTTCAAACAGTGCGTCGCGCAGCGCGACGTCGGGGTCAAAAATCATCATCAGGTAGGTGCCGACCACCACAACGCTGATTGCGAGCGAGAAGATGACGGCCGCCTTCCGGAAAGCATCGCGCGGCACCGCATAGCGGAACGCCTTTTCGGACCGGTTGGTAGCGGCTGATTTGATGCCCTGGAGCAGCACGAAGAATGTGCTGGTCTTGACGCCGCCGCCTGTCGACCCGGGCGAGGCGCCAATGAACATCAGCACCGTGAGCACCAGGAGACCCGCTGACGAAAGCGTCCCGAGCGGGACAGTGGAAAAGCCGGCCGTACGGGCCGAGACGCTGTGGAAAAACGCAGCCAGCCAGCTGATGTCCTCCGTCAGCTTCAGCAGCAGGGTGCCGGCAACGATCAGCACGCCGCTGACCGACAGCACGACCTTTGCATGCATCGACAGCTTTTTCCAGCGAAAACGTTTGGTCCACAGCTCTCGGATGACAAGAAAGCCGATGCCGCCGAAGAAGATCAGCCCACAGGTCACCAGATTCAGCAGTACGTTGTCGTTATAGGGAATCAGGTTGCGGAAACCGCCCAGAATATCAAACCCGGAATTGTTGAATGCCGCGACCGAGTGGAACAGACTGATTCCGGCGGCGCGCAGCGGCGGGTAATCCTGCACGAATACAATAAAACTCAGTGCGGCGCCGGTCAGCTCGAACAGCAGCGTTGTGACGAAGATGCTGCGGACAAATCGGATCATTCCGCGGCCGGAGTCAAGATTCATTGCATCGCGGATCAGTGTGCGCCCTTTCAGGTTGACGCGCCCGCCGATGGCCAGAATAATGCCGGCACCCACCGCCGTGACACCCAGGCCGCCAACCTGAATCAGCAGCGCCAGAAAAAATTGTCCAAGCGGGGCAAATGTGTCGCCGGCGTCGATGGCGATCAGGCCGGTGACACATACGGCGCTCGTGGAAGTGTACAGCGCGTCGATATAGCGGACCTCAACACCGTCCTGAATGCTGCACGGCAGCATCAGCAGCAGTGACCCGATCAGGATCACCAGGGCGAAACCGAGCGCAATTATGCGCCCGGAGGGCTGCCTTTTGATCAGCTTGAACATGGCTACGATTTCCTCTTCTCTTGTACTGCGCGGATCGGCGGTCAATGCGCACGACCCGTGAACGTTATTTCCGCGCGGCCAGGCGCCGGTTGATCAGCTCCCGGATGAGCGTGTAGGCAATCGAACAGATCGGAACACTCAGCAGCATACCGAACACACCAAACAGGCCGCCGCCGATCGTGACGGCCGCAAGGACCCAGATCCCGGGCAGACCGACGGATTTGCCGACGACCCGCGGATAGATGAGGTTGCCCTCGAGCTGCTGGAGCACCACAATAAAAATGAGAAAGCCCAGCGCCTGGATCGGGGAGATCAGAAGAATCAGGAAAGCGCCGATGGCCGCACCGATGAACGCGCCGAAAATGGGGATCAGCGCGGTGAAGCCGATCAGCACGGAGATAACCGGCGCGTAGGGCATACCGAAGATCAGCATGCCGATGCAGCAGAGCACGCCGAGTATGCAGGCTTCGGTCAGCTGCCCGGTTACGAAGCTGGTGAATGTGCGGTTGACCAGCGACGCAAGCGAGAGTGTGCGGTTTGCCGCCCGCTCCGGCAGCAGGGCGATGACGGCTTTCTTCATCTGACCGCAGAGTTTTTCTTTCTGGGCCAGCATGTAAACCGCGAATACGAATGCCACGACAAGATCAACCAGCCATGAGAAGATGGAGGTTGTAACGGTGACGGCGGTGTTGACGAACATCTGCCCGTTGTCGGTCAGGTAATTGGTCAGGCGGAGCGTCAGCGCGTCAAGATCCAGGGTGATCTCGGGCAGGGTGACACCGTGCTCCGCAGCAAAGGAACACAGCTGTTCCCACCAGCCGCTGAGCTGCTCAACATAGGTCGGGATCATCCCGACAAATGAAGTAAGCGTCTCCTGGAAGCGGGGCAGCACGATGAACAGAACGGCAAATATCACGCCGAGCACGATGGCCAGACTCACGATCAGGCAGACCGGACGCTTGGCGCGCAGCAACCATCTCCAGCGCCGCTTCCTCCACAGGCGCAGCCACAGCGATTCGAGCGGGCGCAGTGCGATGTTGATGATAAATGCCAGACAGAAACCAAGGATGCACGGGGACAGGACGCTGAGCGCGCCGGAGAGCAGCGACAGAAGCTGATCGGTCTGCGTCAGCCCCCAGTAAAGCAGGAGCGTGACGATGACGATCAGAAGGCACCGACGGACAGTTTGTTTGCTCAGTTCCACCGCATTGTACTCCTTGTATTATAGAGTAGTAGTTATTAGAGCCCCTCTCCAAGGGCTGTGCT
>CAZGBU010000049.1:0-8055 GCA_964523945.1 uncultured Oscillospiraceae bacterium
CGATTGGGACTATGATCTGCTGGCGGAAGAGTTGGACGGGCTGGACTTTGGCGATTTGGATTTGGACTGGGGATTAAATAACGACTGGTTTGACCGCGAAGAATACGAAAGGGAAACCGACAAACTCTGAGTTTATCGCACTGATTGCGGACCGGCTGCAGCTCCAGCTGAAAGAGATGCAGGTCCAACAGGTGAAATAAGCCCGGTCAGACAAAAGCGGCATGACAGGAGTCATGCCGCTTTTGTCTATGCGTTGATTAAAAAACGCAGCCTGTCAAAAAAGCCGGCAGCGGCTCCTTTGACAGGCTGCGCATGCGGTGACTGTGCGTAGCTTTACTTGTTGACGGCGTCTTTGAGCGCCTGGCCGGCCTTAAAGGTGACAGCTTTGGAAGCGGCAATCTGGATGGCTTCGCCGGTAGCGGGGTTCTTGCCGGTACGCGCGGCGCGCTCTTTGACTTCATAGGTGCCGAAGCCGACGAGCTGAACTTTCTTGCCGCTCTGGAGCGCGGCGGTTACAGCGGCCGTGTATGCATTGAGCGCGGCGGTGGCGTCTTTCACGCTCAGGCCGGATTCTTTCGACATTGCAGCAATGAGCTCCTGCTTGTTCATGGGATTGACCTCCATCGTAAAATATCATGATATCGCGGGGTTCCGCTCCGCATATTGTAGTGTCCCTGCGGGAAATTGTCAATTCCTTTTCCGGCGAAAGCGCGGAAATTGCAGGAGAAAATGCGTTTTCCATGATTTTTTCCAGTGGATTGCGCGACGGATTGCCGCAATGCGGAAAAATGGACAAAAGGCGGATTGGACATACCGCTTTGCCGGAAAGTGTGCTATAATAGCGCATATCATATGCTGCCGTGCGGCGCGGCGGCGAAAGCGCAGGTGTTGGATGTGAGACCGGTTGTGGCGGTATGCTCGCTTTGGGATCGGGAGAGAAGCAGAGTCTGGATGCTGCCAGCGTATTTGCAGTGGCTTGAGCGGGCGGGGGCCGCGCCGGTGGTGCTGACGCCGACGGAGGAGCCGGCGGTGCTGGAGGCATATGCCACGCAGTTCGACGGGTTTCTGTTTCCGGGCGGCGAGGATATTGCGCCAGACTGTTATGGCGCAGCGCGCATCGACGCTTGCGGGCCGGACAGCCCCGAGCGCGACCGGCATGAGCTGGCGCTGCTGCGGCTGTGTGTGGAGCACGACCGGCCTGTATTCGGGATCTGCCGCGGGTTGCAGGCGCTCAACACCGTCCTGGGCGGCACGCTCTATCAGGACATGCCGAGCGAGCGCCCGACCGGTGTCGCCCACCGGATGGAGCGCCCGTATGACCGCGGCGTCCATCCGGTCGAGGTGCACGGCGGCACGCAGCTCGCCGCCGTGATCGGCGCAGGAGAACACAGCGTCAACTCGCTGCATCATCAGGCGGTGCGCGATCTCGCGCCCGCGCTGACGTGGACGGCCACGTCGGGCGACGGCTTCTGCGAGGGTGTGGAGCTGCCGGGCCGCCGCTTCTGCATGGCGGTGCAGTGGCATCCGGAGTACATGCCCGAGGAAAAAGACAGTCAGCTTCTGGCGGCGGCGTTTGTGGCTGCCTGCCAGTGAAAGAAAGGAGGACACACTATGCCAAGTCAGGAGTTTCTCAACCGACCGGGCAGCATCTGGGAGCGCACGTCGTTTGCCGGCAAAACACTGCCGGAGCTGCGTGCGGAAATGGACGCGCAGGTGATGCGCGAGCTGCGCCTTCCGCCAGGGGTCACGGTGCGTGACGGCAGCGTGGCCGGCGTGCCCGGCAAATGGGCCGAAAGCGAGCACAAAAGCGGCAAGTTCCTGCTGTATCTGCATGGCGGCGGATTTACGCTCGGTTCGTCGGGCATTGCGATGCCATATGTAACGGAGCTGGCGCACCGGTTTGGCCTGTCCACCTTCTCCCCGGACTATCGCCTGGCGCCGGATCATGTATTCCCGGCGGGGGTGGAGGACTGCATTGCCGTCTATCAGGGAATTCTGGAAATGGGCTGGAAGGGTGAGGATATCATTCTCAGCGGCGAATCGGCCGGCGCGACGCTGTGCCTGGTGCTGCTGCATCTCATCAAGCGTGAGGGCCTGCCGTATCCCAAAGCGGTGGTGGCCCTTTCGCCGGTGACGGATGCAGTGCCCGAGACAGAGCGCGGGCAGAAGCAGGTGCTTGACGATCTGCCCGATACCGATGAGGTCTGGCGGGTCTATGCGCCGGGCGCGGATCTGACGGATGTCCGCATCAGCCCGGCCCGCGGCGATCTATCGGGTTTCCCGCCGGTCTATCTGAATGCCGGCGGTGCGGAGGCGCTGATGGCGGACGCGCTGCTGTTTGCCGACTGCGCGGCGCGCGCCGGCGTGGATATCCAGCTCAAAATCGGCAAGGATATGATTCACACCTACCCGCTGGATTTCCTCGACTATCCGGAGGCGCGCGAGGCATTTGAGCAGATCAGCCTGTTTCTGCAGACGCAGTGGGGATTGTCAGGAGGCGTAAATTGAATGAGATTTGTAGATTTGAGCGTTCCGATTGTCGACGGGCTACCGGTTGATCCGCCGGTGCAGATCCCGCATATCGAATACACGGACCATCAGGCGTCAGTCGACGAGATGCTGACCTTTTTCCCCGGCACGACAAAAGACGATCTGCTTGACGGCGCCGGCTGGGCGGTGGAAAAGATCACGCTGGGCACGCATACCGGCACGCATATCGACGCGCCGTACCATTATCATCCGACGATGAACGGCGGCGAGCCGGCCTGGACGATCGATCAGGTGCCGCTTGCGTGGTTCTATGGAAACGGCGTCGTGCTCGATTTTTCTGACCGGCCGGATGGATATGTCTGTACGGCACGCGATCTGGAGGAGAAGCTGCACGCGATTGGCTATGCGATTCAGCCGGGCGACATTGTTCTGATGCACACGTGCGCAGCCGCGGCCTGGGGCACGCCGGCGTATCTGAGCGCAGGCTGCGGCTTTGGCCGGGAGGCGACGCTCTGGCTGACCGGGCAGGGGGTGCGTCTGGTTGGAACCGACGCGTGGAGCTGGGACGCGCCACTCGACTCCATTGCTGAGCAGTTCCGAAAAACCGGCGACCGCAGCCTGATCTGGGAGGGGCACAAGGCTGGCGCTGCACAGGCATACTGCCAGATCGAAAAGCTGTGCAACCTCGACCAGCTCCCGCCCTATGGCTTCCGCGTCAGCGCGTTCCCGGTCAAGATCGACCGTGCGAGCGCCGGATGGGCGCGCGTTGTCGCAATGCTCGATGCATAAAACCGTGCGGCGCAGAGATCCTGCGCCGCACGGTATTTTTACCGTCGCGTGGACGGAATTCTCGTTGTGGCGGACGACAGGGTTTGCTATAATAAAACCGTACAGACTTACCAGGAAAGAAGAGACTTGTTTGAACGAGATTTTGCAGCGAAATTTCCACATGAACTCCACCGATGCCGACCTGCACGGGCTGTGCCGGCCGTCAGCCCTGCTCGCCATGCTGCAGGAGATGGCCACCGAGCATTCGGTCATCCTTGGCATTTCCCGCGAAACGATGCTCGAACGCTACAACAGCGTCTGGCTGGTTGCACGGCTTTGGTTCCGGCTGGATCGGCCGATTTTTCATGACCGCGATATCACCATTACCACCTGGACGCGCGGGGCCACCGGCGCAGTGAGCTACCGTGATTACGATCTGTCGGTCGACGGCGAGCCGGTCGGCGAGGCCGTGGCAAGCTGGATGCTGACCGATATTGACAACCGGACCATTCAGCGCATGAACAAGCTGCCGGAGGTTGTGCAGGCCGCTGTGCCGGAACAGGTGAAGTCGGTCCGGCTCGCGCGCCCGTCGATGCCGAAAGACCTGACGGAATGGATGATTCGCCCTGTGCGCTACAGCGACACAGACATCAACGGGCACATGAACAACACGCGCTATATCGACGTCGCATGCGATGCAGTTGGCTTTGACCGCATGCACGGCCACTATCTGTCCGAGGCGCTGATCAGCTACAGCCGCGAGTGCTTTGCCGGCAGCGATCTGCATATTCTCGGACAGGCAGAGGACCCGAGGTACTATATCCGCGGGGCAGCTGACGATGGTGCGACGCATTTTGACACGATCCTGACTTTTTCGCAAATTCCCGGCATGGAAATAGCGCCTGCGGGTTGACTTTACGCGGCGCGGGCGGTAGAATAGCGAAAATAATCCAGTACTATGACAGAGGAAGGGGAAGCACGATATGATGATCAATACCAACCCGAGCGAAAAATTCCTCAAAGAGGGGCTGACGTTTGACGATGTCCTGCTGATTCCGGCGGCGTCTGAAGTTGTTCCCTCCGAGATTGACCTGCACACGAGCCTGACGCGCGAAGTCAAGCTGAACATCCCGCTGCTCAGCTCTGCAATGG
This sequence comes from uncultured Oscillospiraceae bacterium, assembly GCA_964523945.1. Taxonomy (GTDB): domain Bacteria; phylum Bacillota; class Clostridia; order Oscillospirales; family Oscillospiraceae; genus CAKTOF01. The sequence goes on from CAZGBU010000049.1 coordinate 4,411, forward strand.
ATACCGTCACAGAATCGCGTATGGCCATCGCCATGGCGCGTGAGGGCGGCATCGGCATCATTCATAAGAATATGTCGATTGACGAGCAGGCCGATCAGGTGGATATGGTCAAGCGGTCGGAAAACGGCGTCATCACCAATCCGTTCTTCCTCTCTCCGACGCATACGCTGCGCGACGCGGACGCGCTCATGGGCAAATACCGGATCTCCGGCGTGCCGATCTGCGACGAGTCGCGCCGCCTGGTCGGGATCATCACCAACCGCGACATGAAGTTTGAAGAGAACTTCGACCGGCCCATCTCCGAGGTTATGACCAAGGATCACCTTGTTACCGGGCTTGAGGGAACCACGCTCGAAGAGGCGAAGAAGATTCTTCAGAAAAACAAAATTGAAAAGCTGCCGATTGTCGATCAGGACTTCCACCTCAAGGGACTGATTACGATCAAGGACATTGAAAAGGCACAGACTTATCCGAATTCTGCGCGCGAAGAGGGAGGCCGGCTGCGCTGCGGCGCCGCCATCGGCGTGACGAGCGATGTGCTTGAGCGCGCCGAGGCGCTGCTCTCTGCCGGGGCGGACGTGCTTGTACTCGACAGTGCGCATGGCCACAGCCGCGGTATCCTGGAATGCGTCCGGAAAATCAAGGCGGCGTTTCCGCATGTGCAGCTCATCGCCGGTAATGTGGCGACGGCATCCGGCACCCGCGCGCTGATCGAAGCCGGTGCAGACTGCGTCAAGGTCGGTATTGGCCCCGGTTCGATCTGCACGACCCGCGTTGTTGCCGGCATCGGTGTGCCGCAGATCACCGCGATCTACGACGCAGCCTGTGCAGCCAGCGAGTACGGTGTCCCCGTCATTGCCGACGGCGGCATCAAATACTCCGGCGACATCATCAAGGCGCTCGCGGCGGGCGCGTGCACCGTTATGATTGGCTCGCTGTTTGCCGGCTGCGAGGAGAGCCCCGGTGAAACGGAAATCTACCAGGGCCGTCAGTTTAAAGTCTACCGCGGCATGGGCAGCCTGGCCGCGATGAATCAGGGCAGCAAGGACCGCTATTTCCAGACCGGCAACACCAAGCTTGTGCCCGAGGGCGTCGAGGGGCGTGTGCCGTACCGCGGCAGCCTGTCGGACAATGTGTTCCAGCTGCTCGGCGGCATCCGCTCCGGCATGGGCTACTGCGGCACGCCGACGATTCCCGATCTGCAGCAGCGCGGGCAGTTCATCCGCATCACCAACGCAGGCCTGATTGAGAGCCATCCGCATGACATCAGCATCACCAAAGAGGCCCCGAACTATACGATGAAGGGCTGAGGAAGTAAGACGGGACAGCTCCAGTGGAGCTGTCCCGTCTTTCGCCTGCTCAGATCACATAGAAGAAAATAGAGAAGAACTGCAGCATGCTGCCAAGCACCACAAAGATGTGGAAAACCGAGTGCATGTACCGGTGCGTGCGCCCCAGCCCGTAGAGCACGGCGCCAATTGTATAGGCGATGCCGCCGGAAAGCAGCAGCAGAAAGCCCGGCGTGGTCATGGCGCGCAGTGCAATCGGCAGGATCAGAATCACGCACCAGCCCATGCCGATGTAGCAGACCATGGAAAACACACGGAATTTTCGCAGGTCGACAGCCGTCAGCGTGATGGCCAGCGCGGCCAGTCCCCAGACGACGCCGAACAGCACCCAGCCGACCGCCGCATTCTCCCGCCGGATCACAGTCAGAACGATCGGCGTATAGGTGCCGGCAATCAGAAAATAGATTGTGCAGTGATCGAGCACCTGCATGACCTTTTTCGCGCGGTCCGCGCGGGGTGACAGGCCATGGTAGACGCTTGACACTGCGTACAGCGCGACCATCGATGCGCCGTAGATGGAACAGCCGACCACCGCCCACGGGTCACGGTGCAGTGCGGAGAACACGACGCACAGCGCCAGCACGGCGATCCCCATCGCGCCGCCGACAATGTGCGTGACCATATTGAAAATCTCCTCGCCGCGTGAGTAGTTGGGCAGCTGCCGATCGCTGAGTCTGGTCCTGCGCATGTAGTAAAAGTCCTCCTGTGTGGTTATGCTGAACATGAGCCGAACGGCCTTTTGATATTATATCTGTGCGGCGGCGTTTCGTCAATTGACAACGCGGCCGGCACGCAATAAAATGGTAGCCGGGAAAGGAGCCGATTGTATGGATTATAAAGCACAGATCGAGCAATATTTTGCCGAACACACGGATGAGATGATTGAGGATATCAAGCGCTTGGTCCGGATCCCGAGTGACCGTGGCGCAGCGCAGCCCGGTATGCCGTACGGAGAGGGGCCGAAGCGCGCGCTTGACGAGGCGCTTGCGCTGGCAGAGCGCTATGGATTTGCCGTGACCAATTACGACAACTATGTCGGCGCAGCGGATCTCGGCCCGGCCGAACCGGGGCTGGATATTCTGGCGCATCTGGACGTGGTGCCGGTTGCGAATAACTGGACGGTCTGCGACCCGTTCGACCCTGTCGTAAAGGACGGCTGCATTTATGGCCGCGGCACGGCCGACGACAAAAGCCCTGCCGTTGCGGCGCTGTATGCGCTGCGCTGCGTCCAGTCGCTGGGCGTCCCGCTGTGCTGCCGTATCCGCTGGATCGTCGGTACCGATGAGGAGTGCGGCTCGAGCGATATCGCCTATTATTACACGCGTGAGCCGGAGGCACCGATGACCTTTTCACCGGACGCGGTATTCCCGGTGATCAACCTGGAAAAGGGAATGCTGTCCACCCAGATCACCGCGCAGTATGCCGAAAGCACAAGCGGCGCACGGCTGATTTCGGTCAACAGCGGCATGAAGTCCAACGTCATCCCCGAATCGGCGCTGGCCGTGATCGCGGGCATGACGGCGGCTGAGGCGCAGCCTGTTTGCACAGAGGCTGCTGCGCGGCTCGGCATGTCGTTCACACTTTCGGAACACGACGGCCTGCTGCATCTTGCGGCAAAGGGGGCAGGCGGTCATGCGGCGTTCCCGGCAGGGGCAAACAATGCGCTGACCGGTATGCTGGACGTACTGGCGCATCTGCCGCTGGACGGCGGTTTGGCGCAGGCGGTGCGCGCGCTGCATGCGCTGTTCCCGCATGGCGATTGGGCAGGCAAGGCGCTTGGCGTCGCAATGGAGGACGAGATTTCCGGCGCGCTGACGATTTGCCTGAACATGCTCTCGGCCGATGAGCGGTCGATGACCGCAACGTACGACAGCCGTATGCCGGTCTGCGCAACAAAGGAAACCGTCTATGACGTCATCGCATCGCGCTGCGCAGCAGCCGGCCTCGTGATGGCTGAGGCAAAGATGGTCGCGCCACACTATGTGCCGGCGGATTCTGATTTTATCCGAACGCTGCTGCGCGCGTATGAGGACTGGACGGGACAGCCGGGTGAGTGCCTTGCGATCGGCGGCGGCACCTATGTCCATTCGCTGAAAAACGGTGTGGCGTTCGGATGTACAATGCCGGGTGTAGACAACCGCGAGCACGGAGCGGACGAGTTTGCCGTCATCTCGGATCTGGTCACCGCCGGCAAGATCTTTGCACAGGCGATGATCGACCTGTGCAGCTGAAAATCACAAAAAGCACGCTGCTTAGCAGCGTGCTTCTTTCTTATACCGCAATGCGGCGGATTGTT
>CAZGBU010000049.1:8155-13904 GCA_964523945.1 uncultured Oscillospiraceae bacterium
AAGCACGCTGCTTAGCAGCGTGCTTCTTTCTTATACCGCAATGCGGCGGATTGTTTTTCGGAGCAACAGCATCAGAATCGACGAGAACAATACGCCAACGGCGATGCCAACCGCTGCGTGCACCGTCTCAATGCCGTAGTGCACAAAGTCAGCGCTGTTGCCAGCCACCATCGAGGTCATCGTATAATAGAGGCCTGCGCCGGGCAGCAGCGGGATCAGGCCCGGAATCAGAAACACCGTGGCAGGGGCATGCAGTGCTCGCGCCGACAGCTCGGCGTATGCGCCGGCAAAGATGGCGGAAACCATGTAACTCACAAGCCGGTTCCCCGTTTTTGCCTCGCACAGCAGATAGATGGCAATGGTCAGCACGCTGCCGAGCACGGCGGGCAGCAGCCGCCGCCGGCGAATGTGGAAGAACAGCGAGAAACCAAGCGTGCCAAAGCCGGCAAAGATGATCTGTATCGCGGGCCCAGCCGTGCCGCTGCCGTATGTGGCCGGCCAGATTAAAAGCGGCACAGCGAAGCCCACGGCAATGGCAACAGCAGTCAGAATCGCATCCACAGTGCGCAGACAGCCGGTCATCGTATCGCCCAGCAGCATGTCGCGCAGGCCGTTGATCAGGATCAGCCCCGGGATCTGCAGCATGATGTCGCCAATCATAATCTTGTCCGGCTGCAGCATGGGGATCAGCTGCCCGGCGCCGCTGGCCAACAGACCCATCAGCATGGCGGTCAACAGTGTATAGACCAGATGGTTCGGCAGGTGGGGACGGAGCAGCCGGTCGCTGCACCAGAGCAGCGCGCCGATGGCCGCCGCGGCCAGCGCATCGGCCCAGCCGCCACCGAAAAACAGACAGAAGCCGCCCGCACCGAGTAGGTAACCCAGCCCGGTCAGCCACTGTTCCCGGTGTGGCAGCGGCACATTCAGCGCGCGTACGGACGAGAGCGCCTGCTCCGGCGGCGGCGTGCAGCGACAGATGCGGCGAGACAGATCATTGAAGGCCTCGAGCCGCCCGAGGTCAGTGGAAAAGGATGTGACGCGGCGGCTCTCGGTTCGGCTGCCTGCGCCATGCCCGACTGTGGCAAGAATCAGCGAGTTGATGGAGAAGACCTCCACCTGCTTGGCACCATAGGCACGGTTGATGCGGTCAATGGTATCCTCGACGCGGTGCACGTCCGCACCGCTGCGCAGCATCGCCTCGCCGATATCGAGCGAGACGGAGAGCGCGTCCGGCGCTGTCTGCATGGCGAAGCCTCCTTTGCAGATCAAGAGCAGCGAGCTGCCTGTCCCATACTATCATTGTGCCGCGGCGCTGTCAACGTGACACGTGAAAACGGTTGACAATTTTCACCGGCGCATTATGATAGAAAGAAACAACTGCCCGTGCATTGGGCACCGCGAAAGGAAGAACGGCAATGGATGAGAAGAAATGGGACAGCGGACAGCTTGACGCGTCGCTGATCGCGCTGCGGCGTGATCTGCACCGTCACCCAGAAGTGGCGTGGACGGAATACTGGACAACGGCACACATCATTTCGATCCTGCATGCGGCTGGGATCCGTGTCGAATACGGTGCGGCCATCCACAATGCCGCTTCGCTCTCCCAGCTCCCGGATGAGCAGACGATGCGCGATCGCATGGAGCGCGCGGTACGCGACGGTGCGGATCCCGCCATCGTTGCGCAGCTCGCCGGCGGCTGCACAGGCTGCGTCGCGTATATCGACGGTGCAAAGCCCGGGCCGACCGTGGCGATCCGTGTAGACATCGACGCCCTGGCGGTGACAGAGAGCGACACACCCGCGCACCGGCCGGCTGCGCAGGGGTTTTCCTCCTGCTATGACGGGCAGATGCACGCCTGCGGCCACGACGCGCATGCGTCGATCGGCGTTGGCGCAGCGCTGCTGCTGCATGCGCGGCGCGGCGATCTCTGCGGCCGGGTGAAGATTCTGTTTCAGCCGTCAGAAGAGATCATGCGCGGTGCACAGAGCATGGTGGATGCCGGCCTGCTCGACGATGTGGACTACTTCTTCGGCGGCCATGTCGGGCTGCATCTGTTCGAGACAGGCGTGGTCGCAGCCGGATGTCACGGTATCCTGGCATCGACGAAATTCAATGTCCAGTTCTACGGCAAGAGCGCGCACTCCGGTGCAAGTCCCCACCAGGGCCGCAACGCGCTGGCCGCGGCAGCTTGCGCCGCGCTTAATATGCTGGCGATTGCACGCCACGGCGACGGCGCGAGCCGTGTCAACGTCGGTGTGCTGCATGCCGGCACAGCGCGCAATGTCATCCCGGACTGCGCCGAGCTGTGGGCGGAGACGCGCGGCCTGACGACGCCGATCAACGACTATATGGATGAGGCTGCCGACCGCGTCTGCCGTGCGGCGGCCGAGATGTACGGCTGTACCTATGAGCGCGAAGTGCTGCTGCGCAGCGAAAGCGCCGAGAGTGACCCGGCGCTTGTGGACTGGATTGTGCGGCATGCGCTGGAGGCGGCAGGCATCAGGCGGGTGGAACCGACGGCCTATTTCGGCGCGTGCGAGGATGTGGCGGTGATGATGCGCCGCGTGCAGGCGCATGGCGGCAAGGCGGCGGAGCTGATGTATGGCACGCCGATCGCCGCCGATCACCACAACGGCCGATTTGATATCGACGAGGCGGTGATCCCGCTCTCGGCGCATCTGCTGGCGGATCTGGCCATGAAAGCTGCGGCCGAGCGGCCTTAAACCGGATGCAAAACAGCGCCGCGTGGCCGGTTCAGTTCTGTGTGCCGCCGCTCTGCCGGAGTGCACCGAGCAGCCAGCGCAGATCGTCCCGCCGGAACGTACCGGTGATAAAAATCAGCGCGGCGAACAGCGCAAGGAATACGCCGCCGTAGATGCCGATGGCGCCAAGCAGCGATGCGACCGGAAAGCCCGATGCGAACAGCCGCGCGCCAAGCAGTGCGCCGAGCATGCACGCAATCGTCTGGAATGTAAACCGGAATGTCGGTTCGTAGCCGGTCACTTTGAGCAGGCGTGTAATGGACAGATAAAAGTTGACTGCATGGGAGACGGTAAAGCTGAACACATACCCGCCGATTCCGTAGCGCGGCAATAAAAACAGCAGCATCACGACGTCCATCAGGCTGGTGATGGTATTGTAGCGAACGCACTGCACCTGCTGATCAAGTCCTTTGTGCATCCCGTCGACAATGGCGTCGAGGTAGAGCATCGGTACGAGCGGCGCGAGCAGGAGCAGGTACTGCCCCGCCTCGTCGGACTGGTACAGAAGCTGTCCCATCGGGGCGCTGGTGCAGAACAAAAACCCCGAGACGGCGCATGAAAACAACAGCGTCATGCGCAGGCATCGGTGTGTCAGATAACGGATGCGGCCCGCCCGGCCGCCGGCGGCCGCACCGGCCAGTTCCGGTACCAGCAGATCAGCGAGCGAATAGAGCACACAGGCCGGAAACATCAGCACCGGAAACACCATGCCATGGATTGCGCCATAGGCGGAGATGGACTGTTCATACGACCCGCTTGCGCGCGAGAGGCCGCGAGGGATCAGCAGGTGTTCCAGCGTGGACAGCCCCGAGCGCAGATATTCATTCAGTGCAAGTGGAACGGCCAGCCGCACCAGCCGCCGTCCCATATGCAGCGGCTCGCGTGTCGGGCGCATGACCCGCCGGTCACGCCGGTACAGCCACCAGATGACAACCAGCGAAAGGGCGGACGCTACGCTGCTGCCGCCGACAATTGCGCAGCACGAGCGCTCGGTATCCGTACCCGCCCACAGCAGCAGCGCGCCGATCGTCAAAAAGATCGATACGAGCCGCTCTGCGATTTCCACGACGACCATCCGGCCGATTTTCCCAACTGCCGTGAAATAGCCGCCCATGACGCCCCACAGACACGATACCGGCAGAAACAGTCCCATGATCCGCAGGCTTGAGGCTGCACGCACGTCCAGGATCCAGACGCGCGCGATATAGTCTGACAGGAAAACCACAGCGGCGCCGACCACGCACGAGACGGTCAGACCATAGCGCAGGCAGCAGGTCATGGCCCGCCGGATGCCGCCCGGACGGTGCCGGCCGTGTTCTTCCGCGCACAGATACATCGCGGCCACGCGCACGCCGGAGGTGCCGACGGTCACGATCAGCGTTCCAACGGTCATAGTCAGCTGCAGCAGGCCGATGCCCGCTGCCCCGACCAGGTGGGAAATATAAACCTGGAACATCATGCTCACCACGCGCATGGCAAGGTTGGCCGCGGTGAGCAGAATGGCGCTTTGCAGGATCGAATGGCGTCTGGACAAACGAACACCCCCTGTCCCAATCCTATGGGACAGGGGGTAAAAAATATGCGTCAGACGATGGCCGGTTCGCGCGGCGCTTTCTGCGCGGCTTCGCGGCCGGATTCGGTCGCGGTCTGCTGCGTGCGCTGTGCGTTGGCGAGCATCAGCTTGATGCGGTTTTCCTGGTTGATGCGTGTCGCGCTGGGATCATAGTCGATGGCCACGATGTTTGCGCCTGGATGATCGTCTTTGATCTTGCGAATCATGCCCTTGCCGGCGACGTGGTTCGGCAGGCAGCCGAACGGCTGCGCGCAGACGATGTTCGGAACGCCCAGCTCGATCAGGTCGAGCATCTCGGCGGTCAGCAGCCAGCCCTCGCCCATCTTGTTGCCATAGCCCAGATAGCCTTTGACTCCTTCTTTCAGATGCGAAAACGGCTTCATCACCCGGAATTGCGGGTGTCGTGCAAGAGCATGGATCAGGTCGTGCTGCAGCGAGCCGGCATATTTCTCCGCGACGTTCATCGCGAGCTTTTTAATCATTTTTCCACCGTAGAGATCGACGTCAACGCTGCGGTTGTCGACCTTGAAGATCAGAAAATCGGCCAGTCCCGGCACAACCGGTTCGGCACCCTCGGAGAGCAGGAACTCCTCCAGGTTGTTGTTGCCGAGCGAGGAGTATTTGACAAAGATCTCACCGACGATGCCGACCGGTATTTTTTTCTCGCCGGTCTGCTCGATGGCGGCAAAGTCGGCCGCGATGGCAGCGAGGTTTTTGCGGAATGTCGCGCGGCGCATGCTGCCGCGCTCGTCAAAGCCGTTGACCAGCCGGTCTTTCCATTGTTCAACGAGCGCATCGGTTGTGCCGGGCACAACCTCATACGGCTTACACTGGTTGGCCAGCCACATGAGCATATCGCCGTAGTATACCGCATAGATCAGCCGCCGCAGCAGCTTGAAGGAAAGCTGGAAGCCCGGGTTCTTTTCCAGCCCAGACAGGTTGAGTGAGACGACCGGAACAAATTCCAGGCCTGCCTTGACAAGCGCCTTGCGCAGCAGGTGGATGTAGTTGGAAGCGCGGCAGCCGCCGCCGGTCTGTGTGATGAGCAGTGCGACCTTGTGCGGATCGAACTGCCCCGACTGCACCGCATCGATCAGCTGGCCGATGACGAGCAGAGCGGGATAACAGGTGTCGTTGTGGACGTATTTCAGGCCGGTTTCCACAACGGTGCGGGTATCATTGTTCAGCTGCGCCGTATGGAAACCCTCCAGATCCAGGCACTTCTTGAACATGCCGAAGTGGATTGGGAGCATCTGCGGGATCAGCAGCGTATATTCTTCTTTCATTTCCTGCGTGAACAGCAGGCGGCCGGTTTCATCGTAAATCAGTTGTGCCATAGCAATCAGTCCTTGCAGAGTTTAAGCGAATCAGGCGCCCTCGCGGGCGTCGATGGCGGCCATCAGGCTGCGCAGCC